>NZ_CP107942.1:11128570-11433213 GCF_036053395.1 Actinoplanes sp. NBC_00393 | reverse complement strand
CCGGGCCTCGTGCCCGCCAGCGCCGTGATAGCTGAGCACCAGTTCCTGGCAGCCGCCTTCCAGGTAGGCCGAGGCCGGGCCACCGGCCGGGCGCAGCCGCAGGCTGTCCGCCGGGAACAACCGGTAGCTGCGGACCGTGCCGCCCGGAATCGCCCGGACTTGCAACGCGAGCGCGCCGCCGGAGACCGCCGCACCGGAGAGCCCTTCACCGCGGTTGATCGCGGTAATCAGATCGTGCAGGTGTCCAGGCACCCGTTCCGGGTGGGCGAGCAGCTCGGTGAAGGTCCGCGCCGACCGGTAGGGCAGCATCCGGGC
Organism: Actinoplanes sp. NBC_00393; assembly: GCF_036053395.1. NCBI lineage: Bacteria > Bacillati > Actinomycetota > Actinomycetes > Micromonosporales > Micromonosporaceae > Actinoplanes > Actinoplanes sp. NBC_00393. The sequence continues at coordinate 11,432,898 of NZ_CP107942.1, read as the reverse complement.
CGAACGCTCCTCGTCCACGCATTCGAAATAGAAGCGGCGGCGGGCCGCCGCCAGGTATCGGCGGTGCACGTCGGTCTCGGCAGGGTTCGCTGCGGCACCACGCGGCAGCCGGGCGAACGCGTCGTCGAGTAGCCGCTGGTCGTAGTCGCCGCGCTGGTCGACCGTCATCAGAGCGCGCCCGGCGTCGGGGCCGACGTAGTCCAGCCGCCGGTCCAGGGCCGGGTCGGCGACGGCGGCCACATCCAGCTGCGCCAGCAGGGCCAAGAGCCGGTCGCGGCCACCAGCCGGACCGATCCAGCTGTTGAAGTAGAACCCGTCGAGGATCGTGTCGCTGTCACCGCTCGCATACAACTGGTGGAGCTGCTCGCAGTCGCGGCCGGAGGTCAGCAGGTATGCCAGCGCGGACCCGACGTCACGCATGGTCAGGTGCTGCACCCCTCGCAGAGCGGCGATGGTGAACAGCATCCGCAACCGCCCTGTGATTCTGGGGCCGACGCCCTCGTTGGCCAGCGTCTGTGCGTTGTGCCGGGCATAGCACGTGGCGGTGAGCGGGCATCCCGCGCACGCCTCCCACCGGGCCGGGTCGGTCATCCGGGTAAGCAACCGGTCGAAAACCGGTGGCCCGAACTGTTCGGACTCGGTGAGTAGGCTCCGCCGATTCAGGTTGATCACCGCGACTGGGCCGTCGTCGGCGGTGCCGCTCAGCCCAGCGCGCACCCTCTTCGCAAGCGCGGGGAACCGCTGTTGGTGGACGCTGATGAAATCAACCAGCCGGCCTTCGTTGATGGCCATCAGCCGGGTCTCCCCGGCGTTCCCTGCCAGCTCGGCCCCGGCGTAAGGGGCGAAGAAGTCTGACAGCACCTCGTCGTTGGTGCGTTCTCCTTCGTCCTGGCTGCCGTCGTGGTTGGTGCGCAACCAGCGGCCGTCCGGCAGACGGAGATCGGCGCCGTTGTCCCGGTACACCGGCGCATCAGCGCCGCCGGCTTGGGCGTCGCGCAACAGCTGCTGCAGGTACGCCGTCTTGCCGTCGCCTGCATTGCCCGTGATGATCACCAGCCGGTAGCGCCCGGCCAGCACCGCCTCGGTCAGCCGGGTGTCCAGTGCCGTGGACACGTACAGGTCGAACGGCTGGCCGCCGCTGCGGGTGCCAGCGTTACTGCCGGCGCTCTGGCTGTACAGCGAGCTCAAGAAGCCGACGAACGAGTTCGCTTCCCGCTGTGCCGCGGGCACGGTGACCGGTGGCAGGGCAGCCGGTTTCATCGGTCGGTGTACCCGGTCGCCGATCGACCGGAGGGCCGTCAGGAACTCGGCCGCGTCCGCGTACCGCTCGCTGCGCCACGGCGCGATGGCTCGGAGCAGGACGTCGATCAACTCGTCGGAGAGGTTGGCGAGGCCAGCGTAGGTCCGCGGATCGATCGCCGGCTCACCGGCCGCCCGCCGTACGCCGTCACCGAACGGCCACCGCCCGGTGAGCAGCTCGTACAGTGTCACGCCAAGCCCGTACACGTCGCGGTCAACCAGATCCGCGACCGTCACCCGGCCCGGGGAGTAATCCGGCGGGGCGTACTGCGGGGTGCCACCGACCTCGGACAGACTGTCGCTGGCGCGGGTCGCCACGTTGAAGTCCAGGATCTTGCAACCCACGTCGGTGCGCAGGAGATTGGCCGGCTTGACATCGCAGTGGAAAATGCCCTCACCGTGTAGGTGGACCAGTCCCTCCGCTACGTCAACGCCGAATCGCACCACATCGGCCGGCCCCAGCGCCCGCTCGGTGACCAGAGCCTTTCCGTCATGTCCTTCGAGGTATTCGAACACCACGTAGGGCACCCGGCCCAGTTCGAGGTAGTCGGCCTCGCGCACCACCACGATGCTGCGATGCAGCGGCAGGCTCAGCAGCAACTGAAACTCTCGCTTCAGGCGTGCTATCACCGACTCGGTGCCCCGGTGGACGATCTTGACGGCACGCTCCTCGTCAGCCAGGTTGTCGTAGACCCGGTACACGGTGCCGAACCGGCCCGCCCCCAGTTTCTCCCGGACCTGGTACTTCGGAGTCAACTGGTGCCCCGGCGGCAGATTCCCGTAATCGACCTCGGCCAGCTTCGGCCGGGTTACACCGGCCGCAACCCGGGCCAGCCGCTGCAGTTCACGCAGCGCATCCGCTGCTGACGGCCGTGCCGACGGTGCCAGCGAACACATCCGGCGTAGCAGCGCCTCCACCGCCGGGTCCACCCCGGCCGCGGACAGCGCAGCGTCCGGCAACACGCTTCCCCGGTGGAACTGATCTTCCGACGACGCGAACGGCAACTCCCCGGTGAGCAGCTGAAACCCGATCACCCCGGCCGCGTAGACGTCCGAGGCCCGGCTCATCGCCTGCGCCCGGTTCTGGCACTCCGGCGCCACATAGGCCGGGTCGAGCGCGTCGGCCAGGCTGCCGACGACCGTGTAGTCGCGTGCCGTTTCCGGGCGCGCATAGTCGAACCCGGTCAGCAGCGCCCGCCCGGTGTCGCTGGAGACCAGCACCGCGGTGGGAGTCAGAGCCCGGTGCAACACCGCGTAGGCATGCGCGTGGGCAAGCCCACGCACGATGTCACCCAAGATCCGCAGCTTCGCGTCGGCGCTCAGCGCCTGCCGCGGATCCTTCAGGTGTACGGCCAGCGCCTGCCCCCGCGTGTCGTCGAGGACCAGCACAAACCGGCTGTCGTCGTCGGTGGCGAAGAACGTCCGGCGTCCCACGATGAACGGGCTCGGCGGCAGCTTCGCCAGCACCTCGTACGCGTTGGCGATCTTGAGTTTCTGGGTGGCGCGTTCCCGTTCCGGCAGCAACGGGTTGGCCCGGTACACCCGCAGCAGGACCGTCTCGTCGGCTCCAGCCACCGCGTTGCGCGCCCGGTACTCGGTGACCTCGTCGTCGCCGCCGAGCCGCTCACACACCACCCAGTCACCGAACCGTTGCGGCCCGGTCGGACGGCGCACCGTGCCGGTGAGGGCCTTGATGATCGCCGCCTGGTGCTGCCGGACGTCGCGCGCCATCCCCGGCCGCACCCGGGACACGTCACCCAGCGCCGGGATCAGCCCGTCCAGGTCGGTGACGTGCAACGCGTCCGCGTCGTCGCGGTCACTTGGGTCGATCAGCCGGGCCTGCGGGCCGACCAGCGCAACCAGTTGATCGACGTAGACCCGCGACAGCGCGGGCTGATGCTGGGTGAGCAGGCCCTTCACCGCGCGAGCGTGCCCCCGCAGCTTGCGTACTGGTGAGGCGAACGAGTCCCGGCCCGCCGGATACCAGCGGGTGCCGGCGACGTCGATACGCCCCCGAGTGCCTTTCACGTCGACCAGGCAGACACCCCGGGCGTTGACGACGACGAGGTCCACCTCGTAGCTGTCACCGTGCACCGGGATCTCGACGTTGTGCAGGATGATCCAGTCGTCGGGGGCGTGCTCGGCCAGGTGCCGCAGCACCAGACGCTCGGCGTCGTTGGCCGGGGTTCCCCCGCCGACGATCTGCGCCATCGCTATCGCGCCGCCTCTCGCACCGCGTCATCCAAGAGCTTGAACGCTTGGTCCTCTTTCTTATCAGCCTCGTCCCGATCTCGATACGCCGCCCGCACCGTTTCCGCGATCCGCTCCCGATCACTCGGGGTACACATCGGCACCGGAAGCTGACGAAGCAGCGCAGGGTGGTACTCCTGTTGCTTACCTCCCACACTCATGGAACGCAGAACGCGAAACGCCGCCTCGGATCGGAAGAAAGCAAATAGATATGCGCCTGAAACATCCGGAGAACCACTCAGCACCCGAACGAAGTCCTGACTGAAAGCGTGTTTGAGCCAGCTTCCCGTCACGAAGATCGACCTGCTGTACACCTCGCCGTCCCCTAGGGTCCCATGTGCGGCGATAAGGATCGTCTCGTCGTCTTGCATGATGTCAGATGGCGCTTGCTTCGGGTTGATCCACCGCCCTTCCGGGCGTAACCAAAAGGCTTGACGCTGCCCAATCAACCGAACTCCGGTATCCGGGCTGGCATCAAATCTCTTGAAACGGGCTCCGGTTCGGAGGCGACCGTTCTGGCAGATCTCGCCCAACGTCCGGTGAGGAACCATAGAAAGCAAATGAAGGAGATGACGCGCTCGCGGTGCGAAGTTTAGAGCCCGAATGCTCGACGAACCGATTCCGGTGATGCTGAAGTTGATGTCGCGGGGCTGGTCGTGCCAGCGAAGGTCCAACAGCTCAGGAATCCCCGCCGACTCGAAGAGGTCTCGAGTTGCGGTGCAGACCCCATCCTCAAACCGCTGACGTAGCTCCATGGCCTCGAAAATTAGGTCGTCTATCTTTGACTCTACATGCATTTCAAAACGCGGCACCGGAATATTGGCCATATGTTCGACTTCAATGTGCCGAACGCTAGTACCGAAGATTCCGCCCTTGATCATAGGAATGCCGAATCGACTGGCAAGGCAAGTGTAAAGATATCCGGCCGGGATTCGGCTGCGATCGGGGACTGCACGAATGACGTGCTCGCTGCATGCCGAACCATCCATGCTCAACCTGGAGTAGGTGACGCGCCCAGCTGTCATTCCCGATCTGGTCACCAAGGTCCAGCCCGGCTTCAGCGCAAGCTTGGTATTCTCGTCGAACGAGCCTCGGGTGATCATGGGCGCGTGAGAAAGATCCGCTTCAAAGATGTCAGCACTACCGAGAAAAGGGACGCCATAGTCAGGATCATGCGTCCATTGCCGACGAGCTCGCCCTCCATAGAAGATGCTTTCAGTGACGTCTCGCAGCGGTTCGGTCCGCGGAAGCCGGTTGAGGAACATTCTGGCCGCATACGCCTCGGAGACATACGGGCCCGCGTCGAGACGATAACCCTGTTCGGCGAGCCAGCTGGCGCGTACCGGGTTGTCGAGGGCGGCGATTTTCACAGGGTCTCCTCGGGAAACCAGTCACGCAGCGTGTCGCGAAGCTGGAGGAAAGCGGGATCGATGCAGTTTTTGACGGACACCCGGCCGGCCACCCGGTGGAACACCGCCTTCGACGGGTCGGCGCGATGGCGCCGCCGCAGATGTTCGAGCGCTGCCTTGGGGTCGCCCGGCTTGTCCTGACCCGCGGGCCAGTGCCCGCCGACGGTGAGGATGTGCCGGAAGTCCGGCGGGCAGCCGAGCGCGCCCGCCAGGTTCGGGTTGTCCTGCCAGAGCCAGGCCTCCAGCTCGGGGTCGAGGACGACCACCGCGTACTCGTCCCACTCCTGGCTGACGTTCTTGCTAATCCGGTCGTGGATGTTCTTGGCGCCGGGGCTGCCGTCCCACTCGTTGTCCACCATCACCACGGCATGCCGGTGGGTGGCTACGTACGGTCGCAGCAGTTCGTGCGCGAGGCCATACACTTCCGGGTCGCGACGAGTGGCGACGACGATGTCCGTCGGCTCGACGGTGAAGCGCCCACAACCGAGCCGGCGGTGACTCGCCGAGTTGCCGAAGAATCCGCGGACCATCTGTTCCATCGAGCCGTCGGCGACGAGGAAGACGACGTCACGCTTGTCTGCTGGCATGACTCCCCTGGATAAGGTCGTTACGAGAGGACTCCGGCGGCGAAGAGCGTACCGATGTCGATGTTGCCTTGCCATTCCCGCAGCTGGGGGTGCCGGTCACCGGGAACGACGGTGACGGCGCCGTCGGCGCCGATCCGAGCGGCGAGCACGTCGCTCAGCTCGGTGTTGGCCAGCACGATGGGCGACTGGGTGGAGACCAGCACCTGCGCGTCGTAGATCGAGGCCAGCGACTGCACCACGGTTTCGATGGCCCGCGGGTGAATGCCGTTCTCCGGTTCCTCGGTGGCCAGCAGCCGAGGGATCGCTGAGGTCGGCAGATACGGCAGCAGCGACAGCGCGAGGATGCGCAGCGTCCCCTCGGACAGCCCGGAGGAGGTCACCCGGTATCCGCCCACGTAGTTGACCGCGAAGTAGGCGTGGTGGTCCTCCTCGCGTTCCACCGCGGCGATGCCGGCGACCTGTGGAAGCGCAGTGCGCACGTGGTCCACCCAGAAGCGGAACCGGCCTGGGTCGGACTGTTGAAGGTGCAGAGCCAGCCACGGAGTGTTGCGCCCGTCCGGCAGCAGCCGCACCGGGTCGCCGGGCGGTGCCGCCTCGCGCAGCGAGTCCCAGTCTGGGTCGTAGAACACCACTCCCTCGCGCAGCAGTTGGCCCAGCCACAGCGCCGCGGGGAACAGTTCGGGGTCGGCGAGCACCGCGCCGAGCGCCAACTGACCGGCCGGTACTCGCAGGTCGGGGATGCGCGGCCCGCGGGTTGTGGTCTCCACCCAGAAGTGAGTGGGTTCGCCGGCACCGGGACGCCGGATGATCACCTGCCCGTTTCTGGTGCGCTTCTGCGTCAGGGATGCGCCCTGCAACGGGATACCCGGCTTCGGCCGCGGCCCCTTCTCGGAGAAGAGGAACAGGTACTCCTCGACGACGCGCAGCTCGTAGTTGAACACCTCCAGACGCACCTCGTACCGAAGGTGGGTGGGGGTGTGCTCGGCGAGCGAGGGCGCGCTGCGCCCGGCCATTTGGTTCTCGATGTCGGCGGGCAGCCTGGCCTCGATCGAGAACATGAGCGACTCGCCGCGCCCCTGGTGCAGCAGCTCGGCGAGGGTCCGCGCCCGCGGGACACGCCGCGCGGGCTGCGGGCGCAGGAACGCGTCGGCCGCTCGTTGCTGGCCAAGCAGGTCCCCGAGCAGCACCGGGATGTCCAGCAGGGTGGTCTTCCCCGCGCCGTTGCCCCCGGCCAGCACGTGGTACCGGCCGAAATCGACGCTCAGCTGCGGAAAACACCGATACCCGTACGCCTCGACGCGGGTGATCATCGGGGTGCTCCGGGTTCGGGGTGCACCTCGCGGAACTCCCGATACCGCTGGGCGATGACCGGCAGGTCGTTGTCGATGGCCTTCTCCCGGCGGGAGATCCGCCGGATGGTCGCAACCCCGTTGCGCCGGATGTTCTCCACGTACTCCTTGGGTTCGAGGATCACCTCGCCGTCCGGGCGGCGCTTGTACACCGGGTTGCCCCGGCGGTCGAAGCCGACCTTCTCAGCCACCGCCATGAACACCGGGTAGTCCACCTGCTGGCCGAGGTCGGCGGCCATCCGTTCCTCGCGGGTCTTCCGCTTGAGGAACAGCAACGACGTCAGGATGTTGACGTTGGCCTCGTGCACGAATGTCTCCACCGGCAGTTCCACGCTGGCCAGCACCCAGCAGTTGTCCAGGATCCAGCGGCGGATCCCCTCGTCGGACGGGCCGGGGTTGGACAGGATCCCGTTGGGCAACACGATGCCGATCTTGCCGCCGGGCTTGACCCATTCCACGGCACGCTGGATGAACAACTGCTCCGGCGACATGGCGGAGACCCGGCTCCCCGGGGTGGCCTCGACCACGCCGGTCTCCTTGTTCCGCGACCACGGCTGCGCCACGCCGTCGCGGTAGTGCTCAAGGATCTCCTGATCCTCGATCTTGATGTCCGTGCCGAACGGTGGGTTCGTCATCAGGATGTCCACCTGGCCCAGCGGAAGCCGGTCCCGAGCCACGAAGCGATCTTCCAGGTGCCCCCCGGGAAAGGCCAGCGAATCCATCCAGAACGCGTTGCCCGTTACCCCGGTGAGCAGCATGATGCTCATGCTGGTGGCACGGACCAGGAACGGGTCGAAGTCCGCCCCGAACAGGTGATCCTCGACGTAGGCCGCGAGCCGTTCCTGGTGCGTCTCGAGCTGCTCCTCGGTGTCCGGCAGCCCGGCGGTGCCCTCCTCGGCCTGCCACTTCTTGAGCAGGTGCCGCAGCGTCGCCCGGAGGAAGCCGCCGGTGCCGCAGGCGGGGTCGAGGACGACGTCGTTCTCCCGCGGGTCGAGGATCTCCACCATCAGGTCGACCGCGCCCTGCGGGGTGAAGTACTGCCCACGATCGCCGCGCAGGTTGGTGCCGACGAGCTCCTGGTAGGCAATGCCCTTCGCGTCGATGTCCGTGCCAGCCAGGTCGTAGGACGCCAACTCGCCGACGATGAAGGCCAGCGCCCGGGGCGACATCGTGATCTGGTCACGCTCACTGAAGAGCGGGTACTGCTTCTTCACTTCAGTGAAGAGCTCCTTTACCCGCTTGGCGATCTCCTCGCGCCCCTCCTTGTCGAACGGTTCCTTGGGCAGTGCGTAGAAGCGCCGCGGCACACCCAGCCGCCGGCTCTCCCGCTCGTCGTACACCTTCGCGAAGATGACGTACAGGAACTGCCAGAAGGCGGCGTCCTTGGGCAGGCCCTCGTTGCCGTGCACGTAGTTGTGGCAACGCCGGAACGCCGTCTTGAGCATCGCGGCCTCGCCGCGCCGCAGCCGCGCGGCCGAACCCAACGTGCCGCTGAGGCTATCGTGGCTAACGGGCCAGTCAGCCCGGTCGTCAAACTCGACGCCGAAGGTGCTGGACTCCCGGTGCAGGAAGAAGAAGTCAAGCCCGTTGGTCCACATGCCGTACTGGGCGTTCGGCGTCTGCGCCTGACCGAGCAGATCCTTGAGTTCGTCGAGATCCTTCCCGGCCTGCTCGAAGGTTCGAATCTTCGTGACCGCCCGGCCGCTCTTGGGCTCCGGCTTGCACACCACGACGCGCTGCAGATTGGCCAGCGTGTGCTCGCTACCCGGCGCGAACACGGCGATGTCCGCCTTCTTCGTGCTTCGGCGGCGGCCGTCGATCGACACCGGGATGGGGAAGTCACGCTCCATGTCGTCGACGGAGACGCCGTACTCAAGGAACAGCGCACGGGCGATCCGCTGCCGGACTCCCTCATTACCGCGGTCCTTGATCCGCCGGTCGGTGATGTAGTCGATGATCTCGTCCTCGGCCAGCGCCTCGACGTCGGCCGTCGAGCCGGGCTCCGTTTCGCCGGCCGCGTCGTCCTCGATGTCGAAAAGCGTATCTACGCCGTTTTCGTCGGTCATCGTCCTACGCTCAGCCTTCCCATGTCACCGCCGCGGCACGCCTCGTGTTCGCCTCCGTGCCGACCGTGCCGGAATCCTACGGCCAAGCCGCCCTGAACCTGAGCACCCCATCTCATCAGCGTGGCCTGATTCGCACCGGCTCGGTCCCGCGCTGCCCCAGGGAGCGCGGGAAACTCGGGGCCAGGGTCCGTGCCGGCGCGGATGAGAAGGGGGTACCCCTCGCTGTGCGCTCGAGTTGCATGGCGTCAGCGGCGGTTGCGTAATACCCGTCGGCGCCGGTTGGCACGGCGCGGCGTCCGCGGATCCGCACGGATCCACCACGCAGATTCCGGTAGCTCGGCCACCGCCTCCCGAACCGGACCCGCGATAGCCTGTTCTCGAACCGTCGCGGACAGCAGCGCGTCGTCGCAGGACTTGTCCACTGCGAAATCTGGGCCAAGGATGATCAGATCCCGCAACACCTGCTGCACATAGGCGTCCCCACCAGGTGATGCAGCCCCGAAGACATCACTACGCGCAAACCGCAGGTAGGTCACCGGACAGTCCCCCGGACCGGCGCACCCTCGCCGTCGAGGTCCATGCGGAGGCGAGCGCTATCTGCGGCGTGAGCGGACGTTTCGTACGGCATGATCAACGGTGTGCGAGCGGCCCTCAAGAGCCTCAACCTTGATCCGATCCGTCAACCCTTCCGGACGATCCGTCCGAGTTCGCCTTGAACGTCCGCATGATCGTCGGCCCGCCCGACACACCGGGCGAGAAGTCCCTCGACGTCAACGTCTGCTCGCCGGAGTGGCTGGCCAAGACCTGTCGTGAGGTTGGCGGCATCTACAACGCACAACACCACCTGGTCGTTCGCGTCGAGACGGCTTTTCGTTGATAGAGGATGGGGCCAATTTCAACCACCCCGGTGGGGATCTTGAACCAGGTGAAGCCCGCTTTGAAGCCCGCCGTGGGGGCCGGATGCAACCGCCGTAGCCAACATGAACGCCGGTTCCTGGACCTTCCGCCTGCGAGACAGACCTTGGAGACGCAGGCACCATAAGGCTCAACCGTGCTTCCGAATCTGCCCCTGAGTGGAGTTTCAGCTCCTACGCTGAGTCCATGATCTCGGTTGCCGGCGCGCGGGAAGTCCAGCAAGGACTGTGGTCCATCGCCACGTTGGAGCCACTGCGCGCGAAGGGATGGACCTATCGCAGCCGGCGCCCTGTGCTGCTTGTACTTGCCGGCAGCAGCCCCTTCTTCGATCTGAACGGAAGAGAGTTCGACTCCGAAGCCGATGCGCTGAGACTGCTGGAAGCCCGGATCAACGGTGACGTGTTCGACGGGCGGTGGGCCTGCCCCGTTTTGATGGACATCCAAGATCAGGGGACCTGGGTCTCCGGGAGGATGTCCAGCATCATGGAGAGCGTGGGAAAGAAACGATCGAGGCCGCGGCGGGCGTTCACGCCGGAGTTCAAGGCCGAGATCGTCGAGTTGTGTCAGCGTGGTGACCGCACCGTCGGGCAGGTCGCCCGGGACTTCGACCTGACCGAGACCGCGGTGCGATCGTGGGTCAAGCAGGCCGAACTCGACGCCGGGACCCGCACCGACGGGCTCACCAGCGACGAGCGGACCGAGTTGGCCCGGCTGCGCTCGGAGAACCGCCGCCTGCAACAGGACGTCGACATCCTGAAACGGGCCACGGCTTTCTTCGCGAGGGAGACCCGGTGAACGTGTACCCGTTCATCGCCGCGGAGCAGGCCGGCAAGCACAACGTCAAGCGTGCCTGCGAACTGCTCGAGGTCTCCCGGTCCGCCTACTACCAGCAGGCCCGCGGCGAGCAGTCGCAGCGTGACCGCACCGACGCCCGGCTCACCGAGCAGATCATCGCCGTGCATGAGGCGTCGAACGGCACCTACGGGGCGCCGCGGATCCACGCCGAACTCGCCGCCGCCGGGCAGCGGCACGGCCGCAAACGCATCGCCGCCCGGATGCGTAAGGCCGGAATCGCCGGCAAGAGCCCCCGCCGCTGGAAGACCACCACCATCGCCGATCCGGCCGCCGGCCAGCGTCCGGACCTGGTCGACCGCGACTTCACCGTGGATGCGGCCGCGGTCGACACCCGCTGGTGCGGCGACATCACCTACATCAACACCTGGGAAGGCTGGCTCTACCTGGCCACCGTCATCGACCTGGCCTCGCGCCGCGTCGTCGGCTGGGCGGTGGCCGACCATCTCAAGACCGACCTGGTCGACGCCGCCCTCACCGACGCGCTGCGCCGCCGGCGGCCTGCCGACGGTCTCGTCTTTCATTCCGATCGCGGAGCAATACACCAGCGCCCAGCACGCCGCCTCGCCAAACGCCACGGCGTGCGGCTGAGCGTGGGCCGGCGCGGGCAGTGCTGGGACAACGCCGTCGCCGAATCGTTCTTCGCGACCCTGAAAACGGAACTGATCCACCGTTAGGCCTGGCCCACCCGAAAGGCCGCTCACCAGGCGACATTTGAGTACATCGAGGGCTGGTATAACACCCGCCGCCGGCACTCCAGCCTCGGCTACCTCAGCCCCGCCGCTTACGAAGGCGGCACCGACATCAGCCTGCTACCCGCACTTAAGGTAGCCTGAAGATCAACTCATCGACCCTGTCCGTCGAAACGGGTCAAGCCCACGGCCGGTGAGCATTCTCAATGATGAGCATCAGATCGATTGATCATGCCGCAAGTCGCGGCTCGCGTTGGTGACCGCCTCCGACGGGTTCGATTCACCATCGGCCGCCCTGGGGTGAGGCGCTAGGTGACAGCGATGGACTACGTCGGCCACCAACGGCGCACCCCTCCAGCCTGGAAGTAGATCAACAGTGCCAGTCCCTATTGCCGGTCCGCACCGGTCGGAGACGGCGTCAGCTTGCCCCTTCCGGTGACGCCGGCGCCGGCGTGTCCGTGGCGGGCCTCTCGTGCCGACCACGACGTTCTTGATCCTCTAGTTCGCGGTAGTGCTGTTCGACTGCCGCGTTCGCATCATCGATAGCGGACTGATACTCGGCAACGAAGTTGGGCGGCTGGGGAAGTTCGTCGTTGCGGAGGTATGCCGCGATCAGGTCCAAGCCGTGCCGGGTGCATCGAGACGCGACGAGGCTTTCACGATCACCTTGGAAGGTGGGGATGGCGCCGTTGCCCAGGAACTCGGCCAGCTGCATCATCCTGGGGCGGATGCTCTTGGGGAGCAGTGCGGCGTGCGTTTCGATCTCCCGGACGATGCGGGAGAGTTTCGGGTCTGCGGTTGGCTCTAGCGAGCCGTCCTGTTCCCGCTCTGATGCATACAAATGTTCGACGTCGAGCAGTAGTTGCCGTATCGCGACGGCTGTCTGGCGTTCGTGGTCTTGCCGTCGGCGTCGAGCGTCCATGAGCCATCCGAAGGCGAACAGGATCGTCGCGCAGGCGGTGCCGATTCCGCCGATCCACTCGGGGACGCTTCCCCAATCCGGTGCTGCGACCGTTGTAGCGGCTTGTTGCACGACGGCGCTCCTCAACAAGATTCTGTCATTGCAGTTGACGTAGTGTCCCAGACCGTATGGGCTGGTAGATCGGCAGAAGGGTGTGCCACACGGCAGGTCATGCTAAGCCGGGGAACCAATGTCCGGCTTGCGCAACTTGGGCAAGCGAAACGTCTTGATGTCTTCGCGCGACGGCCTTCTCAGCGGCGGTGACCCACCAGAGCGGATACGCACCAGCGTCGCTCAAGATCGATTCCAGTAAGGCCCTGGACGTAAGCTCGTTGAGGCCGCCGTGTAGGTCGATAACGGCCTCGTTGCCGTACGCGCGGATGCCGTCGAGTAGTTCTGCTGAAGGACGGCTCAGCATGCGGACGCTGAGGGCACGAAGACCGACCCAACCTGCGTGCCCGAATCGCGCCATGTCGGCGAGCTGCTCGTCCTGTAGCGCCGTCAGCTCACAGGCCTCGTCGCGCTGGTGTTGTGCGATGAGCAGCGCCGTTAGGGTGTCGAGCGGACCAGCCCGGTACAGGATGTCGTCGGGGAGGCGTCGGGCAAGCTCTGATCGACCGATCCGGCTGGAGCTGTGGACGAGAGCCCGTTGCAGGTTGGGGGGCAGAGCACGGACAGCGGCATCGAGCTGATCGATGGTAGCGGTCAGGACGTCCGCGGTGCCGACGCAGACCAGCGCCAGGCACCAGGTGGCTCGCGACAGGGGGTCTGTGTGGGCGTCAGCGTGCCATTGCCACCAGCTGGGCTCGGAACGGGCGAAGCGGGCTTCTTGTAGCAGAGTTCCGTAGTCGAGGTTGGGGCCGAACGGTTCTGCCCCCTTGGTGAAAGTTCCCCCGGTGGTCCATTCCTTGTCGGAGATCGCCGCGCCGATGATCGCGATCTCTGCGGCGAGCCAGCAGGGGCCGTAGAGTGCGGCGATCTCGCGTGCAGTGTCGCTCCACACCGAGGTCGTACCGCTTTGACCGCGGCTCGCCCGCATCGCCTCGGCGACCCGAGCGAACCCTGGTTCTCTCTCTCGCAGTCGCCGCTGGGCTTCACGGCGTGCCCGGTCGGCTTGAGGGCCTTCGTACGACAGCAAGTGACTCGGCACGGCAGGGTCCCAGGCGTCTGCGGCCTTGGCCAGGAAACGCCGTGGGGTGAGCGCCTGCAACAGGTCGCCGGGCATCCCGGCTACCGCGCCCGGCTTCGCGTCGGAACACTGGCCGTCGAGTACCGCACGAAGCAACTTTTGTTCCAGCGCCGATCCGGGAGCGGCGATGATGCCGGCGCTCAACGCCAGTTCGGCAGATTCGATCGTGTCAAGCGAGAGTTGGTCGATCGCCTTCGGTTCCAGGGTGGTCCTGCCGGGGAGTAGCGCCCCGAGACGAAGCCAGGCCGCCTCGTGCACGGTGCCCACTGCGGTTGACATGCGTGATATCCACCAGCCCGCCGGGACGCGACCGAGTACCTGAACGAGGACGAGGCGCTCACGGTTCATGGCATCGCCAGGCGCCGCTTCGATGCGCTGTATCAGTGCTGCGATCAGGTGTTCCGCTCCACGGTCGTAGGCCAGCGGCCGTACTGCGCGCGTCTCTGCGGAATCTCTCGATGCCCGGTCGCGGGTGGTGAGCGAGTACAGGATCAACCGCAGGCTTAAGTCATCGACGAACAGTTGGGTGGCCCTCTTCTGTGCCCGCCGCTGCCGGGAGAAGGCGCCGTCGGACAGCAGTGCCCACGCGGTGTCGCGGACCTGCATTGGCCGCGTGGGGGTTTCGAACTCCTCTTCCAGGACGTCGACCAGTCCGGACAGCTCGTTCGGGTCGGCGAAACCGGCGAAGAATCGGGAGGTGTTCAGCCAGTACGAGCGACGAGCCAGCTCCCCCAAGATCGATGACTTGTCGAAAGACCGCAGTTCGGCGCCGGCGAATCCCCAGAGGTAGGCGGCGGCGAAGAACTCGCGCATGGTCTGGATATCGAACTCAAATGTCCCCTGGACCTTGCTGGTTAGCGCCCAGACCCTGTCCGTCACCGCAGTGAACAGGTCGTCGACGAGCGTCGTGTCTTTGTCGACGTCATCGAGATAGTTGAGGATCGCCTTGCGAATGGTCCGAGTCGGGACTCGACCGGCAGCCGCGTCGGTTTCGGCGTTCGCTTGCAGATACCAGCCAAGGAACGCGGTGACCTCTTCCAGGTCTTCCCGGTGTTCGTGGACCGACGGACTCTTCTCCGACTCACGGTCGAGGAAGGTGTCCATATATGCCCGGAACAGCTGGGTGCGGCCGTCGGGGATCGAATCGCCACGCTTCTGGATCAGGAACAGCAGGATGGTCAGCTGCATCGGATTGTCAGCCAGTTGCTCGATGTGCGGTTCGATCGAACGCTGCCGAAAGGTGCCCTCCAGGGCGCGCCGTGCTTGGCCGCGCAGCCCGCGGGCATCCGCCCACTTACGCAGGTACGAGGTCCGCAGCTCGGGGCTCAGGGGCAGCAACGCGATGGTTTCGAACTTCTCCGGAGACGGCTCTGGCAGGTCTGATGCGTTCGGCCGCGTTGTCACGATCAGCTGAGAGGTGGTGATGCTTGTTCCGAGGCGCGCGACGAATTCGTTGATCTCCTTCACCACGCGGACGCGGGTTGGCTGGTGAGCCACCTCGTCGAGGCCATCAAGCACGATCAGCATCGGGAACCGGCTGATCACATCGTTGACCAGCGTGACCGACACATCGGCACCCGATCCCCGTGCGGTCACCAGATAGGCGAGGAACTGTTCCAGCGACGGTTGCTGACGTGGCCGCGGCCGCCGGGAACGTGGCGTGTCGTCCTCGGCGAAGGGATCTTCGCCGGCTCGCCATCGAGCGTAGTCGCGCAGGTCGACACGGATCGGCAGCCGAGGCGCCGCCACGGCGCGTTCCGGCCGTGGACCGGTGAGGTAAGGGCTGTCAGCGAGGAAGGCCGCACGGTGCAGTTGGCAAAGGTATTGCGCCAGGGTGGATTTGCCCTGCCCGGGCTCGCCGCGGACCAGAGTTAGCGGCTGAGTGGCGTCGAGTAGATATTCGGCCGCCCCACCCAACTTGGCTGCTGCGTGAGCACCGGCGGGCTCAAGTCCCCTGGCGAGTGCAGGCCGAGGCGACGACTGGCTCGGTGCAACTGCGCGGTGGACCCGGCCAACGTTGTGAACCCGTTGACGTGGCCGGAGGTCATGCGCGAGAGGCTGCGTGATACGGATGGCTTCCACATCAACAAATAAGTCCAGCAGGTTGTAGGTGTCCAGCTCCACCTGCCGGAACTTGACCTTCGCGTCCTCCTCCCACTGCGTGGCGATCAACTGAAGCAGCAGGGCACGCAGCGTCTGCTGCTCTGCGGCGATCTTGTCAGCCTCGATGACGTACCGGACCGCATCCTGGCCGGCGAGCATCTCAGAGTACGACCAGATCAGCTCCTGCGGTGCGCTGTCGACGCGGGCGTCGAGATCAGCACGCCACCAGACGGACATCGGAATACCGAACTCTTGCGAGTACTCGGCGAATTTCCGGTCCAGCTGGTCCATGCTGCCTGTGGAACGCCCGCTGGTTCCAGCGATGCAGGTGACCAGCACGTATGACTGGGCGCCGTCGGCGACCAGGCGCTTGATGTTGTCGCGTTCCTCGTTAATCGTCGCAGTGAGCCAGGCGACCGGGTTCTTGACCGGATCCTTCGCCCACTTGACTTGATAGATCAGGAAGGGCTTGTTCTCGCGTTTGACGACCGCATCGCGGCCGCCGTCTTTCTGGCCGACCGGGAAGCAGGTGACATCGCGATGATGTAGGGCCAGCACAGCGCTGACGAGTTGTTGGAAGCGCTTCTCCGGAAGCCGTTCGTAGAGGTACCGCTCCGAAGTTCCGCTTCGACCACTCGGCATGGGCGACCACCACTCCTGCAAAAGCCACGGCAGGGCTCAACGAGACGGGGAACCCTGTGAGGTTACGCGGGCCGCAAGCGTGTGTCGCGGACCGCCGACCCGCGAGTCTGATCAGCTGAGCCGTCCCGGCGCTCATCCTCTGGACAAACTGCCCGCGTACTGGGCCGGGGCTTCGGTCGCCTGCTGTTGGAGGCGGGCGTACAGCGGCCGGCTACCAGGAGATGTATCTACGAGTGCTGGCGGCAACGATCAGGCTCGACGCTTCTATGAGGCCGGCGGCTGACGTGCGGCTCGGACTATCCAGCGCTGCCGCGGCGTGCCGTATACGGTTCGGCTGGTAGCGGCTGGTGTCAGCCGTTGAGCAACACGCGAGAGCACCCTCACGTGAAACTTCCAACCATTACCGGGGCAGTACCGATACTCCAACAGTGCCAATGGGTTGGCTAGGCTGACTATTGACCTTCGGCTCCACCGTGGGCGGGGGTCTGCGGACAGCCGCCTGAGCTGCCAGGGTGAATGACATGGTTGTCAGCGGACGAGCCGGATGGCGCGACGCCTACTGCAGATCAAGCAGGCAGATCTGCCTGGCTCAGCCAGATCATGAGCTTTCGTGGGCCGGCCATCCAGATCCCTCGCCCCCATCAGCAAAAGCCGATGCAGCTACCAAGATCCATGAAGCAAGGAACCCGCCCGGGTGAACTGTCCCCGGACGGGTTCCTCGTGCACTATTTCAATGGAATAGTAGTAGATAGCAATATGGTAGGTTGGGAATAGGTCCGTGTCGCCCCTCGGACACACATTAAGCACACGGCCGAAGTCTTCGGATACGACCTCGGCCTTCAGTGTTTCTTGGCCCGGTTGGTAGGTCATCCGCAGGCCGATGCGGCTGTACGGCTCTGCCTTGTCGAGTGGGTCCGCTGATCAGCGACCGGAGCCGCGACAACGTCGCCGTCATCTCCTCATAGGCATGATCGTGCGGCGTCATCACTCGCGTGATGATGCCCTGCTGGACGGAGCTGAGATCGCAATGCTTCCTGACATAGATCGAAGCGTCCTCCGCGTCGTCGCCAGCTGCACGGAGGTGGTTGTACAGCGAGTTCATGCCCGCCACATCGCGCTCCTCACTGGGGAGTACGCCCCGACGAGGACACCGGTTCGACCGAGCACCGTGCCAACAACGCCGTCTCGGTGTTGCGTACCTACGAACGGCTACCCCGATCACTGTGGCTCGTCGTCCCCACCCCTTCGCTCGGCTGCCCGGCCTTCGTCGCCGGGCAGTGAGGAGGTGGCCGAGGTTGCGACGATGCGCTGATCGCCGCAAATGACCATCAGATCTGTCGAGGACGACAATGGCATCATGGAGATCAAAGTTGGCGTGGACGCCTGGTAGATGCCGTGCTGCATCCTGGACGCTGGCGCTCGCCTCGGCAACGGCCTGGCCGGCGGCGTTGACTTCGCCGGCTACGTGGTACCGGGAGTGACTTTGCTGGACCGTGCAACGATCGGGCGGCGCCGGACCGTTCTACCGCTGTGAAAGCGGACGAGGAGAGAGCCTTCCGTGAGTTCGTCGCCGCGCAGCTGGTGCCGCTGCGCAACCTGGCGTACGTGACCTGCGGGGACTGGCACATGGCGGAGGACGCGGTCGCGACCGCGTTGGCCAAGCTGTACCCGCGGTGGCGCCGGCTCGACCGACCGGACCTGTACGCCAAGACGATGGTGTACCGGGCCGCGATCGACGAGACGCGACGGCCCTGGCGCCGGGAGCAGGCGGCCGGTGACGCCATGCCTGACGTGGCGCTGCGCGACCCCGCGTCGCTCAGCGACGAGCATCGGCACGTGCGGGCGGCGTTGCGGGAGGTGCCGCCGCGGCAACGGGCCGCGCTGGTGCTGCGGTACTACCTGGGGCTGTCGCAGGAGGAGACGGCGACGGTGCTGGGCTGCAGTCTCGGCACCGCCAAGAGTCAGGTGTCGCGCGGCCTGGTCAGACTGCGCGACCTGCTGGCGGCCGAACAGATCGAACTGAGCGAAGCGGAGGTGTGGGGCAATGCACGTGCGTGAGGTGGTGGATGTCATGACCGAGGACGGTCCGCCGGTACGAGTGAGCGTCGACGACATCGTCGCCTCCGGGCGGCGGGTGCAGCGGCGGCGCCGGACGGGATTCGCCGCGGCCGGACTGGCGATGGTGGCCGTGGCCGGGGTGGCCCTGGCGACCGCCGTCTCGGTGCCGGCGGCACACCGGACGAGCAACGCAACGGCCCCGGCAGCGGACGCGGCCGTCTCGGCCGGTCCCGCCGTCAGCAGGGCCGCGGGCGGTCCGCTGCTGGCGGACCCGTTCGAGTTCACGTTCTCCGCGTACTCGGTCGGGCCGGTCCGCGTGCAGGACCCGATCGTGGCGTCCAACGCCTACCAGATCGCCTCGGTGTTCGTCGACGGCACGGACAGCCGCATCGTCGGCAGGCACGAGCAGCTGACGGGTCCGAGTCTGTCCGCGCGCCTGACCGTGTACCGGCCCGGCGCGTACGCCGCGCACAAGCTGGGGGGCACGAGCTCGACCACCGTGGCCGGGCAGCGGGCACTGAAGATCGAGCGCCAGATCGGCCACGGGCCGTCGCAGAAGACGCTGGCCTGGGAGTACGTCCCGAACGCCTGGGCGGTGCTGGAAAGCATCGCCGAGAAGGCCGACCTGCCGACGATGCAGCAGCTCGAGGCGACAGCCGGCGGCCTGACCGGGGCCGCGGCGCGGCCGGCCACGGCGCCGTTCACCCTCGGCTACGTCCCGGCCGGCTATCAGCTGTTCGCCGTGGGCGAGCACACGACGGGCAGCCTGAACGGTTTCGGCGGGACGAGCGACACCGAACACAGCGGCGTGCTGTTCGCCAGGAGCGGGCTGCCGAAGAAGGGGCTGCTGGGACCGTACGACAACATGATGTGGGGCGCGTTCCAGATCATGGTGTCCGAGGATCCGAAGCCGGGCGAGCCGGGCTGCATCCCGAACCTCTGCAGCCGCCTCGAGGACGGCAAGGTGACCGTCGAGGTGGCGAGCAACGCGGGCGGCCTCCCACCTGCGGAGATGAAGAAGGTCCTCGACGGGATCAAGTTGACCGACGTCCGCGATGAGGGCAGCTGGGCCGACGTCCGGACGGCGCTCGCCCGGTCCTGACGTCGTAGCGGAGCGGCCCTGACCAGCATCACCGCTGATCAGGGTCGCTGGCTGCGACCAGGGACGGAGGGAGCCCGCCACGGCGCTTGCCGCGCTCGGCGGCGATCGGAATGCAGGATCGACACCATAGTGGCCATCAAGGTGCGCTCAGCCGGGCGCGGACGCCATCGCGACGAGTCGACCATGCGCCCACTCCCCACTCCCCGCCCTGACGGGCCAGGTCTGCGGCATCTCGCCGCATTGCGTGCGCGCGCAGGCACCCACTGACTTCACCAGGCGACAATGCCCCGCATGCCGCACCTCAGCCAGCTGATTCCGCGTCGATCTCGCGTTGATCAGCCTCTTTGTCGCGCACGTCGGCTGCCTGGTCGCGCAGGACGGCTGCCCGGTCCCGGGCGTCGGCGTCGGCGTCACGCCGGTCGGCGTCGGTCGCCCGGCGGTCAGCCGCCTCGTCGCGCTGTTCGGCCCGGAGGTCCCGGCTGTCAGCCGCAGATTCTCGCGAGTTGAGCAGGAACTCCCGACGGTTCGCCGCCTGCTCCCGTTGGTCGGCCCGTGTCAACCGGCCCTGCAGGTCGATCTCCCGCTGGTCGGCTTGGGCCTCGCGTCGGTCTGCCGCTTCCTCACGACCCGCGAGGCGGCGCTCACGTTCCTCCAGCAGCTGGCGCTGCTGCTCGTGCTCCGCCGATCCGGCGCTCATCACCTCACGATAGTCCGCATCACCCTCGATCAGAGTCCGCCAGGCACAGCAGCGTTCGGGACCCGCGGGCGGCGGGGTGCATCCCCACGCGAATTCGGTGTGGCCTGCCATGCCGAAGAGCAGCGATCCGCCTGCCGGACGGCTGTGGGCAGACACGTCGGCTCCCTGCAGATCGGGGTACGCCCAAGCTCGACGGCCCTGTCGCGAAGGTGACGCCTGTTCCACTCCATGGGTGAAAGGCGGGCGAGATGGCTCCCGGCTAGGCTGCGGTCATGAGTAGCCCGGGTGCGATACGCGACGAGCAGCGTTGGCGCCGTCTGGAGACCATCGTCGACCCCGCGTTGTCCCGGCTCAGCGTCGCCGATCTGCTTGATGAGCTGCTGGAACGCGTTCGAAGCGTACTCGCTGTAGACACTGCCGCAGTGCTGCTGCTCGACCCGTACACCCGTCAGCTGGTCGCCACTGCTTCCAAGGGCTTGGAAGAGGAGGTCCGGCAGGCCTTCCGGCTGGAGGTCGGCCGCGGCTTCGCCGGCCGCATCGCCCACACCCGCCAGCCGGTGATCATCACGGACGTCACGCCCGCCGACGTCATCAATCCGTTGCTGATCAGCAAGGGAATCCGATCGCTTCTCGGCGTACCGATCTTCGCCGCCGGTGAGGTCGTCGGGGTGCTGCACGTCGGCACCCTGAGCCCGCGCTCGTTCACGGCCGACGACGTTGATCTGCTGCAACACGCTGCCGACCGCGCGAGCACAGCCGGACAAAGCCGCTTCCGCGAACCGGACCATACCGCGGCCCTCGCTCTGCAGCACAGTCTGCTGCCACCGCAACTCGCCGACATCGACGGGCTGCAGACGGCGGCCCGCTACGTTCCCGGCCACACCTTGGGCGTCGGCGGCGACTGGTACGACGTCTTCCGCCTTCCTTCGGGCTGGACCGGCATGGTCATCGGCGACGTGTCCGGTCACGGCCTGGCGTCCGCGGTCGTGATGGGCCGCATCCGCAGCGCACTGCGCGCTTATGCCCTCAATACCGACGATCCTGCGCAAGCGTTGGCTCTGCTCGACCGTAAAATTCGGCACTTCGAGGCGGGAGCCCTGACCACCGCCCTGTACGCGATGATCTCCCCCGACCGGCGGTCGATCCGGATCTCCTCAGCCGGACACCTGCAGCCAGTGATCGCCGTACCCGACGAACCCGCCGCCCTCTTGGATCTGCCGGTCGACGCACCTCTCGGTATCGCTCGTTCCCGGAGCCGGCGCCGTACGAGCACGGTCGAACTACCGGCCGGCGCGCTCCTGCTGTGCTACACCGATGGCCTCGTCGAGCGGCGTCATCAGATCATTGACGTCGGCATCAAAGCACTGATCGACGTCGTCACACCCGACCATCCGGAAGTGGTCTGTGCCACGGTGATGTCCCGCCTCGGACCGGACCAGCCACAGGACGACATTGCAGTGCTCGCCATTCGCCGATAGCCAGTTCACTCAACGGATGAAGCTTCCCGCAGGGCAGGTACCCCTGGTGAAGCACGGCGGCGGACGCTCTAACGCCGGCTTTGCTGCTGTGCACAGTCAAGGAGTGAGTGAGCTGCTGTGCCGGCCAAAGACCCTGCCCTTCGGGCGCATTCGCCGGTGACACCTCATGCGCGCCTGCCGACACGATGATCAAAGCGGCGGCAACCGGAGCACCGCCCATCGCGAAAAGCCCGCACATCCGGGTAGGCGGACATCGGCAGCAGCCGACCCACCCCCGGAAGTGAGCAGCTCATGAAAGCAGTCGTTTGGCACGGCATCGGCGACATCCGCCTCGAGGACGCGCCGGAACCCAAGATCCAGGCGCCCACCGACGCCATCGTCAAGATCACCACCAGCGCGATCTGCGGCACCGACCTGCACCTGGTCCGCGGCACCATGCCCGGCATGAAGGAAGGCACGATCATCGGCCATGAAGCGGTCGGTGAGGTCGTCGAGGTCGGCGGCGGCGTACGCAACCTGGTCCCCGGCGATCGCGTAGTCGTACCCTCCACGATCTCCTGCGGGTATTGCTCCTACTGTCGCGCCGGCTACCAGGCGCAATGCGACAACGCCAATCCCCGGCGGCAAGCTCGCCGGCACCGCGTTCTTCGGCGGTCCCGAAGCCGCCGGCGCCTTCGACGGTCTGCAGGCCGAGTACGCGCGGATCCCGTACGCGAACGCCACGCTCGTCCCGCTGCCCGCCGACGTCAGCGACGCGCAGGCGATCATGCTCTCGGACATCTTCCCCACCGCCTGGTTCGGCGCGAAGCTCGCCGAGATCCGCACCGGCGACACCGTCGCAGTCTTCGGCGCCGGACCCGTCGGGCAACTCGCCGTCCTGTCGGCCTACCTGCAGGGCGCCGGCCGGGTCATCGCCGTCGACCGGCACGCCGACCGGCTCGCCCTCGCCCGCGGCCAGCACGCCGAGATCATCGACTTCGACAGCGAGAACCCGGTCGAGGCCATCCAGGAACTCACCGGCGGGATCGGCGTGGACCGCGTCATCGACGCCGTCGGCATCGACGCACAACAACCCGCGACCGGCGTCGACGACCAGCAGGCCCTGCAGTTCGACGCCGAACAGGCCCAAGCCGCACCACAGACCAACACCGACGGCGACAACTGGATACCCGGCGACGCCCCCAGCCAGGTCTCGCAGTGGGCCGCCCAGGCGGTCGCCAAGGCCGGCACCATCGGGATCATCGGCGTCTACCCGCAGACCTTCGACAGCTACCCGATCGGCGTGACGATGAACAAGAACGTCACCGTCAAAGCCGGCAACTGCAACCATCGCCACTACATCCCGCAGCTGGTCGAACTGGTCACCAACGGCACCGTCGACCCGGCCCTGCTGCTCACCGGACACGAACCGATGACCGACGTCATCGCCGCCTACCGCGAGTTCGACCGCCGCGAACCCGGCTGGATCAAGGTCGCCCTCAACCCCACCACCTGACGTCTCACCGTCCTGACCGACGAAGGAGATCGGCACCACATGACGACCACGACGATGCCCATGCTCGACACCTACCCGCAGGACATCAACCTGGACCGGCAGAAACTCGCGGGGACCATCGACACGCTGATCGCGTACAGCCAGGCGTGCACCGCCTGCGCCGACGAATGTGAATCACATGCCGGCAGGCACGAACACTGCCGCATCTGCGCCGAGGCCTGCCGCGTCTGTGAACAGGCGTGCCGCGACCTGCTCACGGTGATAAGCTGATCATGACCAGCAGCGACGAGCCGACCGGAACGCTGGAGACGGTCGCGACCTTCGACGGCCCCATGCCCACCGGTGTCACCGTCTCGCACCGCGGCCGCATCTTCGTCAACTTCCCGAAATGGGGCGACGACGTGCCCGCCACCGTCACCGAAGTGCGCCGCGGCCGTACCGTACCGTTCCCGGACCAGCAGTGGAACACCCCCGACGGCGACGACGACGAACACGCCTTCGTCTCGGTACAGAGTGTCGTCGTCGACCCGGCGGACCGGCTCTGGGTTCTCGACACCGGCTCCCCGATGTTCCGGCCAACGCGCACCGGCGGACCCAAGCTGGTCTGCGTCGATCTGGACACCGACACCGTGACGCGCACGATCGTGTTCCCGGCCGGCGTGGCGCTGCCGACGACGTACCTCAATGATGTGCGCTTCGACCTGCGCCGGGGCACCCAGGGGATCGCGTTCATCACCGATTCGTCCGATCAGGGGCCGAACGGGATCATCGTCGTCGACCTGGCCACCGGCGAGTCCTGGCGCCGGTTGCACGACCATCCGTCGACCAAGGCCGAACCACTGACCGTCTTCCGGCCCGTGGTGGAGGGCCGCTACCTGATGCAACGGCCGGCCGACGGCGAGCCGCAGCCGCTGGCGATGGGCGCCGACGGCATCGCGATCTCCCACGACGGTCAGCGCTTGTACTACTGCCCGCTCGCCTCCCGGCGGCTCTACAGCGTCTCCGTCGACGCCCTCTGCGACCGGTCGCTCGACGACGCCGCGGTGGCCGCGACCGTGGCCGACGAGGGTGACAAGGGCAGCGGCTCCGACGGCTTGGAGACCGACGACGCCGGCAACCTCTACCTGACCGCCTACGAGCACAACGCCGTACTGCGGCGCCGGCCCGACGGCACCTACGAGACGCTCGTCCACGATCCGCGGCTGCTGTGGCCCGACACCATGTCGGTCGCGGCCGACGGCCACCTGTACGTCACCGCCAACCAACTGCACCGCCAGCCCACCTACCAGTACGGCAAGGACCTGCGGCACAAGCCGTACGCCCTGTTCCGCACCCCCATCGACGCCGGAGCCGGGCCCGTCCGGCTACGACGGTAGAAGTGCGGGAGGCCCTCCACGGGCCTCCCGTTCACCTCACTCAACCAGCCGGCGCCGACGCCGCCGAACTGCCGCTGCGCGGTACCCGGCGCGCCCGTTGACCCAGCGCCCGGACAGCCGCCGACTACACACTTCACAGATCAGCAAGCGGTGGGTCTGGTCTTCGGAGATCACCCAGTCGGATCGTGGTCGGCGGGCTTGGTCCAGACGTGGGGCCGTGGTGCGGCAGGCCGGCGGTTCAGCGGCCCACGGTGGACGACCAGCCGGAGCGGAGCAGGTTGCGGATACCGGAGAAGAACTGCTCGAGACCGGCGTCGAACGGGGTGTCGTCGACAACGTACGTCCAGGTGGCGCTCGGGCGGTCGAGAACCGGGTCGGGCGCGGCCGGGTCGAGAGCGGCGAACGCGTCGGCGGCACGCTGCTCGGCCGCCGGGATCAGCTGCCGGAAGACGGGGATCGCGGCCCGGTGGAACTCGTCGAGCGGGTCCAGGTTGGCGATCGAGCGCAGGTGGATGCCTTCCCGGAGCTCGGCCATGTCGGACAGGTAGTCGGCCCACGCCTGGTCCAGATGGAACAGCAGCAGCTGCCGGGGCATCGCCGCGAGCCGCCGGTCGACCGGGTGGAACCGGGCCATCACCTCGAGCGCGCGGTCGGTGGTGAGGATCTCCTCGCGGTAGGCGGCGATCGCGGTCCGGTGCTGTTCGAGCAGGTAGTGGTAGCGCCAGGTGTTGCGGTGCACCTCGAGGTCGACCTGTTCGGCGAGGCGCTGGGCGTCGGCGGCCGGGCGTAGGCCGTACCGTAGAAGCAGTTCGTCCTCCTTGCTCACGAAGAACACCGAGCCGCCCGGATCGCCCTGCCGCCCGGCCCGGCCGCGCACCTGATCGTCGACGCGGCTGCTGTCGTGGCGGCCGACCCCGATCACGTAGAGACCGCCGAGCGCCGCGACTCGCGCGTGCTCGGCCTGGTCACTGCCGCCGAGCCGGATGTCGACGCCGCGGCCGGTCATCTGGGTGGAGACGGTGACGGCCCCGGGCAGCCCGGCCTCGGCGACGATCGCGGCTTCCCTGGCGTCGTTGCGGGCGTTGAGGACGGTGCACGGGATGCCCGCGTCGCGCAGGCGGGCGCCGAGCGCCTCCGAGTCGGCGACACTCGGCGTCGCCAGGAGTACCGGCCGGCCGGTCGCGTGGGCCCGGGTGACCTCCGCGACGACGGCGGCGTCACGCTGCCCGGTGGTCTCGTGGACGCGGTCGGGTGCATCCAGTCGGATGCACGGCCGGTGCGGCGGCAGGACGGCGATCTCCAGGCGGTAGAACTCGCGCAGCTGCTCGCCGACCGGCAGGGCGGTGCCGGTCATCCCGGCCACCTTGCGGTACTGCCCGAGCAGCGCCTGCAGGGTGATCGTGGCCAGGATCGTGCCGCCGCCGCTGCCGGTCAGCCCCTCCTTGGCCTCGACCGCGGCCTGGAGCCCGTCGGGCCAGCGGCGGCGCCGGGCGACCCGGCCACGGAAGCCGTCGACGAGTTCGACCCGGCCGTCCCGGACGATGTAGTCGACGTCGCGGGTGAGCAGCGCAGACGCATACAGCGCCAGATTGACGGCGGTCAGCAGATCCAGGTTCTCCGGCTGGTAGAGGTGAACACCGCCGAGACCCTGCTCGGCGAACTCGATGCCGGCCGGGGTGAGATGCACGGCCTGGTTCTCGTCGGCGACCGTGTAGTGCTCGTCGCGGATCATCACCCGCACCAGCGCGGCGATACCGGGCGCCAGATCAGCCTCCGCCCCGGTGGAACCGGCCAGCACCAGCGGCACACGCGCCTCGTCGACCAGTATCGAGTCCGCCTCGTCGACGATGACGGCGTGCAGGGGCTGCTGCACCCGCTCCGCGGCATCGGTGCAGAGCCCGTCGCGGAGGAAGTCGAAGCCGGCCTCGTTGACCGAGACGTAGGTGACGTCCCGCCCATACGCCACCCGCCGCTCCTGCGGCGTGGAGGCTTCCGTCACCCAGCCCACGGTGACGCCGAGCCGCTCGTAGAACGGCCACATCCACTCCACGTCACGCCGCGCCAGATAGTCGTTGACGGTCAGCACGTGAACCGGCCCACCCTTGCTGAGCTCGGCCGCAGCGATCGCGGCGGTCAGGGTCTTGCCCTCACCGGTCGCCATCTGCACCACCCGGCCGTCGATCAGCGCCAGAGCCCCGACGAGCTGCTCGTCGTGCGGCCGCAGCCCCAGCGTCTGCCACGCCGTCTCCCGGGCGGTCGCACAGAGCTCGGCTCGTGGCGTCCCCGTCCCCCGGACCTCGGCCCAGAGCGGCCGCAGGTCGACCGCCGAGCCGGGCGGCCGCACCACCCAACGCCGCAGGAACTCCGCCCATCCCGGAAGCGCCACCGTGTCCCCCTCACGTGCCGGCATCAACTGTGCCCGATCCCATCAGACCGCTGCCACCCTCCTGATCCCTCGGACCAAGACGGCCTGGGCGCCCAGGCCGGGCTCGCCGCCGGGATCAGCGCACCGCGGCGAGGACCGGGCCTGCTTCGGGGGCGAGGCCGTCCACCTCGCTGCTGTCCGGGCTGCGCGGCAGCAGCCGGTCCAGCCAGGACGGCAGCCACCAGTTGGCCCGGCCCAGCAGAGTCATGGTCGCCGGGACCAGCACCATGCGGACCAGCGTCGCGTCCACGAAGATCGCGGTGGCCAGGCCGAAGCCGAACATCTTGGTCGACGGATCGCTCGCGACGGCGAAGGACAGGAACACCGCGACCATGATCAGCGCGGCCGAGGTGATGACCCGGGCGCTGCCCGCGATGCCCCGGACAATCGCGATCGCGTTGTCGCCGGTGCGCAGATACTCCTCGCGGACCCGGGACAGCAGGAACACCTCGTAGTCCATCGACAGCCCGAACAGGATCGCGAACAGGAACATCGGGATGAACGACACGATCGGCACCGTGGACTCCAGCCCGATCAGCGACCCACCCCATCCCCACTGGAACACCGCGACCATCAGGCCGTAGGTCGCGCCGATGCTGAGCAGGTTCAGCAGGACCGCTTTCAGCGGCACCAGCACCGATCGGAAAACCAGCAGCAACAGTACGAACGACAGCGCCAGCACCGCGCCGATGAACAGGGGCAGCCGCTCGCTGGTCCGCTCCCCCACGTCCGACAGGCTGGCCGCCGCACCGCCGACGTGGGCTTTCGCCGGTCCCGGACCGACCGCACCGGGCAGCACGTCGGCGCGCAGCCGGGCGACGGTGTTGGTGGTGGCCTTCTCCTGAGGTCCGGTGGCCGGGATGACCACCAGGCTCGCGATGCCGGTGGCCTCATCGACCTGGGCCGGCATGACCGAGGCGACACCCGGGTCCTTCGCGACCGCCGTGACCAGCCGGTCCACCACACCCGGGTCGCCGGCGGCGTCCACGGCGATGACGAGCGGCCCGTTCGCCCCCGGCCCGAATCCTTCGGCGACCAGGTCGTACGCGCGTCGTTCGGTGCGGCTCGCCGGCTGCGATCCGTCGTCGGGCAGGCCGACCCGCAGGCTGAACACCGGCAGGGTCGCGAGCACCAGCAGCCCGGCCGCGCCCACCGCGTACAAGATCGGGTGCCGGTTGACGTGCCGGATCCAGCGTTGCCATCCGCCACCGGCCGTACCGGATCGGCGGGCGAACCGGTGGACCCTGGTCAGCCGGCGCCCGGAGACGCCGAGGAAGGCCGGCAGCAGCGTCACCGACGCGACCACCATGATCGCGACCACGAGGGAGACCGCGATGCCACCCATCGTCATGAACGGCACGTTCGCGGCCGCCATGCCGAGGATCGACACCACGACGGTCGCCCCGGCGAACAGCACCGGCCGCCCGGCGGTGGCCACCGCCCGCCCGGCCGCCTCGTGCGGGTCGACGCCGCCGGCCAGGTACTCGCGGTGCCGGGCGAGCACGAACAACGCGTAGTCGATACCGACCCCGAGCCCGACCATGCTGCCCAGCACCGGCCCGAAGGTCGGAATCTCGGTCACCGACGCGAGCACCGTCATGAGGCTGACGCCGACGGTCAGCCCGAACAGCGCCATCCCGATCGGCAGCGCCGCGGCGATCAGCGAACCGAACGCCAGGAACAGGATCGTCGCGGCGGCGAGCAGGCCGACCAGTTCGCCGATCCCGGCGCCGGCGTCGGAGAAGGCGAAGAACAGGTCTCCGCCCATCTCGATGCGCAGCGGCAACTCGCCGCGCATCCGGTCGCCGAGCTCGACCAGAGCGTCCAGGTCGGCGCCCGAGAGCTCGCTCTGCTCGGGGTACTGCACCCGGATCACCGCGATCCGCCCGTCCGCGGAGATCAGACCCCCGGACTCGGCGTCGCCGGCCGACAACACGTGCGGCAGGGCGCGTACCTCGGATTGCAGGCGCAGCAGAGCGGCACGCGCGGCACCGTCGGCGGAGAACGTCGCACCGGCCTCGGCCGGGGTGACGACCACCTGGGCGGTCATGCCCTGCTGGCCGGTTCCCGCGCGTTCGAGCAGCTCCGCGGCGTAGCCGGAGTCGAGTCCCGGCGCGGTCATCGAGTCGGCGGTCTTACCGCCGGAGGCGGCCGCGGCCGCAACGGCGATCGCCGCGGTCAGCAGCCACAGCGCGATCACCCGCCAGGGCCGGCGCGCTGCGCCGGCACCCAGCCGGAAGAGGGTTCGGGAAAGCATCTAAATTCTCCAAGTCGTTTCTATGGGTCGGCCTTCTGTTTTCCGCCGCGGGCAGGCACAGCGTCGATGACGAGGGTCGTCGCGATGCGATCCCGCGGGATCGGCCCGTGAGCCGCCGATCCGTCGGTCCCCGAGCCGAGCAGCGCACCGTTCTTTCGGCCGATGCGCGATCCCGGCCGATCCCTAGGCTGAGAACGTGCTGCGAGACGACCTGCGAGCCTTCTGGACCGAACCGCGGCCACCCGGCGCCCCGGCCCGGGTGTGGCGCGACTGGGTCCTTCTCGCTGCGGGCCTGTCCGGCGTGGTGCTGGAGGCCGTACTGCATACCGATCTCGCATGGCGGCCGGTCGCGGTAGCGGAAGCCGTCTTGCTGTGCGTGCTGACCCTGTGGCGGCGGACCCACCCACTGGCGGTGGCCGCCTCCGGCTTCGGCTCGATCATCGCGCTCCAGGTGCTCTCGACCGTTTTCGCCGCTCCGGAACCGGTCGGGCTCTACGCCAGCCTGGTCGTGCTCACGCTGGTGTACGCGCTGCCCCGCTGGGGGTCGGGCCGCGAGATCGTTCTGGGTGCTGCGCTGATCCTGACGACCTTCGCGCTGTCGGTAACCACCGACGACGTCCCGGTCGGCGACCAGATCGGCGGCTTCGTGTTCCTGTCCATGCCCGCGGTGATCGGGGCGTCCGTACGGTTCTGGGACACCGCCCGCGAACGGCAGCTGGAACGGGCCCGCTCCTTCGAACGGGAGCGGATCGCCAGGGAGTTGCACGACACGGTCGCCCACCACGTCTCCGCCATGGTGATCCGCGCCCAGGCCGGCCGGGTCGTCGCCGCCTCGGACCCGGCCGCCGCCGTCGAAGCCCTCGAAGGGGTCGAGGAGGAAGGCGCCCGCACCCTGGAGGAGATGCGTGCCATGGTCGCCGCGCTGCGCGACAGCCGGACGACCGGTGCCGACCTCGCTCCGCAGGCCGGCGTCGGCGACCTGCACCGGCTGCTGCGCTCGCACGCCGGTCACCTGCGCGTCGATCTGGATCTCGACGGCGAGCTGGCCGCACTGTCACCGGCCGTGGACGCCGCGGTCTACCGCATCGTGCAGGAGTCGGTGACCAACGCGATGCGCCACGCGGTCGGCGCCACCGAGGTCGTGGTCCGGGTCGTCGGAGACCCCCAGCGGGTACGCGTCACCGTCGCCGATGACGGTACCCGCACCGGCCGGGGCCGCGCCGGATACGGGCTGACCGGGCTGCGCGAGCGTGCCGGCCTGCTCGGCGGGGAGTTGCGGGCCGGTCCGGGCGCCGACCGGGGCTGGCAGGTGGAGGCCGAGCTGCCCAGGGGAAGGACGGACGACCGTGCCCATTCGCGTACTCGTCGCTGACGACCAGGCCGTCATCCGCACCGGCCTGCGGGTCATGCTCGACGCCCAACCCGACGTCGAGGTGGTCGGCGAGGCGTCCGACGGGCGCGAGGCCGTACGCCTGGCCCGTGACCTGCGCCCCGACGTCTGCCTGTTCGACATCCGCATGCCCGAGCTCGACGGCCTCGCAGCCACCCGGCAGTTGGCCGGTCCCGGCGTACCCGACCCGATGGTCGTCGTCGTGATCACCACGTTCGACCTGGACGAGTACGTCTACGGCGCGCTGCGCGCCGGCGCCCGCGGCTTCCTGCTCAAGGACGCCGGGCCGGACCTGCTGGTCCAGGCCGTGCGCTCGGCCGCCGCCGGTGACGCGCTGATCGCCCCGAGCGTCACCGTGCGCCTGCTGCAGACCTTCGCGGACGTGCCGACCGGCCGGCCCGCCGTCCAACCGATCAGCCCGATCACCGCCCGCGAGGACGAGGTGCTGCTCGCGGTGGCCCGCGGCCTGACCAACACCGAGATCGCCGACACCCTCTACATCAGCCTCAGCACCGTGAAGACGCACCTGGCGAGCCTGATGGCCAAGCTCGGCGCCCGCAACCGGGTCGAGATCGCGATGTGGGCCTACGAGACGCGCCGGATCATTCCGGCCACCTGACCCGGGCGCGCAAGCCGGCGGTCGTCCGGGCCCCGCCGGGCGGTGCGCGGCTCACAGCTGGGGCCGGTGAGCCCGGCCGGCCCGAGCCGGGCCAGACTGCTCATGCCCGGCTCGGGAGCGCCAGCGAGGGTGTCACCCGCGCAGGCCACCGGCGCCTTCGACGAAGCGCGCCAGGCGGCCCCGGATGATCCGCGGCTCCGGGAACAATCACCCATCCGCCCGGCCTCGTCACCCCACGGCTGCCCTTACGACGCCGGCCAGGGCGGAAGGAACCACCACTGGTCAGGCCGATTGTATGAACAGTCCCACTGGATGGCCTGCACGGGAGTCGTGGCGCCATTGGGAACGGCCAGGCACTTATCGCTATTGAGGTTCACCAGTCGATAATAGATCTTCTGATAGCTATTGGTCCCGACCTCTTCGAGCCTCCAGATCTGATCTGCCACGCCAAGATAGTCCCACTGGATTATCTTGCCCCCGTTCGCCTTGCTTCCTCCGCTGACACCCATCGCCTTCCATGAGGAGGTGCCGGCATTAACAATGTACGAGGACGTGCTGCTGGACGTCGGCTTGATGAATTTCCACGCCTGGTCCTGCTTGCCCTCCCTCTTCCACTGGATGATCGGCGCGCCATTATTGGGGCTCGAACCGCTGACGCCGAGGTTGAGATCGCTGAGGAAACTTCTGATATACACCCACTGGGTAGGCGGCACTGCCGGGCCGGCCAACGCATGGGATTCAGCCGCGCTCACCTGCTGCGCCGACGTGGCGTCGGCCCGCGATGCGGACCCGAAGCTCAGGATGGTAACCAGCGACGCGGCGAAGACGATGCCCCATCGCCGCCGAGCGATGTTCTTGATCTGGAATGCAGTGCCCAGCAAGACGCTCCCCTGTCAGTAGGTAATGGACAGTCGTCGATCAAGGTAATCGTATACGATCTCGAAGGCAATAGAAGGGACGCGGAGGACGGCCAGGTTGCCCTTCTGCGTGACCTGGGTGCCGAGATCGCCGCGTACGGCGCCGACCTCGACCAGTTGCTCGAGGAGTACCACGCAGCCGTCGCCACCGAGACTGCCCGGCGCGACCGGCATGTGCGAGCCCGGAGAACCATCGTTGAGCTGCCCCAACTGTTCATTGCCGCCTGAGTTCGAGGCGGCACCGAATATCCAGGGCGCCGGTCCGACGACCGTAGGCCGGCGTAAATGCCCACGTGGCTACACGGACCGACCGCTGGACCGAAAGGGCGAGACACGACGGGGTGAGCGCGTCAAGGTCCTGCACTCGGCCGACGAACCGAACCAGCAGCGCAAGCAACGTGCAGCCCGATGCCCGCCTCATTGAGCATCACGGATAGAACCAACGGCGAAGCTCCGCCACAAGGGTCGTTGACCTGCCGAAAGCTGGCAGAACCGTCGCGCAGCTCGCGAACGATCCCACCGTGAATCCGGTCTCCCCAGCCGCCGCCGGTGAGGACGTCGTTACCACTGCAACCGAACAGAGTGTCCTGTCAACGGACGGTGCGATGAGGGCTTCGGCGGGCCTGCCGGTGACCCGCAAGAAATCTCAGCCGTCTTCGGAGTGTTCCTGCGGCGGCGTGTAGTCCAAGAGCGTTGGAGTCTGGGTCAGGTGCAGCAGCACATTCAGGGCCGGCCCGGCCGTGGTGATCCGTACCGGGCACCGATCCTGAGCGCAGGCGCGGCCAAGGGCGTGCAGGGCACGCAAGCCGGAGAGGTCACAGAAATCCAGGGCGGACAGGTCAAGGTCCAGGCGTTGACCGTCGCAGCCGTCGAGGATCTCCGACAGCTGGTAGTGAAACGTGGCGGTGGTGCCGATGTCGAGCTCGCCGGTGACCGCGACGAGGACAGCACCGTCGTACAGCCGGACCTCGGTGACGGCGATCCGGCCGTCAGCCTCGCCACCATGGTTCATCACGCTCCGAGCCGGTAGCTCAGCAGCAGGCGGGTGCCGGTGGCATCGGTGGCGATGTCCAGACTGGTGCAGGCCTGCCGGATGACCTGCAAACCGCCCCCACCGGAATGGTCCCCATCGGTGGTGGCGTGCTCCCCGGCCGGCCCAGTGGCGGCGAGGCCTGGGCCGTGGTCGCTGATCTCGCACCACAGCCGGCCGTCCCGGCGCCACAGCAGCAGCTGGCCGTTCCCGCCGCCGTGCTGCACGACGTTGGTCACCGCCTCGTGCACGGCGAGCACGAGCCGGTGCACGTCGTTGCCGTGCAACCCTTGGCCGGCGGCGATGACGCGGACCTGTCCGCGTACCGGGCCCAGCATCGCCGGCCCGAACCAGCAGGCCAGCAGCACACCGTCCACAGCGTGCGGCACGGGTTTGGGCATGACGGCGAAGTCCACGCCGGCCGCAGTCCCGGTACGAGTACCGTGCCAGCCGTGGGGGAACCCGCCGCTCAGATCCAGGCCATGACGCTCGAGGGTGAGCAGTTCGGCGGTCGCGGCGGTGAGGGTCGCCGCCGCCAGCTGATCGGCGCTGTTCAACGGGCCGGGCGCGCGGCGGTACAGGTCGACGGCCCCGTCGTGGCGGACCCCACCGGCATGCAGGGGCAGTGCGAACACCGCCCGCACTCCGGCGGCCAGCGCGGCCGGCGTGAACCGGGGCCACCGCTGCCGCCACGACCCAACGGTCAGGTCGGCGGCCAGCACCGGCCGCCGCGTCGCGGTGGCGTCGCGGCACGGCCCCTCGTCCAGAGTGAGCTGCGCGGACTCCAGTTGCGAGCTGGCCGTGTCGCTGGAGAACCGGATGCGCGGCTCGGACCCGACCGAGCCGGCCGACAAGCCCATCCCGGCGATGCCCGGCACCAGCGCCGCGCCCGCGCGGCACAACCCGGTCACGTTTGGACCATAGGTACTGACCAAGTCCCACACCCGGTCCCGGTGCCCGTTGTGACTGCCGGTCGCTGCTTCCCGCGCGAAATAGTGTTCACCGGTCATGACTGGACGACCTCATGTCCGCTTCGGCGCCGCCGTGACGAGTTCGGACCCGGAATCACGAACGCCGGCATCCCACCGAGACAGAGGAGTCCTCCGCCTCACGGCGGATTACCTCCACGCTACCTCCGAGAGCAGCACCCAGTTGGAATCGAATATGCCATCTGTCGGCATAACACGACCGGGTAGAATGTCTGCATTACCCTATCCCGGCCGCTGCGAGGCAACTTAGCAGCGGCACTTCGCCGCCCAACTCGCACACGACCTGCGCAGCCCGCTGACCGGCGTCCTGGCCTACGCCGCTGAACTGCACCTGCACCCCACCGTCAACGCCGACGCCGACGCCTCCTGGTGCACCGACCGGATATCCGCCGCCGCACTGCGGATGGGCACACTGATCGACGACGTTCTCGCGCAGGCCACCACCGGCGTCCTCGGCATTGCCACGGAAGTCGACCTCACCGAAATCACCAATAATCGAAATCAGCGACACCCCCGGCGGTGGAGCCACCGTCTGCATCACCATCCCCACACCCGAGCCGTAACCCGAACGACGGAGACCGGTGGTATATCGCGACAATCGGCGCTCGGCCGAGCCGGTCGTCTATGAGCGTCGTCCCGCCGCAACCGGGGCGACGGCGCGGAGTTCGGCGGTCAGCCTCGCGGCCAATTCCAGCGCGGATTCCGACGGCGACGATGGTGTGGGTTCGAAGAACGTCACCTTCAGCCGCGGGCGCCGAGGGAAACCGGCGATGTCCACCGTCCCGGAGACCGCCGCACAGACGATGCGGGCCTGCGGCACCGCTTCGGCGAGACGTCCGACACCGCTGCGGGCCCGCAACTGCCGGCCCTGTGAGCGGCTACCTTCAGGAAAGATCCCGAGGCAGCCGCTGGCGGAAAGACACCGCACCGCGGCATCCAGCGCGTCCGTGTCGGCCTGGCCGCGCCGGACGGGGATCTGCCCCATTCCGTCGAGCACGCGGCGCAACAACGGATTCTTCCAGAGTGATGATTTGGCGAGGGCCTGAATCTGCCGGTGCCGGCGCGCGGCGAACGCGATGACCACGGGATCCCAGGCGCTGTCATGGTTGGCCGCGACGATTGTCGCGCCGCTCCTGGGAAGGTGGTGCAAGCCGACCACCTCGAGGCGGCCCCACCAGCGGACAATCGGTCCTGCCGCCGCCATGACGGCTCGATAGACCGGCGGAATCCGACCGGTGCTGTCGGTCGCGGGGGCAGAACGGTTGCGTTCCATGACTCACTCTCACTGTCCAGGCATGCGGACATTCCCCTGCGGACGGCGCTCGCCGGCCCCTGTCTAGCAGGTCGAGTGGCCTTCAGCAACGCGACACCGGCCCGGTCCGGTCCGGTGCCACAGATGTTGAAAGGCCGGCCGCCGCGTTCTCCGGAAGCGGCCAGGAGGCCGAGGTTCGGCTCATGTGTTCTCGCGCCGGCGCACCGGCCGGTCGGGCAGGAGTCCTTCCTCCCGGTCGAGTTCGCGTTCCAGTACCCGAAGCCCCTCGTCGGGCAACCAGCCGGCATCGCGCCATCGCAGGAGCTCGTCGCGCTGGGCATCGATCGCTACTCGGCGGACATGCAGAGCCGCCTCGTACCCCGGCGACACCGGCAGGTTCTTCGAGTCGCTTTCGCGCAGCAGAGTGAGCCGGCCCTGGTAACGGGTCAGCCGGGCACCGAGTTGAGCCCGCATCGTCTCGATCATATGGATGTGGATGTCATCGTGTTCCTGTGCCTGCAGGTCGTCGAGCGCGGCGAGAGCGGCCTCCACGGAGGCGGAGCGCGCCTCGTTGCGAAGACGAGCCTGATCTTTCTCGTCAGCGTGGAGCCCGAGCGCCCGGACGATCGGCGCGAAGGTGAGTCCCTGGCCCACCAGGGTGACGAGCACGACGACGAACGTGCAGAACAACAGCAGGTCCCGGGCCGGAAACGGCGCGCCGCTGTCGGTGACCAGCGGAATGGTGGAGATCGCCGCCAGACTGATCACCCCGCGAGTTCCCGACCAGCTCAAAGCGACGACCTCACGGCCCGTCAGTCGCTGCTCACGCCGTCGCTCTGCGGGAGACGGCGTCGCCTCGTCGGCATTGTCACCGGCGTCCCGGTCCAGCCGGTCACCGCCCAGCCAGGTGTGCAGCGAGCGCGGCAGTGACTGGGTCAGCAGCAGCCACACCGGCCGCAGCACCAGAACAACACCGACGCTGATCGTGACGGCGATGACGATGGTGGCGGTGTCGTACTGCGCCAGCCCCTGTACGACGGCGGGCAGTTGCTGGCCGATCAGCAGGAACACGCAGCCTTCGAGCAGGAAGTCGACCAGCCGCCATACCGCGCTCGTCTGTAGCCGGCCCGCACCCGAGGCCGACCGGGGCGTGTGGTGCCCGACGACGAGCCCGGCGATGACCACCGCCAGCACGCCGGAGACGTGAACGTGTTCGCCGATCAGGTAGGCAACGAACGGGGTGGCCAGCGAGACCGCATTGGCCATCATCGGATCGCTGCTCAGCGGCCGGGACAGAAGGCGGACGGCGAAGGCGACCAGCACGCCGACGGCCACCCCGCCTGCCGCCGCGATCAGGAACCGGCCCAGTGCCGACGGCGCCGAGAAGTCGTCACCCGTGGCGGCGGCCACGGCGACACTCAGGATGGTGAGGGCGGTCGCGTCGTTGAGCAGCCCTTCACCCTGGATCAGTGTGACGATTTTCGGGGGCAGCCCTACCCGTCGCCCGACGGCGAGCGCGGCCACCGGGTCAGGCGGCGCCACCGCCGCACCGATCGCGATACCGGCGGCCAGGGTCGCGCCCGAGACGAACCACGAGAAGCAGAAACCGATCGCCAGGGCCGTCAGCAGGACCAGGACCACCGACAGGCTCACCACCGTACGCAAATTGCGCCGGATCCCGCCCAGAGAAGCGTCCAGAGCCGCGCTGTACAGCAGCGGTGGCAGCACCAGCGTCAGCACGATGTCGGGGTCCAGCGAAATGTTGGGTCCCGGCAGCAGCGCGTACCCGACACCGATGATCGGCAGCAGCGCCGCGGCAGGCAGGCCGGTTCGATTGGCGATCCATCGCACCACCACGACCACTGCGACAGCGGCAAGGACGAACACCAGGGACGACTCGACGTTCACAGCTCCATCCTTACGGATCACCCGCCGGGGCCCCGGGAGAACGCGGCCGGAGCAGCGGCGGGCTAACCGACGGAATTGGCGTACGCGTCTTCGTGCCTGGCAGCGCGAATACTGAGGGCGACTGGTGGCTTTGCCATCGGCGCCTCGACCGTCGCATGTTGCCTCGCACTGGCACTCGTCAAGCAGCACGTTGAGGCCGCCCGGCGTGAATGGTGGCGGCCGCCGTGCCCCGCGTTCATCATTCTTGGCAGTGCGACGGTGGTGGCAGTGCCGCTGTGGGTTGGCTTCTACGGCTCCTGGCAGCTGACAACTTTAGGGCAGGCAGCGTTGGCCTGGTCGCTGCCGTGGGGATGTGGCCTGGCGCTGGCTGCCTGGCTGGACCGGCGCCTACGGCGAGCGGCACTGACCGCGGTAAGCGCAAGCGCGCCCGCCACCGCATGTCCCCGCCGGGCCCGGCGCCCGGAGCACCGCACGGTCTGGAACCGGACCGCGGCAGCAAGACCGGAGAGACTGCTGGCGGCGTGTGTGCCACATCCTCGCGACCGGTTATCGATGCCTAGGGCTGGGTATTCGCGACGGCGTGAGTACTGACCGTGCCCGCCGAGCAGGATTAGCCTCGGCCCTTCGTTAAGGGCTGTCCACGGAGTGGGCGGAGAAAGAAGAAGTGCCTTCTGATCAGGGAAAATAGGACTTGCTGAGGGTCCGATGTTCCTGTCACGGAAGGCACTTGCTGGGTGAAGGCTACCGCAACACGTCCGAAGATCACGGTGACTGGTGGCGGGCGGGGCGTGGTCGCTCACGCTGGTGCCCGGCTGCTGGCCGATCTCGCCGACGCGACCGGGTTGACCAGCGCGTTCAGTCTTGGGTTGACGGGTCTGCGGCAGCGCGGTGGCGGGCACGACCCGGGCCGGATCGCGGTCGATCTCGCGGTGATGCTCGCCGACGGCGGCGAAGCGATCGCCGATCTCGCCGTCCTGCGTGACCAGGCCGGCCTGTTCGGGCCGGTCGCCTCCGACCCGACCGCCTGGCGGCTGCTGTCGAAGGTGGACGAGGCGATGCTGGCCCAGCTGCGAGCCGCGCGAGCCCAGGCTCGGGAAGTGGCCTGGGCTCAGCACGCCGAGGTCCGCGGCGACCTGCCACAGGTCACCGTGGCCGGCCGCAAGATGCAGGGCCTGGTCCTGGACATCGACGCGACGATCGTCATCTGCCACTCGGAGAAGGAGGCAGCGACCCGGACCTGGAAGAAGACCTTCGGCTATCACCCGTTGTTCTGCTTCCTGGACAACACCGGCGAAGCCCTGTCCGGGCTCCTGCGCGAGGGCCGGGCCGGGTCGAACACCACCGCCGACCACATCACCGTCCTGGACCAGGCACTCACCCAGATCCCCGACGCCCACCGGCACGGCACCCCGGTCCTGCTGCGCAGCGACTCGGCCGGCTCCAGCCACGGCTTCCTCGCCCACATCCGATCGCTGCGCGAGCAGCACCTGGACATCCGATTCAGCGTCGGCACCGCGATCACCGAACCCGTCCGGCAAGCGATCACCGCGGCCTCCGGCTGGATCCCCGCCATCGACACCGACGGCGACCTGCGTGAACACGCCGAGGTCTGTGAGATCACCGGCCTGTTCGACGCTACCGGCTGGCCGCAGGGCACCCGGTTCCTGGTCCGCCGCGAACGCCCGCACCCCGGCGCCCAGCTGTCGCTGTTCGACACCATCGAAGGCTGGCGGCATCAGGTCGTCGCCACCGACACCCCACCCGGCAACGGCGGCATCCAGTTCCTGGAGGCCCGGCACCGGGCCCACGCCCGCGTCGAAGACCGCATCCGCACCGGCAAGGACACCGGCTTCGGCCGGTTCCCGTCCCGGCACTTCGCGATCAACCAGGCCTGGCTACAACTCGCCCTGACCGGCATCGACCTACTCGCCTGGACCCAAACCCTGCTCCTCGACGGCGACCTCGCCACCGCCGAGCCCAAGAGACTGCGCTACCGGCTGCTGCACGTCGCCGCCCGGCTCACCCGCACCGCCCGCCGGACCCGCCTCGCCATCGCCGCCGACTGGCCCTGGACCGAGGCCCTGACCAGCGCTTTCAGCCGCCTCGCGGCACTCCCACGACCCGCAGGCTGACCCAGCAACCCACGTCCCACCAGCTTCACGGAGGAACCCGGCCCTGCGCCGGGCCATCAGCATGCCAGCAACCCGGCAAACCGCATCCGAAGTCACATCAATCGATCAGCAGCTATGGACGATGAGCCAAGTGAAAGACCGAGGTTAGCTGACCGCTCACAGACCGGCCTGAACCGGCTGGAGGACCGGGTCGAGCAGGGCTTGGAGCACATCAGTGCCATGGTCAAGCCCCGGCTTCGGGGTTGGCTGCACGCCGGCACCTTTCCTATCGCCGTCGGTGTCGGCGCGTTCTTGACCGCGCTGTCCCCGGATGACAGATCGCGGGTGGCTTTAGCGCTGTTCACGCTGTCGGCGGCGCTGCTGTTCGGCATCAGCGCGCTCTATCATCGCGGTCACTGGGGCGAACGCGCTCACAAGGTGCTGCAGCGGTTCGACCACGCCAACATTTTCATGATCATCGCCGGCACGTACACGCCGTTCTGCGTGCTCGTGCTGCCGCCGGGCCAGGCCCGCATCTTGCTGTGGATCGTGTGGTGCGGCGCGCTGGCCGGTGTCGCCTTCCGGGTCCTGTGGGTCGGCGCCCCTCGCTGGCTGTACGTGCCGGTGTACATCGCCCTGGGGTGGGTCGCGGTGCTCTACCTACCGGGATTCTGGCGTTCCGGGGGCGCCCTGGTCGTCACGTTCCTGTTTCTGGGCGGTGTGCTCTACACCGTGGGTGCTGTGGTCTATGGCCTCAAACGACCTGACCCGAGCCCGCGCTGGTTCGGCTTCCACGAGGTCTTCCATGCCCTGACGGTCGCAGCGTTCGCCGCCCATTGCATGGGCATCTCCATCGCCTTGAGCACCACCGCCTGAGACCCCGCCCACTGGCCAATTGGCGGCGTCGCTGCCGTGTCCGGACAGCGCAGCGGCGCGGGCGGTCAGCAAACGGGTCGTGTACGCGACCGTGCCCAGCGGTTCAGGCTTCAGGAAGCTCGCGAGCGCGGCGATCAGCGAGGTCACGTGCGGCGTTCGCACGGTCTTCGGCCGCAGCGGCGCGGTGCTGTGCGGCAGCACGTCGGTGTGTGGCGGCATCGTCGATGTCAGCGTCGCCGAGCCTCCGGTGAAGGTCAGCGGCGTCGTCGTGAGTATTTGCCGAGCGTTGCTCAGCTTCGGCGGCTCGCTCGGCTGACAGCGCCGCCGCACGGCGAGCGTATTCGGCATTTACCCGCGCCGCCTCGGCCTGCTCCCGAGTGGACCCGGGTTCCCGGCGGATCTGCTCGCCGAGGGCTTCCGAGCGCTTGGCCAGTTCGTCCGCGCGCTTGGCCGCCTCGAGCCCGCGCTCCCGCGCTCGCGTGCCACGTTCCTGCCGAGCATCCTCATCGGCCGCCATGGCGCCAGTCTATGCGCCGAGCGGGGGAACCTGCTCGGCCAGGCCCGCTCGAGCAGGGCCTCCGCCCGGCGCAGGCGGTACGCCGACGCATACTCTCTCTGTCCGGCTGAATCCTGGCCGTCGTCGCAGCAGGCGGTAGCCAACGTCTACGCCGCCATCGAGCTTCAACACGCAGAAACGGACAGCGGCTCGACGTTACTTTTCAGCACTACGAGCGACTCCCGTGATCCGCAGGCCGGGACCGTCCAGAGGTGGTCGATCGGTCGATCCAGCAAAGCCGCCAGTTCGAGCTCTGCGCAGGAGGGCCGATGATCCGACGCAACAGGCGGGCTCGTGACCTTCCGGGCGGCCACGACACGTCGGTGCAGGATTTGCTTGATCCATTGCAGGACATCGGACTCCGCGCTACCGCGACAGCCCGCCAGCCACCACACCTCGACGTAGGTACCCGCGAGAACCGCGGCACGCTGTCCCGCATTCGCCAGGCCCGCCGTCAGCTCGGCCGCGATGGCCTCCGCCGTGCGGTGCAGCAGCACGGCGAGCGCTTCCTGACTGCCCCGCGAGATCGCGTCCACGAGCGGCGAAAGAAGGTCACCGGCCTGCGAAGCGCCGACGCTCACCTCCACCGGCGGTTCAGGTGCGTGGCGCTTGTCCACTGCGTCCACTGCGGCGGTCAGCGCGGCGTCGGCCGATGCACGGCTCGCGTCGGGAGGAACGACCATCAGGTCGAAGCGGCCGTCTCCGAACTCGGTCATGATCGTGATCAGTCCGGCGGGCTGGGACGCGTGCCAGCCGAGCCGCACCGGTCGCCGGCTGGTGGCGGCGCGCCGCGGATGCGGGAGGTCCCATTCGGAGGCGTTCAACAGTACGTGCGTGATCTCACCCCGAAGCCCGGCAAGTGCCGCCGTCAGTTGCGGGATTTCGGTGACTGCGTTCGTCGACCGAGGCCACCAGGCCCCGTCGAGGACGGTGAACCTCGACGGATGCGGGTTGAGTCGCAGACGTATCGCGCCACCCGATCCGGGAGTGGCCTCGGCCCCACTGCTGCGATCCATGGCGATGCCTCTCCGTGTGCAGCCTCGGCGCCATCACGATCGGGGGCGGTGCTCGTCGGAGGATGGGAGAAGCCGGTAGCTCTCACCACCGTACGCGTCCTCAGTGCCGACGCGCGTACTCTGGGTGGTGAACGATGGCTTCGTCATCCGCGCGACCGATGGATGCCGCAGCATGCCGAGCCGACGGCGAGGCCAAGCATGCACGGCGCGCGCCTGAGGCGTTCAGGCCTGGCCCGCCACGACGTGGATCAGGTTGCGTGTCTGTTGGGCGATGGCCAGCCGCCAGGCGTCGAAGGTCGCGTCGCTCGGGCCGTAGTCGGTCTCGAAGTGCTGCATGTCCGG
Organism: Actinoplanes sp. NBC_00393; assembly: GCF_036053395.1. Lineage (NCBI taxonomy): Bacteria > Bacillati > Actinomycetota > Actinomycetes > Micromonosporales > Micromonosporaceae > Actinoplanes > Actinoplanes sp. NBC_00393. The sequence goes on along the minus strand of NZ_CP107942.1, from coordinate 11,390,690 downwards.
GGTGTGGATGTGGCCGGCCGGGATGGTCAGGCCCATCCGGTCGCGCAGCAGCGTGTTGCGGTAGGCACTCTCGTTGGACAGGTAGTTGCCGCCGCCGCCGCTGTAGGAGCAGGACGCGGGGTCAGGCGGAATCGGCGGCGCGGGCGGCGGGTACTCCACCGGCGGCGGACTGTTGCGGGTCTCGCGGGTGGGAGAGGCACAGTCCGGGAACTGGGTGTAGTTGGTGTGCCAGATCACGCCGAACGCGACCGACTCGTCGGGCCACTCGTCGCCCGGTGGTCGCGGCACGCCGGCACCGGTCCGTGCGGCGATCATCGGGCCGACGGGCAGTGTGGCGCTGGTCCACTGCGGCGGTTTGCGCAGGTCGAAGGTCTGCGGGCCACCCCAGCGGTCCACCACCATGGTGTTGCACTCCGGGTTGTTGACCGCCAGCTGGGGCACGTTGCCGATCGGCGGGCAGGGCCGGAACCGGTCGTTCCCGATCGTGACGCCGTGGTAGCGCGCGTTCCATTGCTCGAGCCAGAACACTGAGTCCACGGCCTGGCTGACCGTGATCGACGCGTCGACCTGCCGCGGACCGGGCAGCATGAACGGGCCAACAGTGTCTTCCAGGTAGCCGCGGCGGAACTCCGGGTAGCTCACCGGCAATGTGTACGCCTCGATGGCGGCGATCGTGCCGTCGGCGGTGCGATAGCGCGTACCGTCCAACGACAGCGCCGTGGCGCCGGACGGGTTGCCGTGCCGGATGTTGTTGCCCGTGGCACCGGGTGCGGTACCGGCCGGTCCGCCGTCCAGCGTGTACGGGTCGAAGCCACTCACGATGATCCGCTTGACGCCGGCCCCCGGCGGCAGATTGACGTCCGACATCCCGCGCGATGTCCGGTCGAACACCTCGATCAGCTCGAGGCGCTGCCCCGAGAAGAGCGGGAACCGCGGGGCCCACTGCCGGATCGCGGCCATGGCCTGGACCCGGGTCCAGTAGAGCGGCCGGTCGTCGCTGTAGGGCAGGGCGCCACGCACCGGTCCGTGCCGCTGAGCCCGATCGACCGCCATGTCCCACAGCCGACCGGCGTTGCGGGACACGATCTTGCGGGCGGCGGCCAAAGATGAGGCGGCGCAGAGTTGCTGAACGAACCGGGGTGTGACGCCCTGGAAGCCGGCACCTTCGATCATCTGCTGAGCGAACGGCTTGCTCTGCAGCACCGCGGGGTTGTCGTTGTCCGGCAGGGCGAGGCTCAGGCGACTCTCTTCCACCGACAGCGCCGCGTTCCGGTCGAGGCAATCCCCGCCCTGTTGACGGGCTTGCGCGGTGCCCGCCGCGGTCATCGACGACATCAGCATCACCACGCCGACGCACACCGACGCAGCTCTGGACCTGGGTCGGATCATCTGATCGATCCCTCCGAGAGCCTCGGGAGTTCCCTCACGAACCTAGGCGGATTCACCGATGGCGGTCAATGCGTTGCTGGCCTCAGGGCGGAGATGACGATGAGCGTTTCATGATCAACGGCCTCGTATTCCGTGGCCGCGACGTGCTCGTGTCGACGGGGTCCGGGCGCACGTTCTTCTACTGCCGGTAATACGCGTGCTCCCAGGCAGGCGTCGTCACTGCCCTTGACGTAGACCGCGTGGTGGTTGCTGTGATGCAGCTTTGTGCCGGCTGGAACCCATCCGTCGCGGCGCCGCCGTCGAACTTGGATAAACGCATCCCAGTCCTTGTTGCCAACTTATGGCAGTTAGTAAAAGATGGCGACAACGATCCGATCTTCAAAGGTGAGCCCGACATGCAGCCCAGGAAACGCCCCGTCGCCCTCCTCACCGTCGCCGTCCCGGCCGCCGCCTTGGCGACGGCATGCTCGGACCCCGACAACAGCAGCGGGGCCGGCACGAACCAGAGCCCCCTCGTCGTCGCAACCTCCGGGGAACCCGACACGCTCAACCCGGTGCTCGGCTACGGCGCGGACGGCTCCGCGCTGATGTTCGACGGGCTGGTCGCCCGCGACGCGCAGAACAAGCTGGTTCCGGCCCTGGCCGAGCAGCTGCCCACGGTGGACGGCACCACGGTCACCGCCAAGCTGCGCAGCGGTGTCACGTTCCACGACGGCAGCCCGCTGACCGCCGACGATGTCGTCTTCACGTACCGGTCGGTGCTCGACCCGAAGGTCGACTCGACGATCCGCTCCGACCTGGACATGCTCGACAAGGTCGAGGCGAGCGACCCCTCGACCGTCAAGTTCACGCTCAAGTACGCCTACGCGCCGTTCCTGCAACGGCTGAACCTGGGCATCGTCCCGGCGAAGGCGTTGCAGGGGCAGGACGTCAACAAGGCCGAGTTCAACCGCAAGCCGATCGGCACCGGCCCGTACAAAGTGGCGTCCTGGACTCCCGGCGACCGGATGGTGCTCAGCGCCAACGACAGCTACTGGGGCGGCAAACCGGCCAACGAATCGGTGGTGGTCGCGTTCGTCCCCGACGACAACGTGCGCGCTCAGCGGGCCAGGGCCGGCGAGTTCGACGCCGTCGAGCTCGCGCCGAAACTTGCCGGCGGGTTCACCGGCGTCGCCGGGTTCACCGTGCACAAGGTGCCGACCGCTGACTACCGCGGCGTGATGCTGCCGATGAAGAACCCGGTCACCGGCGACCCCGCCGTCCGCCGGGCGCTGAACGCGGCCGTCGACCGCGCGGCAATGGTCAAGGGCGTTCTCGGTGGAGCCGGCGAGCCCGCGTTCGGGCCGGTGCCGTCCACCTCCGAGTTCGCCGAGCCGTCGATCACCGGTTCCGGCACCGCCGACACCGCGGCCGCGGCGAAGCTGCTCGACGACGCGGGCTGGACGGCCGGAGGCGACGGCATCCGCGCCAAGGGCGGGCAGCGCGCCCAGTTCACTCTCATGTATCCGGCCGCCGACAGCCTGCGCAAGGAACTCGCTCTCGCGGTCACCGCCGACGCGAAGAAGGCCGGCATCGAGATCAAACCCGAGGGCCTGACCTGGGACGCGATCACGCCGCGGATGAAATCCGACGCGCTGATCATGGGCTGGGGCACGCCGTTCGACCCGGACTTCGTCTCCTACAAGCTGTTCGGCTCCCAGTTCGCCGAGCAGGGCTTCTTCAACCCGGGCTCCTACTCCTCGCCGGTCGTCGACAAGGCACTGCAGGACGGCCGCAGCCAGACCGACCCGGCCCAGCGCAAGAGCGCGTACGCCACCTTCCAGAAGCAACTCGCCGCCGACGCGCCCTGGGTGTTCCTCACCTACCTGCAGCACACCTACGTCATCCGCGACAACATCACCGGGGTGACCCCGCGCGTCGAGGCGCACGAGCACGGCGTGGCCGGCGGCATCTGGTGGAACCTGCACACCTGGTCCAAAAAGTGATCACCGTGATCCGGCGGCGGCTCGCCGTCGCCGTACCGGTGCTGTTCGCCACCACGATCGGCATGTTCCTGCTCGGTGCGGCATCCCCGATGGACCCGGCCATGCAGTACGCCGGAGCCGCCGCGTTCACCGCCACCCCGGAGAACCTGGCGCAGATCCGCGCCAACTGGGGTGTCGACGACCCGCTGCCGGTGCAGTACTTCCGTTGGCTCTCCAACCTCGTGCAGGGAGATCTGGGCTGGTCCACCTCCCGGCACGAGCCGGTCGCCGCGGTGATCGGCGCCCGGGCCGGCTGGACGCTGCTGCTGATCGGAGTCACCCTCGCGGTGGTCCTGATCGGCAGCCTCGTGCTGGGCACCATCGCCGCCTACCGGCGCGGCGGCCTCTTCGACCGGGCACTGCGGGCCGCCGCGTACGCCGTCGAGTCGATGCCGGTCTTCTGGCTGGCCCTCGCGGCGATCGCCGTGTTCGCCCTGGCGCTGGGCTGGTTCCCGGCCGGCGGGCTGACTGATGTCACCGCCACCTCCACCTCGTTCACCGACGTGGCGCACCACCTCGTGCTCCCGGTGACCGTCCTGGCGATCTCGCAGGCGCCGTGGTTCCTGCTGTTCGTGCGTGACTCGGTCGCCGAGAGCCTGCGTGACGACCACGTGCTCGCCGCCTGGGCCCGGGGCCTGCGCGGCCGTACCGTCCTGTTCGGCCACGCCCTGCGCACCGCGCTGCTGCCGTTCCTCACCCTGATCGGCACCCACCTGCCGGAGATCGTCGGCGGGTCGGTGCTGGTGGAGACCGTCTTCTCGCTGCCCGGACTGGGTGGGGTCACCGTGCAGGCCGCGCTCGGCAGCGACTTCCCGCTGCTGGCCGCGATCACCTTGATCACCACCGCGGTGGTGCTGCTGGCGAACCTGGCCACCGACCTGGCCTACACGGCCGCCGATCCCCGGGTGCGTATCGATGGCTGACCTCGCCCTGCCCCGCCCCCGCCGACTGCCGGTCCCGCAACTGTCGGCGGTCGTCCTCGTCGTCGCGCTGGGCGCCACCGTGCTCGTACCCCTGCTGTGGCCTTTGGATCAGAGCGCCGTGGCGCTCGACAACATCGCGCAGCCGCCGTCGCCCGCCCATCCCGGTGGCACCGACGACCTGGGCCGCGACGTGCTGCACCGCAGCATCTACGGCCTGCGCGTCTCGCTGCTGGTCGGCATCGTCGCCGCCCTGGCCGCCTCCGTGCTCGGCGGCATCGTCGGCGGCCTCGCCGGCCTGCTCGGCGGCTGGACCGACCGGGTGCTCATGCGCGTCGTCGACACCCTCGCCGCGCTGCCGCACCTGCTGCTCGGCATTTTCATCGTGGCTATGCTGCGCCCCAGCCTCGGCGCGGTGATCCTCTCCATCGGGCTCACCCACTGGCTGTCCACCGCCCGCATCGTCCGCTCGGAACTGCTGACGCTGCGGACCCGCCCGTTCATCGACGCCGCGATCTCCGGCGGTGCGAGCCGCCGCCGCGTGCTCACCCGGCATCTGCTGCCGCACGTGGTGCCGAAGATCGCGCTGGCCACCACGTTGATGATCCCGCACGCGGTCTGGCACGAGACGTCGCTGTCGTTCCTCGGACTCGGCCTGCCGCCGCACCTCGCTTCCCTCGGCAACATGATCAACGACGGGCAGCGGTCCCTGCTCACCGGCGCCTGGTGGGCCAGCATCGTGCCGGGCCTGCTGATCATCGTGGTCACCCTGGCCATCGCGGCGCTCGCCGGCCGCTGGCGCGACCGCCTCGATCCCCGAGTCCGAGCGGAGCTCAACCTATGACCGAAACCCTGCTGCGCACCGAAGGGCTCAGCGTGCGCTTCCGCTTGCGCGACGCGGTGGTCCAGGCGGTCACCGACCTCGATCTGACCGTACGCCGCGGCGAGCTGCTCGCCGTGGTCGGCGAATCCGGCTGCGGCAAATCCGTGCTGGCCCACGCCCTGCTCGGCCTGCTGCCCGGCAACGCCCAGACCAGCGGGCAGGCCACCTTCGACGGCACCGACCTGCTGCACTGCGGCGAGAAGGAACTCGCCCGGCGCATCCGCGGCCGCCGCGTCGGCCTGATCCCGCAGAGCCCCGCCACCGCACTCACCGCCGTGCGCACCGGCCGTAAGCTGCTCACCGAGACGCTGCGCACCCACGGCCGGGACCCGAAACTCGCCGACCGGGTCGCCGCCGACGCCGGCCTGGAGCCAGCGGATCTGGACCGCTACCCGTTCCAGCTGTCCGGCGGGATGTCCCAGCGCCTGGTCACCGCGCTCGCCCTCGCCGCCGACCCGGCCCTGCTGATCGCCGACGAACCGACCACCGGACTCGACCGGCCGCTGGTCGACCACACCCTCGACCTGCTGCGCCGCCGCTGCGACGACGGCGGCGCCGTCCTGCTGATCACCCACGACCTGGCCGCGGCCGAACGCGTCGCCGACACCGTCGCCGTCATGTACGCCAGCCGCATCGTCGAGCACCGGCCGGCCGCCGATGTCTTCGCGGCACCGGCTCACCCGTACACCTCCGCGCTGTTGCAAGCCCTCCCGCAGCGGGAATTCCTGCCCATCCCCGGCCACCCACCGATGCTGACCGCGCTCCCGCAGGGATGCGCGTTCGCCGCGCGCTGCCCGCGCGCCAGCGACGCCTGCGCGACCCAGCCGGCCGGGCCGGTCGCCTGCCACCATCCCCTGCTCCCCTCGGAGGTGCCGGCATGAGCCTCGCCGCCTGCGGTGTCTCGGCCGGCTACCGAGGCCGGCCCGTCCTGCACGAGGTCTCCCTTTCCGTCGCGCCCGGCGAGACGGTCGGGCTGCGCGGCCCCTCCGGCTGCGGAAAATCAACATTGGTACGGGTGCTCGCGCTGCTGCACTCCCCGTCCGGTGGACACGTCATCCTCGACGGGCAGCGCGTCGACGGCGCCCGCCATCGAGTGCCGGCGCAGGTGCGCACCCGCGTCGGGCTGCTGTTCCAAAGTCCCCGCGCGGCCAGCGACCCGCGGCTGAGCCTGGCCGACCTGATCGCCGAACCGATGCGGGCCACCCGGACGCCGCCGGACCGGATCGGGCTCCGGGTCGCCGAACTCGCCGACCGGGTGGGGCTGACGCCCGATCTGCTCGCCCGCAGGCCGCACGCCGTCAGCGACGGGCAGTTGCAGCGTGCCTGTCTGGCCCGGGCCCTGGTGCACCGGCCGGGCTACCTGCTGTGCGACGAGGCGACCACGATGCTGGACGCCTCCACGCAGGCGCACGTGGCCGCGGTGATCAGGCAGGAACAGCACGACAACGACATGGGCGTGCTGGTGGTCAGCCACGACCCGGTCCTGCTGACCCGCTGGACCGACCGGATCGTCGAGATGGCCACGAAGGAGCGCGCCGCGGCGCGGCGATGACGGACAACCGCGATCACGGCAAGTGCCTTACCTGACGCTGGGCGAGTGATCGTCCGTAGAGTTTCGGGTGCCGGGAGGAGGCAGCGGTGAGCCGGACGAAGCCCACGATCCACGGTCCGGCCGACAGCGCGGACTCACGCGAGCGCCGGACAGGCTACCGGCGTGCGGTGCGCGAGTTCGGCCTCCGGAGTTCAGTGACGACGGCTGCGGCTTTCACGTTGCACCTGATGAGCGAGCACCCGGAGATCGACGCGATGTTCGTGTCCTGCGACCTGATGGCTGCCGGCGCGGTTCAAGCACTGACCGCGATCGGTCCCTCGGATCCCGGTGCGTCGGCCACGGGCCCACGCGACCACTCCCCCAGCACGCTGGATTCGCGAACCATCAGGTACGGCTCGAAGACGACGTCCGTGGCCGGGCAACGGTGGCCGGCCGTGTCGTCGAGGATGACGCGGACGGCCGCGGCGCCGATGTCGGCGGCCGGCTGGCGCACGCTGGTCAGTTCGACGGCACTGGCGGCACTGGCGATATCGGTGTCGTCGAAACCGACGACGGCGAGGTCGTCGGGGATCCGCAGGCCGCTTAGGGTGGCTACCTGGATGACGCCGGCAGCGATGAGATCGTTGGCGCAGAAGACGGCGGTCGGCCGCTGGTGCGGGTCGAGGCCGGTGAGGTGGCGACCGGCGGCCAGGCCGTCGGCGAGGCCGGCCCCGGAAGTGCCGAGCCAGCTGAGGGTGGCACCGGCTTCGGCGGCGGTTCGCGTCGCGCCCTGATAGCGCTCGTCGTGGCGCCATCCCGCGAAGGCGAGCCGGCGATGGCCGTTGTCGAGCAGATGGCGTGCGGCCAGCACTCCGCCGAGGAAGTCGTCACTGCGTACCGCGCTGCGGCGTCCGCTTCGCACCTCGCGTGCAAGGACGACCACGGGGGTGCCGCCTTGCTCGATGGTGTCGAGCAGGGGGTGGTCGACGTCGTTGGGGGTGATGATCAGGCCGTCGAGGCGGCGTTCGGCGAGGCGGTGCAGCAGCCGCTGTTCGCGGGTGTGTTCGCCGAGGCCGGTGTGGAACAACGCGATGTCGGCGCCGGCCTCGATGGCGGTCTGTTCGGCGCCGGCGGCGACCTCGGCGAAGAACGGGTTGCCGACGTCGAGGACGACCAGGCCGATGGTGCGGGTCCGGCCGACGCGCAGCGCCCGGGCGGCGGCGTTGGGCACGTAGCCGACGGTCGCCATGGCCTGCCGCACCCGGTCGCGGGTTTCCGGGGTGACCAGGTGCGGCCGGTTCAGGGTGTTGCTGACCGTGCCGTCGGAGACTCCGGCCACGCGGGCGACATCCCGGATCGTTGCGCGCCCCACGGTCGTCCCCACTCATCTGCTGCGTCCGGCCACCGGCCCGAAGACTACGGGAGCCGCCGCCCGGCTCAGAAGTACCGGCGTGCCGGCAGCGGAGCGATGGGGTCATCGGCAGCGGACCGGTGTTCGCTGGTGAAGCTGTGTGCGCCTGCAGCCACGGTGATCGGTTGTCGCCCGGGTAAATCGATGACGGCGTCGCAGCCCGGGGGCACGATCACGTCGACGAGCAGGGTGGTGTCCTCTCGCCGCCACTGGACCGAGGCGGTGCCGTAGGGGGTGTGATGCCGGGCCGCGGCCCGGGTCAGGCCTCCGCCGGGCCGGGGTCGCACGTGCAGGGTCCGGTAGCCGGGCGCGGCCGGGGCCAGCCCGGCGACGGTACGGTGCAGCCAGTCCGCCACGGCGCCGAGGGCGTAATGGTTGAACGAGGTCATGTTGCCGGGGTTGATCGACCCGTCGGGCAGCATGGAGTCCCAGCGTTCCCAGATCGTCGTGGCGCCCATGGTGACCGGGTACAGCCACGACGGCAGTTCACGCGAGAGCAGCAGCCGGTAGGCCTCCTCCAGGTGTCCGGTGGTGGTGAGGGCGTCCAGGATCAGCGGCGTTCCGGCGAAGCCGGTGCCGATGCGGAACTCCCCCTCGCGGACGAGTTCGGCGAGCCGGTTCCCCGCGTGCACCCGCTGCTCCGGAAGCAGCAGGTCGAAGCAGAGCGCCAGGGCGTACGCGGTCTGGGTGTCCGAGACGCACCGCCCGGCGGCGGTGACGAACTCGCGGCGGAAACCCGCCGCGACCCGGTCGGCGAGGGCGGAGCAGGAAGCGGCGTCGTCGTCCTTGCCGACCAGCCGGGCCTGCCGGGCGAGCAGGCGCGCGGAGTGGGCGAGGTAGGCGGTGGCGACGAGGTACGGGTCGGTACGCGCCTGCTGCGGCCGGTCCGACGGAGCGGCCGGGTCGAGCCAGTCCCCGAGCTGCAGCCCCTCGGCGATCACGTCACGGTCGTCGAGCAGCCGTCGGCAACCGTCGACCCAGGCGCGGGCGGTGTCGTAGCCACGCAGCACCGGCCCGAGGTCCCCCGCCCGGTCGTAGAGCACCAGCGGGACGACGGTGGTGACGTCACCCCAGACCGCGCAGTGGAACTGGGTGAAGTCGGTTTCGATGTGCGGCACGTAGAGCGGGACGAGCCCGTCGTCGCCGGTCTCGGCGTTCACGTCGGTGAGCCAGTCGGCGATGCTGCCGGTCGCGTCGTAGAGGAACGCGGCGGTGGGCGCGAAGACCTGCAGGTCGCCGGTCCAGCCGAGGCGCTCGTCGCGTTGCGGGCAGTCGGTGGGCACCGAGACGAAGTTGCCGCGCATGCTCCATCGCACGTTCTCATGCAGGCGCTCGATCAGCGGATCCGAGCACTCGAAGTCGCCGGTGGACGGCATGTCGTCGTGGCAGACGACCGCGACCACGTCGGCCGGGTCGAGCTCGCCGGGCCAGCCGGTGATCTCCGCGTACCGGAAGCCGTGGTACGTGAACCGCGGCTCCCACGTCTCGGCGCCGACGCCGGCCAGCGTGTAGACGTCGTGGGCGACGGCGGTGCGGATCGGCCGGGTGCAGAGGCGGCCGTTCTCCAGCACTTCGGCGTGCCGGATGCCGATCTCCGTACCGGCCGGGCCGGTGACCGTGATCCGCAGCCGGCCGGCCAGGTTCTGTCCGAAGTCGATCAGATGGGTGCCGTCGTCGAGACGGGTGATGCCGGCCGGCGGCAGGGTCTGGATCCGGCGCACCGGTGGTCCGGCGGGCGCGGTCAGGTCACCGACCTGCATGTTCTTTTTCTGTACGGGACTCCAGCCGGCCGCCTCGATCCGGGCGTCATGGTGTTCGCCGTCGTAGATGCTCGACTGCGTGATGGCTCCGTACGCCCAGGTCCAGGACCCGTCGGTGACGACGTGTTCGACGGCGCCGTCGGCGTAGTGCAGTTCGAGCTGGGCGAGCAACGCGGTGTCCGGACCGTAGCGTTCGCCGAGCCGGTTCCAGCCGTACTCGCCGCGCCACCAGCCGTCGGCCAGCCAGCCGCTGATCGTGTTGGCGCCCGGCTTCAGCAGACCGGTGACGTCGTGGGTCCGGTAGGCCAGCCGGTGGTGGTAGCTGGTCCAGCCGGGCGCGAGCACGTCGTCGCCGGCCCGTGAGCCGTTGAGCTCCAGTTCGTAGAGGCCGCCCGCGGTCGCGTACACCCTGGCTTTGAGCAGCCCGGCCCGTACCGTGAATTCTCGTTGCAGCAAGACCGGCCGCCGGTCGCCCTCGGTGATGTCGGCGGAGCCGACGAAGACGGCCTGCCAGTCGGCGGGCTCCAGCAGACCGGCCTCGACCGTGGTGGTGTCGCTCCACGCGGTCGGCTCCGGTTCGCCGGCCGCCCACACCCGCACGCGGACGTCGGCCTGCTCGCGGGAGGTCAGCGCCGCGCCCGGCCACGGGACCAGGACACTGTCGGCCGAGTCGATCCGGCCGCTGCCCTGCCCGTTGATCTGGATCTCGTACGCCTGCTGGCGCCAACCGGGCCGGACCGTCTCCATCTGCCAGGACAGGCGTGGGGTGCGCTCGCCGATGCCGAGCGGGCGGTCGTGGTGTTCGATGCGGGGCGCGCGCACACGCGTGCCCGTGCCGTTCGGTGCAGACAACGGTTCAGCCTTTCACCGCGCCGGCCGCCAGACCGCGCATGACTCGCTGGTTGAGGAAGAGGTAGATGGCCAGGATCAGCAGCACGTTGATGCAGATCGCCGCGAAGGTCGGGCCGTATTCGACGACGCCGAACTGGCCGGTGAAGTTGAGCAGGCCGACCTGCACGGTGCGCTGGGCGTCGTCGGTGGTGAAGGTCAGGGCGATGAGCAGGTCGTTCCAGAGGAAGAAGAACTGCACCAGCGCGATGGTGAGGATCGAGTTGCGCATCATCGGGAAGCCGATGGAGACGAACGAGCGGATGATGCTCGCGCCGTCCATGGTCGCGGCCTCGAACACCGACTTCGGGATGGCCCGGAAGTAGGTGGCCATCATGAACACGGTCAGCGGCAGGCCGATGGCGGTGTAGGTGATGATCAGCGGCCACAGGGTGCCGGTCAGATGCAGCTGGAAATACACGCTGAACAGCGGCAGCAGGATCATCTGGCCGGGGATCATGATGCCGGCCAGGAACAGCAGCAGGGTGGTCTGCCGGCCCTTCCAGACCAGGACCTCGAGGGCGAAGCCGGCCGCGGTGCCGAGCACGATGATCAGTGCGAGCGAGGGGAGCACGGTGAGCAGCGAGTTCTGCAGATAGGTGGCGACCGATGACCATGCCTGCGAGTAGTTCGCGAAGTTGGTGAAGCTCTCCGGCAGCGACGTGGTCGGGTTGTTCAGGAACTCGTCCTGCGTCTTGAAGGAGCCGAGAAAGAGCCAGATCAGGGGGTACGTGACAACAACCAGCAGCAATGCCACGCAGACGTATCCGGGTAGTCGCCTGAGGAAACGGGAGAAGGTCATCGGTTACCCCTGCGCCGGGTCGCGGCGGGTCGCGCGGAAGATGAGGACGGTGACCAGCAGGCACAGGACGGTCAGCGTGAGCGCGATCGTCGAGCCGTAGCCGTAGTCGCCGTAGGCGAACGACGTCTGGTACATGTACAGCGTGAGCGGGCTGGTGGCGCTGCCCGGCCCGCCGCCGGTGAGGGCGTAGATCGAGTCGAACGCCTTGAGCGTGCCGTTGATGCTGAACACCAGCGAGGACACCAGGACCGGCAGCGACAGCGGGACGATGATGCTGCGGATCATCCGCCGGGTGCTGGCGCCGTCGATCGAGGCGGCCTCCATCACGTCGTCCGGGATGTCGAGCAACCCGGCGTAGAGCAGGACGGCGTAGAAGCCCATCGAGCGCCAGATGTCCATCAGGGCGACCACGAGGAACGCGTTGCCGGGCGTGGCGAACCAGTCGGCGCCGGTGCCGCCGAACGCTTCGATCACCGCGTTGACCGGGCCGGTCTGCGGGGCGTACTCGAAGAACTTCTGGAACAACAGCGCCACGGCGACGGTCGGCAGGATGACCGGGAAGAAGACGAGGGTACGCACGACGGAGCCGGCCCGGCGCAGGAAGAACACGTAGAGCAGGGCGAGCAGGTAGCCGGCGAACACCTGCCCGACGGTGATGACGACGGCGTACTTGACGGTGAACCACAACGCCGCGGGCAGCGCCGGGTCGTCGAGCAGTTTGCCGAAGTTGGCGCCGCCGGCCCAGGTGAAACCGGTGATGACGCTGCCGGTGAAGAAGGTGTAGCCCAGCGACCACACCATCGGCACCAGCATGATCAGGGAGTAGACCAGCAGGGCCGGCCCGAGAAGGATGGCAACCGATCGCCGGTCACCCAGGACGCTGTGCATCAGCTTGCCTTTCGTGCCGCGGCGACCCCGACCGTGGCCGGGGCCGCCGCGAGAGGGTGATCAGCTCAGGTTGGTGCTGACGGTCTGCATGAACTTGTCGCCGGTCAGCTGGCCCGCGGCGAGCAGGCCGCCGTTGCTCTGGCTGACCGTGGTGGCCTTGGCGGAGAAGTACGCCTCGAACCACAGGACGCTGGTCTGCACCTTGCCGATCTCGTCCTGGATCTGCTTGGTCAGCGCGGGAACCTGGACGCTGCCGTCGGTGGCGAAGCCGGTGATCTGGCTGGAGTCGCGCAGCGCGACCGTGCCGTAGTTCTCGACGATGCACTTGACCCAGGCCTGGGTGTTCGGGTCGTTGTCGTAGGCCTTCCTGGACACCGCGACGGCGGTGCCGACGTTGGCGGGCATCTGGTCGGCCGTACCCGAGCCGCCGGCGACGGCCGGGAACTTGAGGAAGCCGATGTTGTCGGCGCCGATCTTGTTCTTGGTGTCGTCGTTGAAGTCCGACAGCGCCCAGGAGCCCATGTAGATGAACGCGGCCTTGCCGGACAGGAAGGTGTTGAGCGCGGTGGCGTAGTCGATCGAGGTGGGCGACTTGCCGAAGTAGCCGGCCTTGCCGAGGTCGGCGATGGCCTGCGCGGCGGCGACGTACTGCGGGTCGGTGAGCTTGGCCTGGCCGTCGGCGACCTTCTTCAGCGCGTCCGGGCCCTGCTGGCGCAGCAGGTAGTTGCCGACCCAGCGGGTGACGCCCCAGCCGTCGCCGCCCTTGCCGGCCTGCGAGATCGGCTGGACGCCGGCGCCCTGCAGCTTGGCGAACGCCGCCACGAGGTCTTCCCAGGTGGCGGGGGTGGCGATGCCGTTGTCGGCGAGCAGCTTCTTGTTGAACCAGATGCCCTCGATGTTCAGCTCGGTCGGCAGGACGAGCTGCTTGCCGTCGTAGAGCGACTTGATGGTCGAGGACGCGGCGGGCAGCACGCCGGCGGCCACCGTGGCGGTGTCGAGAATCGAGCCGTTGCCGGCGAGCTGCTTGGTCAGCGCCGGCGCGTTCGCGGCGATGAAGGTCTGCGGCAGGGCGCCCTGGCCGGCGAGCAGCTGCAACTGCTGGTCGAGGCTCGCCTGCGCCTGCTTCTTGATCTCCAAGGGCTGCGCCGTGTTCTGGGTGGCGCACTCCTTCTGGCTGAGCGTGGTCAGTGTCGCCGGGACGGTGGTGTTCTCGTTGATGGCGAGGAAGCTGAAGTTCTTCGCCGACGTGCTGCCGGAACCGTTGTCGTCACCTCCGCCGCAGGCCGCGGTGGTGAGGGTGAGCGCGAGTGCGCTGAGCGCCGCCGCGATGCGGGCGGGACGAGTTATGGGTGCCACAGGGTCCTCCTCGACGACTTATTTGAAGCGTCTAAAGCCTCGAGTCGGGGCCCTGGAGCGTCAATAACGTCATCCTGATACTCGCTATTGACGGGTTGGATACACCGCGTTCATTGAAGCGTCTGACATACCCTCTGCCCATGGCGAGAATCGAGGATGTCGCCGCCCACGCGGGCGTGTCGGTCGGCACGGTCAGCAACGTGCTCAACCGGCCCGAGGCGGTGGCCGTCAAGACCCGGGACCGGGTCCTCGCCGCGATCACCGAGCTCGGCTATCTGCCCAACGAGGCGGCCAGGTCGCTGGCGGCCGGGCGCAGCCGCACCATCGGCCTGATCGTCCCGGACGTCACCAATCCGTTCTTCGCCGACGTCGCCCGGGGCGCCGAACAGGTCGCCGACGAGCGCGACGTGGTGGTGATGCTCTACAACAGCGGCGAGTCGGTGGAGCGGGAAGAAGGCTACTTCGGGCGGCTCGAGACGCAGCGCGTCCAGGGTGTGCTGGTCAGTCCGGTGCACCAGGCGGGCGGCGCGATCGACGATCTGGTGCGGCGCGGCACGCCGGTGACGCTGCTGGACCGGGGCACCGGACGGCACGGGCTGTGCTGCGTGTCCGTCGACGATCACACCGGCGGCGGGCTCGCTGTGCGGCACCTCGTCGAGCAGGGGTATCGGCGGTTGGCGTACGTGGGAGGCCCGTTGTCGATGCCGCAGGCAGCGGCCCGGCTCGCCGGCGCCCGGCAGGCCGCGGAGGCTGCCGGCGCGACGATCGAGGTCATCGAGACCCGGACGGTCAGCGTGGCCGAAGGGCGTGCGGCGGCAGCGGAGATCGCCGGCCGATCCGCGCAGGCGGTGTTCTGCGCCAACGATCTGCTCGCCCTGGGGTTGCTGCAGGCGGTCACCCGGCTCGGTCTGCGGGTTCCCGACGATCTGGCGATCGTCGGCTACGACGACATCGAGTACGCGGCCGCGGCTGCCGTACCGCTGACATCGGTACGGCAGCCGCGCGCCGAGCTGGGCCGGGTCGCCGCCGAGCTGTTGTTCGAGGAGATCGACTCACCCGGGCAGCACCGGCATCGGCAGGTGGTGTTCCAGCCCGACCTGGTGGTCCGGCAGTCCAGTGGCGTCAGCCCGTGATCAGCCGGGCCGAGGCCGTGAAGCCGGGGACGACCTGGTTGGGCCGGGTCGAATCCACGGCCGCGCCGGTGTTGTTGACGATGGCCCGGATACCGCCCCCGAAAGCGATGACCGCGGTCGTCAGCGACCTGAACTGGACGCTGGCGCGCCGGGGCGCCTCGATGGAGGTCCAGGCGTGCGCCGGCGCGCCGGCGAACGTGGAGTCGAGGAACAGCGTGTAGATCGCGGTGCCGGTGGCCGAGTGGGTCGTCACGCCGGGCGACACCTTGTAGGAGGCGTATCCCTCCCTGGTTCCGTCCATCCAGGCGGCCTGGCTCGGCGGGTCGTACGGGAACTCGCTCTGGTAGAAGACCGTCCTGCCGCGCTCACCGTTCCAGACGACCTGGTTCTTCTGGTGATGCTCGACGAACAGGCCGAGGGCGGTCACGTCCGTGCCGTTGACGACCAGCCCGGTGTCGCTGGTGTTGCTCGTCCAGCCGGCCCCGCTGCCGTGGTCGGCGCGCCAGAGCCAGTTGTCGTCGAGGATGACCCGGCTCTGGTCGACCTGCAGGGCGATCCTGGCGGAACCGGCCTGGGCGCCGCCGATCCGGACGAACAGGTCGCTGAGCGTCGTCGGGTTCGTCGCGTCACCGATGTTCCTGGCCTTACCGGTGCCCACCTTGACCAGGACGTCGGTGCCGGGGCCGGCGTCGACCAGCAGGCTGGAGATGACGACGCCCTTGACGTCGCCGACCTCGATCGCGGCCTGTCCGCCGGTGGGCGCCAGGGTCGCGTAGCCCATGCCCATGACGACCGTGTCGGCCCGGGTCACCTTGACGGGACCGTCGAGGCGGTAGATGCCGGGAGTGAGGATGAGGTGCTTGCCTGCGGCCAGCGCCCTGTTGATCGTCGCGGCGGTGTCGGCGCCCGCCTTGGCGATGTGGAACCGGGAGATCGGAATGCTGGTGCCGGCGGTGCCGTCGGTCGCCCAGTCCACCCCGGAGGCGTTGGTGCGCGCCGTCGGCACGAACACCGCGTAGGCGTCGCCGCTCACGGTCAGGAACGGAGCGGGCCGGGACGTCGGGGTGGTGGCCAGTGTGGTGATGCCACGGCCGGTCAGGTCGCTCGCCGGCGCCCCCTTGACGCCGGAGAAGACCAGGTTGGCCGAGCCGCCGCTCCAGCTGCCGATCTGGCTGTCGCGCACGTAGTACTGCGCCTGGCCGGGTCCTGCATCGCCGCCGCTGTTGACGTTGCCGGTGATCCGGCTGTCGGCCATCGTGGTGCCGAAGAGGGTGGCGCCGTACGCGCCGTTGAGATCCAGATTGCCCTGGATGTCGACCCGGCGCAGCGAGGACGCCTGAGAGGTCGCCCAGCGCATGGTGCGTGCCGGCGCGACACCCTCCGGCCTGACCCGCTCCGCGTCCGCGCCCACCGGCCGCTGGATGGGATTGATCGAGATGTTGGCCAGCGAGCGGTAGAAGTTCGTCAAGCCGTCGGAGGACCCGTCGGCGTTCTGGCGCGGCTCGGAGTGCAGCGCGCCGTTGATCTTGACACTGGTGGGCGAGGCGCCCAGTCCGGCGATCGCGGTGTAGTAGCCGACCTCGCTGTTGACGATGTCGGCGGTGCTGCCGTAGGTGCCGGGCTTGAAGTACACCGCGTGCCGGTTGGTGCTGAACTCCGGCTCGGCCGAGATGCTCCGCAGGTACGAGTTGATCTCGGCGACCGGCGTGCTCGGGTTGAAGATCTTGACGCTCGGCCCGAAGTCGGGAGCGGCCGCGGCCCATCCGGACGAGCTCGGGCCGGCAAGGGCCCAGGCGCCGGCTACGGCGAGGACGGCGAGGTACGTGCGTGTTCGCAAGGGTGTCTCCTCTGTTTCGCGTGGGACGGCGCGCGGGGTGCCGTCACCGTGCCCGAGAGGCCGGGAACCCGAGAAGACGAGATTGTTTATGCGGTGTATCCGGCGTGTTAATAGGCCGTGGTCATGGCGTTCATTGCTGGACCTGGATGGCCGCGTCGGCGAAGCACCGGCGCAGCCATCGGTGGGCCGGGTCGTTCTCGTGGCCCGGATGCCACCACATCGCTTCGACGACCGGCGCCGTCGGGAACGGGCAGTCCACCATCCGTACCCGGCCGGTCTCGGCCATGGCGGCGCCGAGCTGCCGTTGCACGAGGGCGACGCGATCCGTCCCCGCGATCAAGGCCGGCAGCACGGTGTAGCTCTCCACGACCAGCCGCGCGTCCAGGTCGATGCCGTGGGTACGCAGCTCACGGGCGGCCGTGGTGATCGCCGTCCCGTCGTGGTAGGTCAGCACCCACGACCGGTGCGCCAGGTCCTCGGCGGTCAGCTCGGCATCCGCGGCCGCGTCGACCAGGCAGGCCCACTCGTCCTGGTACAGATTGCGGTGCGGCAACCCGGTGACGATGCCGTGCGGCAGCACCAGCAGGTCGACCTCTCGCAGTTCGTCAGCGGCCTCGTCGACATTGCGCCGGGTGGTCGGCTGGACGTGCAGCCGCACGTGGGGCGCCTGCTTGTCGATCAGCGCGGCGACGGCGGCGCCGAGGACCGTCAGGGCGTAGTCGGACATGATCACGGTGAAGGTGCGCCGCGACAGAGCCGGGTCGAAGTCGGGCTGGGCGCTGAGCACCTGGTCGGCGGCCGCGACCACGTGGGCGGTCGGCGCCGCCAGCCGGGCCGCGAGCGGGGTGAGCTGGTAGCTGTGCCCGGCCCGGGTGAGCAGGTCGTCGCCGAAGTGCCGGCGGAGCCGGGCCAGGGCCGAGCTCATCGCGGGCTGGCTGATCTGCAGCCGCTCGGCGGCCCGGGTGACGCTGCACTCGGTGAGCAACGCGTCCAGAGCGGTCAGCATGTTGAGGTCGACATGGCGGGCCATCGCCGGACCACTCCGTTCTCATTCCGGGTGCAGGCGGACGGGAATGCTGCGCCAGGCGCGCAGCGTGTTGTTGTGATGGCGGGCCACCGGGCCGGCGAGCTCGATCCGCGACACCCGTCGGGCCAGGGCGGTGAGCAGGGATTCGGCTTCCAGGCGGGCGATGTGCTGGCCGACGCACTGGTGCAGGCCCATGCCGAAGCCGACGTGCCCGGACGGGTCGCGGGTCAGGTCGAAACGGTCCGGGTCGGGCCAGCGGCGCGGGTCGCGGTTGGCGGCGCCGAGGAACATCAGGATCTTCGCGCCGTCCGGGATTACTGTCTCGCCCACGCTGACGTCACGCGTGGCGGTACGGAAGAACGTCTGCACCGGCGACTCCCACCGGACTGCCTCGTCGAAGGCGACCCTGGCCAGTGACGGCTGCTCCCGCAGGCGCTGCCACTCGCGAGGGTGGGTGGCGAAGGCGTAGAGGACCGCGGACAGTCCGTGCACAGTGGTGTCCACGCCGGCCGACAACAGTGAGCGGACCACCAGCGGGGCCTGCTCGGGGGTGAGTTCGCCGCGGTCGGCGGCGGCCCAGATGGCCGCGCCGAAGCCGTCCGGGTCGAGCATGTCGCGGGCGCATTGCGCGTTCACCCAGGCCGACAGGTCGGCGATCCGGCCGGCTCCGGCGGCGACCAGGTCGTTGGGCGGGCCGAACGCGTTGAACAGGTGGTCGCCGTACGGCAGCAGGTTCTCCCGGCCGTCCGCGGGGATGCCGACGGCGTCGGGGAAGACCCGCAGCGGGAACGCCTCGGCCAGCGCCGGCACCGCGTCGACCACGTCACCTTTGGACAAAACCCGGCCGACCAGGTCGGCGGCGTTCACCGCCCACTGTTCGCGCAGCCGGTGCAGCGCCCGCGGGCCGACGATCGTGGACAGGACTCGGCGTGGGGCGTCGTGCTGTGGCGGGTCGGCTTCCAGCAGCAGGCTCGGCGGGCGCCACGGTTTCTCGTACCGGAAGTTGCTCAGTCCGACCCCGGCGGCGGACTGGAACCGCTGCCAGTCGGTGAGCGCCGCATGCACGTGCTCGTAGCGGGCCAGGGCGTACGTGTCGTAGCGACTCAGATGCACGACCGGGCCGGCCTCGCGCAGGCTCTGGTGCAGCGGGCCGGGGTCCTCGAGGTTGTCGTGGTCGAACGGATCGGCGTGGGAGACGGGCGGTTTCACAGGTCGACCACCAGACGGTCGGAGCGGGAACGGGAGACACAGGCGAACATGCAGGTGCCGGCGGCGCGTTCGGTGTCGTCGAGGACGCTGTCGCGGTGGTCCGGTTCGCCGGCGAGGACGGTGATCTCGCAGGTGCCGCAGACGCCCTGGCGGCAGGAGGAGAGCACGTCGGCGCCGGCCGCGGTGAGCACGTCGAGGACCGAGGAGTCGGCGGGCACGGTCAGTACGGTCTTCGACCGGGCAAGTTCGATCTCGAACGGTGTGCTGCGGGCCGGGGTGGTCAGCGTGGCGGCGACGAAACGTTCGGTACGCAGGGTGTGCGGCGGCAGTGCGGCGCAGGCCTGCTCGACGGCGGCCAGCAGCGGGGCCGGGCCGCAGCAGTAGACGCGGGTTCCGGGTTGCCAGCCGGCGAGGAAGGTGGGCAGGTCGAGCAGCCCGTGCCGGTCCTCGGGTCGAAGGTGGACGCGGTCGGCGTACCCCGCAAGATCTTGACCGAAAGCGAGGCTCGCCTCGCGCCTGCCGCCGTAGAGCAGCTGCCAGTCCGCGCCGAGCAGATCGGCCTGGGCGATCATCGGCAGCAGCGGGGTGATCCCGATGCCGCCGGCGATGAACAGATAGCGCTCGGCAGGGACCAGCGGAAAGTTGTTGCGCGGGCCGCCGAGGTCGACGGCCTCACCAAGATCAAGAGCATCATGGATGTACGCGGATCCGCCGCGGCCGCCGGTCTCCCGGAGAACCGCGATCTTGTACGCGTGAGCGTCCCAACGGTCGCCGCAGAGTGAATACTGCCGCACCAGCCCGTTCGAGAGGATCAGGTCGATGTGGGCGCCGGGCGTCCAGTCCGGCAGCCGGGCGCCGTTCGGGTCGGCCAGGGTCAGCGCGACCACGCCGTCGGCGACCGGCTCCTTGCCGATGACGCGCAGGGTTCGTGTTTCCGCCACGTGAACCTCCTGTGACATGAGGTCGCCAGAATGCGACTCCGGTCACAGCTTCAACAGCGGCCTTCTCACTGAACGAGAGATGAATTGCGGCGGGCGATGCCCCGGGCCGCCGCCTGCAACGCCGGCACCAGCGATGACGCCCGGCCGTCGTTCGGCACGATCACCGACAACCCGGCCACCACCGCGGCCGCGGGATCCGGGCCCGAACGCACCGGCACCGCCACCCCGGTGGCGTCGGCGTGGATGTGCCCCTCGCAGATCACGTAGCCCTGCCTGCGGATCCCGGCCAGCGTGCTCCGCAACCGGGCCGGGGTGGTGATGGTGGCCGGCGTGAAGCCCGGCAGCGGGCCCGCGATCACCTGTTCCTGCAGGTCAGGCGGTGACCAGGCGAGCAGGACGAGTCCGGTCGAGGACGCGTACAGGGGCAGCCGCCCGGCGATCCGGGTCACGTTGATCACCGCGTCGCGGGCCGACAACCGTTCGACGAACAGCACCTCAGCGCCGTCCAGCACGCCCATCTGCACGTGGTGGCCGATGACGGCGTGCAGATCCTCCAGGAACGGCATGGCGATCTCCCGCAGCCCCAGCGTCGGCGAGGCCCGCTGCGCCAGCTCCCACAGGCGCACCCCGATCCGCACCCGGCCTGTTGTGGTGCGCGCCAGCAGGCCCTGCTCAACCATCGCCGCGATCAGCCGCGACGCGGTGGCGACGTGCAGCCGGGCGCGCCGGCCGACCTCCGACACCGACAGCTCCGGATCCTCCGGCGTGAACGCCCCCAGAATCCGCACGGCGCGGGCCAGCACCGGCTCACCGCGCGGCTGCTGCTCCGACTGCACCGCGCCATCGTGACAGACGACCCCCACGGCTGCCCGCGGAGACAGCGGCTCAGCACCCGCGGCCGGCTGCCGAAGAGGGGTGTATGCAGAGTCGGACCGGCGATCCGTCGCGCTGGATGGGTGTGGGGCACAGTTCGAGTGACGACGCGGCGACTGCCGGCAAGGCCGCTGCGGCGCAGGCGGTCGCCGGGCGGGATCCCAGCCTGCTGATCGTGTTCTGCTCGACGAAGTACGACTTCGACCGGCTGTTGGACGGCGTCCGCGGTGAGGCGGGCGAGAACGGCGCCATCGTCGGCTGTACGACCACCGGCGGGATCGTGTCCGGGCCGGGCACCGCCGAGGCCGGGGTCGTCGTGACGGCTCTCGGCGGCGCGGGGCTGGAGGTGCGCACCGCCGTCGGGCGGGGCGTCGCGGCGAACCCGCAGGAGGCCGGCGCCGACGCCGTGGCCGGAGTGGCGGGTCTGACCCGGGAGCACCGCGCCGGCCTGCTGCTGTGCGACGGGCTCTCCGGGGTGCAGCACGAGGTGGTGCGCGGCGCGTACACGGTGGTGAGCGCGGTGCTGCCGCTGGTCGGTGGGTGTGCCGGCGATGACATGAAGTTCAGCGGCACCCACCAGTTCCTGGGTGACCAGAACGGTGTGGAGGTGCTGACCGACGCGGTCGTCGGCGTGGGCCTCGGCTCCGACGCCAAGATCGGCATCGGCATCGCCCACGGCTGGCAGAAGCAGGGCGAGCCGATGGTCGTGACGCGCAGCGACGGCGGCCGGCTGTACGAGCTCGACGAGGCACCGGCTCTCGACGTCTACCTCAAGCGCATCAACGCCGACCGCTCGCTCGCCGTCGACGCCCAGGCGTTCCAGGACGCCGCCTTCGCGAAACCGCTCGGGCTGTCGCGGCGCACCGGCGAGGACATCCGCATCGCGCACGCCGCCGTCCCGGACGACGGCTCGCTGGTGTTCATCGCCGAGGTGCCGCAGGGCGCGCTGGTGTGGGAGATGGTCACCGAGGAGGACGCGCTGATCTCGGCGGGCGCGGAGTCGTGCCGCCAGGCGATCGAAGCGATCGACGGAGCCCAGCCGGCCGGTGTTCTGGTGTTCGACTGCGGAGTCCGCAAGGCCAGGCTGGGTTCCGCCGGGATCGAGCAGGAGATCGCCGCCATGGAGAAGACGATCCCCGGAGTGCCGATGGCCGGTTTCTACACGTACGGCGAGTTCGCACGCACCCGGGGCTCACGCGGCATGCACTACCTGACGGTCGTGACGCTCGCGGTCGCCTGACGGCGGCCGCGAGCTGTCGCCACAACTCAGCAGGTGTCCTCCGCGCCGACCGCGCATTCGTCGTTGCCCGGGCCGCCGTTGAGCACGTTCAGGCCGTTGCCGCCGTTCAGGTAGTCGTCGCCGTTCTCGCCGTAGACCCGGTCGCGACCGTTGTCGCCGTGCAGCTCGTCGTTGCCGTCGCCGCCGTAGACCTGGTCGTCGGCCTCACCGCCGTACGCGTGGTCGTCGCCCGCGTCGCCGCGGACCGTGTCGTTGTCGTTCTCGCCGTACACGTGGTCGTCGCCGTCGCCGCCGTTCACCTCGTCCAGCCCGTCGCCGCCGTACAGGTCGTCGGCCTGCTGGTCGCCGAAGACCCGGTCGTCGCCGCCGTGGCCGGAGAGCCGGTCCCGGCCGGTGCCGCCGTGCAGCTCGTCGTTGTCGAGGCCGCCGAAGAGCCGGTCCGCGCCGGCGTTGCCGTACAGGACGTCGGCCGACCCGTTGCCGTACAGGTAGTCGACGCCGTTGCCGCCGTGCATGGTGTCGGCGGCGGGACTGCCGTACACCCGGTCGTCGCCGTCCCCCAGATACAGGTGGGACGGAACGGTGGCGTTGTTACTGACCTGGTCGCGACCGGCGTAGGTGCGGATCAGGAGGTCCGTGATTCCGGCCGCGGAACATCGGACGACGTTGGTGTTGGCCATGAAGTGCTCGCAGCCGTTGCCGGGTTGCAGGCCGGCCAGGTCCTCGACGTAGACGTACTCCGCGGCCTGGTTGATCTTGATGGCGTTCTGGACGTCGTCGAGCGCGGCATACCGCAGCTGGGTGCCCACGACGCGCACCACGCCGTCCCCGGCGGCCTGCGCCGGGGTGCTGCCCGCCGCGACGGCCGCCCCGGCGACGACCAGCCCGGTCACCACCGATCTGGCGATTGATCTCGATCTCATGCTTCCGCTCCCCTCGTGACGGCCCGGTCGGGCCGATGCGGTGCCAGCACCGTAGGAGCGCGCTCCCCCGCCCGCATCATGAGATCCGACAGAGCCGCATTGACGACGGGCGGCAGCATATTATCTCGTTGCGGACTATCTGCTAATGTCCCTTACATGAGTGACAGCACCTACGGCCCCGGCCAAGGACCCAGCGCCCGCCCCCTCACCGACGACGAAGTGCTCGAGATCCTCGGCCGGCAGCCGTTCGGCGTGCTGGCGACCGTCAAACGCGACGGCCACCCGCACCTGGCCTCGATGGTCTTCACCTGGGACGCCGAGGAGCGGGTCATCCGGTTCTCCTCGGCCGAGGGGCGCATCAAGGTCACTCACCTGCGCCGCGACCCGCGCGCCACCCTGCACGTGCAGGGCGAGACCGTCTTCTCGTACGCCGTCGCGGAAGGCGAGGCACACGTGTCGGAGCCCAGCACGGACCCCGGCGACGCGACCGGCCGGGAACTGCTGGCCATGGCCGGCGGTCTCGGCAACCCCGCGGACGAGGCGGCGTTCCTCGCGCAGATGGTGGCGGACCGGCGCGTGGTGATCAGGCTGAAGGTGTCGCGCCTGCACGGGACCGCCCTGGACGGCCCCGTCAAAGGCTGACCGTGTCACCCGCGGATCAGTGTGAAGCCGCCGGGCAGCACCAAGGCCCGCGCGTTCGCACCGGCAGCGGTGACCCGGCCACGCCGGATCCCTGCCGCGTCGTAGGTCTCGATCACCGCCGGGCCGGGAACGCTCACGGTTCGTGGGGTGCGTGCGGCGCTGCGCAGCAGCGTCGTCTCGTGTCCGGCTCCGCCGATCACCAACCGCGACACCAGCGGCTCGAGCATCACCGCATCCAGCACGGCCTCGCCACCGGTCGCGGTGGCGACGAGATCGGTACGCCCGGACGCGATCTCCCCCACTGTCACCGGCAGCAACGCCCCGGGGGCCGGTGAAGCACCCTGCGCACCGATGTCACCGTGCCGCACCACCCCCAGCGACGACCAGTGGGTGACCGCCGCGCTGCCCGGCTGCAGGTCGGCGACCGGAAGCACCAGCCGCGGCTGGTCGGAAGCCGGCAACCGCCAGCGGATGCGGCCACCGGCCGGCATCCGGACATAGGCGCCACTGAACGACGACTCCCCCGTCCACGCCGACGGCGGCGTCACCACAGCGGCGCCACCACCGAGTTCGCCCTGCTCGGCCTCCACCGTGACCGACCCGGCGCGGTCCACGATGCGACCGCGGACGATCACGTCCGGTGCCGCGTCGAGCGCCAGCATGCTCAGCAGCCCGTGGATGGTCGACTCGGCGCCGGAGTTCCGGTTGACCGTGCCGTCCCCGGCGATCCCGTCGATGGTGCGCCCGGTCGCCGGATCGTAGGCGGGCACCCCGGCCGGGTTCGCCCCGAAATACCAGGCGGCGACGATCCCGGCGAGCCTGCGGAAACCGGTCCGGCCGGTCGCGTCGGCGACCGCGAGCAGCGACTGCAGCCGCGAGTCGACCCCGTAGGCGATCTGGGTGCGGTCGGTGCGGGTGGGCAGCCGGCCGTTGTCCGGGCCGCCGGAGGTGAGCAGCCACGGCGTGAAGACCGCCGAGTCGGTGATCGCCGGTCGGACCAGGGCAGGGTCGCCGAGGACCTGGCCGGCGCGGGCGAGCGCCGCCGGCATCTGCGATCCCCACGCGTGCCACAGCGACAACGACAGTGCCCACGGGCGTAGCGCGCCGAACGGCCACTCGCGCACGCCGCCGTCGGAGAGCGCGGCGATGCCCTCGGCGAACTGCCGCAACGCGCGCCGGGCTGCGCTCGTTCCACCCACTTCGGCGTACGCGCTGAGCCCGAGCACCGCCTCGGCAGTGGCGTCCGCCCCGTCCACGATCAGCCACGCGGGCGCCCGTTCGCCGTCGATGTGCAGCTGTTCGCCGTACCGGATCAGGGTTTGACGTTGCAGGGCGGCAATCGCGAGATCGAGCCGTTGCCGCAGGAAGGCCGCGAAATCGCGGTCGGAAGACCGCCAGGCCGCGTAGCCCTCGCCGAGCGCCCAGACCGTGCGGGCCAGCCAGTAGGACGGTCCGCTGTCGGACGGGTCGGGCAGTTCCGGCGGGTCGGCGCTGGGGTTGAGCGTGCCGTCCGGCTGCATCCACAGGACCACGTTGCCGGCGTTCGGGCCGGTCGCGGTCTGCAGATAGGTCAGGCCGCGCAGCAGCTCGTAGGACGCCTTCCGGCTGCTCGCGGCGCCGGTCTGCCGCCAGTGCCGCAGGTAGACCACGGCGGCGCGGGCGACGTCGTCGGCGTTGTAGGCGCCCTGCCCATACGTGTCGGTCGCGGGATCGTAGGCGCCGCCACCGATCCGGCGGTAGGTGCCGTCCGGGTTCGGTTCGGCGTAGGTCCAGAGCATCCCGACCGCGGGTGCTGAGGCGAGCCGGTAGGTGGTGTGGCCCTCCTGCGCGGGCGGGCTGACCTGTTCGCCGAGGAAATCCAGGTGGGCGAGGTTGGTCAGCGGCTCACGGGAGGCCGAGGCCGGGCTGGGGGTCAGCAGCGGAGCTGTCAGGGCGAGGCCGCTGCCGAACAGGACGGAACGACGTCTCATCGCGTTCTCCTTCGGTGAGCCGGTCCAGCCGCGCGACGCCGATCCGGGTGTCCGCCATGCCGTAGAAGACGTAGTGGACGCCGTCGACCTGCTCGATCGCGGTGGGGAAGACAACGTTGGGCACGGTGCCGTGATGCTCGTCCTCGGTCTGCGGGGCGAGGATGGGTTCGGCGGTGCGGGCCAGGACCCGGCCCGGGTCGCCCGGGTCGAGCAGCATGGCCCCGGCGGCGTAGCGGACGTCCTGGCCGGTCGGGTCCCAGCCGGGCGGGACATAGCCGGTGACGCCGTGGTGGATGAGCAGCCAGCCCTCGGGCACCCGCAGCGGCGGCGGGCCGGCACCGATCTTGAGTTCCTCGTAGTCGTATTCGGACAGCGCGACGCAGCGGTGCTGCCGCAGCCGGACCAGCGCGGTGATGTCGGCCTGCACCTCGTCGGCCGGCACGTAGGAGATCCAGATGCCGGCCCGCTCGTCGGTGATCCCGGCCGGCAGGTGCACGCCCTCGCCGGTGCGGACCCAGCTGAGGTCCCACATCGGGCGGTGCAGCATCGCGTAGCTGGGCCGGCCGTCGGGTCCGGGCACCGGTTCGGCGAAGAACACCGCGTCCTTGTTGGGGAACAGGTTGAGGTCGGTGTCGAGATCGGGCTGGTAGGCGAAGTGGACCGGGCCGAGCCGCTGCCACGACTGCAGGTCGGTGGAGACGGCCAGGGCCAGACGCGGGCCGAGCGGCCCGTAGGCGACGTAGGTCATCAGGTGCCGGCCCAGCGCCGGCACCCAGGTGGTGCGCGGGTCCTCGACGCCGGCGTTGGCCAGGCCGCGCTCCCAGCCTTCGTCCGGCGCGAGCACGACACCGCGGCGGTGCACCCCGACGGGTACGCCGTCGCGCAGTTCGACCTCGGCCAGCCCGACCCGGGAGACGTTGCCGGCCGCGACCAGCCGCGGCAGCAGGTGCAGCCGCCCGTCCGGGGTTCGCCCACTCGCCGGATTGAGTACGCCTTCGGATTCGAGGGGGTCGCCGGGGTCGGGTGTCATCACTGTGCCGAGGCGGGTCAGCGCGTACGGAACATGGGTTTTGATCGGCATGTCAGCCTTTCACCCCCGAACTGAGGTCGCTGGAGACGAACTGGCGCTGGAAGGCGATGAACAACGCGACCGCCGGGGCGGCCAGCACGCAGGCCCCGGCGAGGATCGCGCCGAACGGGTTGGCGGCCCGCGACGCCACATTGCTGAGGTAGTTCGCGAGAGAGACCGCGAGTGGCTGCATGTCGGCCTGTTTGGTGATCAGGAACGGCCACAGGAACTCGTTCCACGGCCCGATGAAGGTCAGCAGCACCGCGGTCAGCAGCGCGGGCTTGACCAGCGGCAACGCGACCGACCACAGGATCCGCACCTCGCCGGCGCCGTCCAGGCGGGCGGCGGAGAACAGGTCGTCGGGCAGTTGCAGGAAGAACTGGCGGAAGATGAACACCGCCGTCGTGTTGATCGCGAACGGCAGGATCATGCCGAGGTACGAGTCGGCCAGGCCGTAGCCGCGCACGATCAACACGTAGAGCGGGATCAGCAGCAGCTGGAACGGGATCACCTGGACCAGCAGGACCAGGACGAAAAGGGTGCCGCCGCCACGGAACCGCAGCCGGGCGAGGGCGTATCCGGCGAGCACCCCGAACACGACCGTGCCGAGCAGCACGCCGCCGGTGAAGATGCCCGAGTTGACCAGCGAGCCGAGCAGGTCGACCCGCGAGTTGATGTCGGCATAGTTGTCCAGG
Organism: Actinoplanes sp. NBC_00393; assembly: GCF_036053395.1. Classification (NCBI taxonomy): domain Bacteria; kingdom Bacillati; phylum Actinomycetota; class Actinomycetes; order Micromonosporales; family Micromonosporaceae; genus Actinoplanes; species Actinoplanes sp. NBC_00393. The sequence continues at coordinate 11,363,279 of NZ_CP107942.1, read as the reverse complement.
GTCAGCCCGGAGGTGGGGAACGCGCCGCGCACCGTGGTGTCCGGCTCGGCCTGCAACGAGCCGATCAGCATGTAGTAGAAGGGGAACAGGAACGCCAGCGCGCCGGCGAACAGCACGACATAGCGCAGCACTGCGGGCCCTCGCATGTCAGTCCCTCTCGATCAGCCGGCGGTTGATGAAGGCGACGATCAGTACGCCGATGACCAGCAGCACGCCCAGGGCGGCGGCGAAGTCGGGTTCGCCCTGCTGCAGGCCGCGCTGGTACATGACCAGCACCGGGGACGCGGACGAGCCGTTCGGGCCGCCATTGCCGGTCAGCAGGTACGGCTCGGTGAACAGGTTGGCGCCGGTGATCAGCGCCAGGATCACCACGAGCGCGGTCGCCGGGCGGACCGCGGGCACGGTCACCGACCAGAACCGGCTCCACGCGCCGGCGCCGTCGACCGACGCCGACTCGTAGAGCTCCTTGGACACGTTCTGCAGGGCGGCCAGGTAGAGCAGGATGAAGAACCCGAGCTGTTTCCAGGTCACGAACAGCGCAATCACCGGCATCGCGAGACTCTCGTTGACCAGCCAGGACGGGTCCGGCGCGAGCGGGCCGAGCACGGTGTTGACCAGGCCCTCGGAGTTGAACAGGAACAGCCAGACACCGACGACGGCGACGCTGGCCGTCACGTACGGGACGTAGAAGGCGACCCGCAGGAACGTGCGGGCGTGCACGGCCTTGTTCAGGGCGACCGCCAGCAGCAGCGCCAGGCCGGTGGTCAACGGCACGTTGATGACCAGGAAGACGCCGATGTTGCCGAACGCCTGGCGCACGCCCGGGTCGGTGAGCACCGCCCGGTAGTTGTCCAGGCCGATGAACGGGTGCTCGACGATCGCGCCGGGCGCGGCGAAGAAGTAGTCGTGGAAGCTCATCCAGATCGCGAACCCGAACGGGTAGGCGAAGATCACCGCGAGGTACACGGCGTACGGTGCGGCCAGGATCATGCCGACCGGGTGGCGGCCGAGGACGGCCGTCTTCATGAGCCGCTGGCCAGCTGGTCCACCTTCTGCGCGGCGTTGTTGAAGGCGTCCGGCACGGGCTCCTTGCCGAAGATCACCGATGCCGTGTACGCGTCCCGGAAGGCCTGCCAGATCGCGACCGAGTTCGGCACGTTCGGGACCTCCACGGTCCGGCCGGCGAGGTCGGCGAACTGCTGGTAGGCGGGGTTCTTCGCGAAGTAGTCCGGGTACGCGGCCGCCAGATCGGCACGCAACGGCATCTGCCCGGTCCTGCTCAGCAGCTCACCGTCCTGCTCCTTGCTGGTGGCGAACTTCAGCACCTCCCAGGCGGTCGCCCGGTTCTGGCAGGCGCTGTACATCGCCACGTTCTTCGCGTCGCTGAACGTGGTGATCTGGTCGGCCGGCTTGCCCGCCGAGGTGGGCACCGGCACCGCGCCCCACTTCACCTTGTCGCCGTAGACCGCGATCGCCCACGGGCCGACGATCGCCATGGCCGCCTTCTCGTCGGCGAACGAGTCGCCGTTGTACGGCTCCTTCGGCGCCAGCCCTTCGTCGTACAGGGTCTTCCAGAACGCCGCGACCTGCTCCCCCTCGGGACTGTTGAACTGCGCCTTGCTGTCCTCGACGAGCTGCTTGCCGGTCTCGGCGGCGAACAGCGGATAGAAGTCGAACCAGGACTGGAAGAAGTCGGCGGCCGGCGACGGGTAGATCGCGGCCGGCGCGGCGCCGGACGACTTGATCTTGCGGGCGGCGGTCAGGAACTCGTCGTAGGTGGACAGCGCGGGCTTCTCCGCGTCCAGACCGGCCTTGGTGAAGATCTCCTTGTTGTAGAAGATCATGACCGGGTTGGACTTCCACGGCAGCTGGTAGAACTTGCCGTCCGGCGACTTGTACTGCTCCGCGGCGTCGCCGGTGCGCTCGGTGACGTACTGCGCGCCGCCGTCGAACTCGTCCAGCGCGACCAGACCGCCCTGCTTCTGGAACTGCGGCACCGCGGCCGGCGCGGTGTTGAAGATCAGGCACGGGGCGTTGCCGGCGGTGATCGCGGCGCCGATCACCTCCTCCGAGCTCTTGCCGGCCGGGATCTCCTGCGCGGTGATCGTCTGGTCGGCGTGTGCGCCGTTCCACGCCTCGACCATGGCCTTGCCCCAGGCCAGTTCCTCCTGGTTGTTGGAGAGCCAGATGGTGATCGGGCCGGTGGCGGCGTTCGCCTTCTCGGCGTCGCCACCGCCGCTGCCGTCGCAGCCGGCGGCGAGCACGAGAGTCAGGGACACGAGGACTGCCGGGAGCGTGCGTTTCATTTCTCCTCCGATGATCGTCCGGCGGGAGGTGGGGGTGCGGTGGAGGCCCGGACGACGAGCTGAGCAGCGGGAACGGCGACGTCGTCGACGGTCTCCCCGGCGATCAGGGCGAGCAGGGCCTCGGCGGCCGACCGGCCCCAGTGGTACGGGTCGGTGCGGACACTGGTGAGCGGCGGGGAGACGTACCCGGCCAGCTCGGTGTTGTCGAAACCGGTGACGGACAGCTGCGCCGGCACGGCGATGCCGTGCTCCAGCGCCACGGACAGCCCGGCGATGGCCATCAGATCGTTGGCATAGACGATCGCCGTGGGACGTTCGGCGGCTTCCAGCAGTGCTCGGGTGGCCTGCGCGCCACCGGCCGCCGTGAAGTCGGCCGCCACGACATCGGCGGCGGGCAGGCCGGCGTCGGCGAGCGCTTGTTCCCACGCCTGGCGGCGCACTGAGCCGTGCAGGAACCGGGCCGGGCCGGCGACGTGCGCGATCCGCCGGTGCCCCAGCTCGACCAGGTGGCGGACCGCGGCGGCGATGCCCGGCCGGTCGTCGACCAGCAGCGCCGGGAAGTCGCTGGGCACGTCGGGACGGGCGATCGTGACCGCCGGCATCCCGAGCTCCCGCAGCAGCGCGATCCGCGGGTCGGCGACCCGCAGGTCGAGCAGGAACACCCCGTCCACCCGGCCGGCGCCGGCCAGCTGCCGGTAACCGTCCTCCTCGGCGGCGGCGTCCGGCACCACCTGCAGCACGAGTGCCTGCCCGCGCTCGGACAGGGTCCGCTCGACGCCGGCGATGAAGGCGGGAAAGAACGGGTCGGCGCCGAGCAGCTCGGGTGGGCGGGCCAGGACCAGCCCGACGGCGAACGCGCGCGAGACCGACAGCGCGCGGGCCTGGTGGCTCGGTGTCCAGCCGAGGCTGCGGGCGGCGTCCAGGATCCGCTGCCGGGTGCCCTCGGCGATGCCCGGCCGTCCGTTGAGCACGAACGACACGGACCCTTTGGACACCCCGGCGGCGCGTGCGACATCACTGATCGTCGGGCGTTCCGGCCTGGTCATCGTTGACCTCCCGGCGGTTGCTAAACCGGTTTGAACGTCAACCTAAACCGGTTTGGACACCCCCGCAAACGGAAAGCGACGCTCGAGGCGAACGATTCCGTCGTCATCGGCGGAGGGCACCGACCGGTAGCCCTCGCTGTGGTAGAGGTCGATGTTGCGCAGGCTCTTGGCGCCGGTGAACAGCAGGATGCGGCGGCAGTCCGGCGGGGCGGCGGCTTCGGCGGTGCGGAGCAGCCAGCGGCCCAGACCCCTCCCTCGCAGGTCGGGCACGACGGCGAGCCGGCCCACGTGCCAGTCGGCGCCGACGCGGCGGGCCCGCACCATGCCCAGCAGCCGGCCGTCCCGCCAGAGGCCGATGGTGTGCCAGCTCGCCAGCCAATCACGCACCTCCTCCAGGGACTCGTGCAGGGCCGGAATGGCCATGGTCTCGTTGACGACGGCCTCCTCCACCCAGCAGCACCGCTGCAGCACCGTGACCTCCGGCGCGTCGTCGCTGGTCAGCTGCCTCACGTAGGACCCCGGCAGCGGTCCGGCTTCGCTTCGCGCGGCTTCTCGCATCGGCCGCAGGGCCTGGGACACGCGGACCAGTTCGTCGAGCAGACCGATGCCCGCCTGGTCACGGAGGGCGTCCGGGCGTACCCGGCCATCGTGGACAGCGTCGCCGATGCGCAGCGCGACCGTCGCGCCTAGCGGAACCAGGCGCAGGGTGGTGACCACCTGCTTGGCGTGCTGAACCGACCGGGTGCCCGCCGACGTGTGGCCGTAACTGACGAAGCCGATCGGCTTCCACGCCCATTCACGACTGAGATAGTCCAGCGCGTTCTTCAGCGCCGCCGGCATCCCGTAGTTGTATTCCGGAGTGACGGCGATGAATCCGTCCGCCGCGTCCACGATCGCACTCCACCTGCGGGTGTGCTCCTGCCGGTACATCCCCGACGACGGATGCTCCTCCTCATCCAGGAAGGGCAGATCCAGATCACTGAGAGCGATCGGTACGAGCTCCGCGCCCAACTCCGCGGCACGAGGAGTGATCGCCTCGATCAGCCACTCCCCCACCGCCGGGCCGAGGGCGCCGGGACGGGTGCTGCACATGATCACCAGGATGCGGACCGGTTTCGTTGACATGGAAACGAAGGCTAGATGCTAGGTTGTTTACATGTCAACGACGCGCTGGCTGAACCCCGACGAGGAGAAGGCATGGCGTGCCTTCCTGCGGGTGATGGTCGCCGTGCAGACCGGCACGGCCCGCGACCTGGCCGCGCTCGGCCTCTCCGACGCCGACTACGAGGTGCTGAGCACCCTGTCGGAGCAGCCCGGCCACACCAGCACCCTGGGGGCGCAGGCCGACAAGATGGGCTGGTCCCGCAGCCGGCTGTCCCGGCACGCCACCCGGATGGAAGCGCGCGGCCTCCTGCGCCGCGAGCCCGACCCGGCCGACGGCCGTGGCTGCCTTCTCGTCCTCACCGCGGAGGGTCTGGCCACTCTCGACAACGCCGCACCGGCCCACGTGGAGTCGGTCCGGCACCACTTCATCGACCGGCTCACCCCGGAAGATCTCCGCGCCGTCGAGCGGATAGCCCGGCACCTCGAAGTGAACTGACCGGGTCCCGCCGGCCCGGGTTCAACTCCAGGTGGGCCCCGGTGAAAGCGGCCCGCAGACGCCGGTCGTGCGTCACGACGACGAGCGAGCCGGGATAGTCGCTCAGCGCCTCCTCCAGGTCGTCCATCAGGTCCGGGGACAGGTGGTTGGTCGGCTCGTCCAGCAGCAGCAGATCGGCCGGTTCGCTGACCAGGCGGGCCAGCTCGATGCGGCGGCGCAGACCGGGCGAGAGACTGCTGACCGGCGCGGTGAGCCGGTCGGCGCGGAACAGCCCCAGCACGAGCAGCGCGTCGGCGTGGTCGGCCGGATCGCCCGGCCGGCCCGCCGCGAACGCCTCCAGGACGGTGCCCGGGCCCGACCCCAAGCCGTCCTGCTGACGCAGGTGACCGACACGCGCCGGCCTGCGGACTGTGCCCGTGTCGGGTTCCAGCTCGCCGGCCAGCACGCGCAGCAGCGTGGTCTTGCCGGCTCCGTTGGGGCCGGTGACCAGCAGCCGGGCGCCCGGTTCGACCCGCAGCGACTCGACGTGCAGGCGGTCGCCGACCCGTACGTCCGCCAGCTCCACCAACGGGCCCGCAGTCGCGCTGTCGGCGAGGTGGGCGGTGAACCGCAACGGGCTCGGCGGCGGCGGAACCGGGTCCGCCTGCAACCGCCGCAGCTGCTCACGGGCGCCGCGGATCCGGCTCATCGCCCCGTGCGCCCGCGACCTGGCACGGAACGCGCCCGCCCCACTGAACGCAGCCGGCGCTTTGCGCGGAATGGCAGCCAGGCGGTGCGCGTGGGAATCGGCCAGCTGCTCGTGGCGGGCGACGTCGGCGCGCCACTGCTCATACTCGCGTGCCCAGCGGGCTCTGGCCGCCGCCTTGGCGGCCACGAACCCGCGGTAGCCGTTGCCGTAGCGGCACACCGTACGCCGGTCGTGGTCCACCTCCACGATGGTCGAGGTGACCCGGTCCAGGAAGATCCGGTCGTGGGTGACCACGACCAGGGTCCCCCGGTGGTTGCGCAGGTGGTCCTCCAGCCAGGCGACGGCTTCGTCGTCCAGGTCGTTGGTCGGTTCGTCGAGGAGCAGCACCTCGGGGGCCGCGGCCAGGGTCGCAGCCAGCGCGAGCCGGGACCGCTGCCCGCCGGACAGGGTGCCCAGCGGCCGCCGGCGGTCCAGCCCGGGCAGGCCGAGCGCGGCGAGCATGATGTCGACCCGGTGGTCGGCGAGATATCCGTCGCGGGCCTCGAACCGGGCGATCAGGTCGGCATGAACGGCCAGCTCGGCGGGGGTGGCATCACCGAGCCGGAGCTCGGCGCGCCGGATCCGGGACTCCAGGTCCCGCAGGTCGGCCAGCGCGACGTCGACGGCGTCGCCGACGAGCGCGGTGTCCGGCAGCTGCAGGGTCTGCGCCAGATAGCCGACCCCGCCGGGCGCCACGACGGTGACCGAGCCGTTGCTGGGCTCGGTGCGCCCGGCCAGCAGGCGCAGCAGAGTGGACTTGCCGGAGCCGTTGTCGCCGATCACGCCGACCTTCTCGCCGGGCTTGACCGTGAGCGAGATCTCGTTCAGCACGATTTGGTCGTCGTATCGCTTGGTGACTCCGGACAGGACGAGCTGGGTGTCGGATGAGGGATGGCCGATACGCATGTGAGCGTCCTCCCGGAGCTAGCGAGACGAGACGGTCCGTCTCGTTACGACAGTGACGCTAGCCCGGACTCACTACGCTGGTCAAGACGAGACGTACCGTCTCGTACGTCACGCCGGGTTGATCTGCAGATCCCGGAAGGAGACCCGGAAGGGCGGCTCGGCGGACGCTCTGGCGGCGATACCGAGCACGAAACGGCCCGACTCGTACGTCGCCCCGTCCCACTGCCCGGTCTGCTCGCCGTCGCGGGTCAGCGTCAATTGCTCGCCCTTGGCGGTGATACCCACCGTCACCGGCGTGCCGACCTCGGCCGGGGTGGGATGCCGGAAGGTCTGCAGCTTCTTCAGATCGCCCGATTCCGGGACACCGTGCAGCAGCAGCGCGGTCTCCTGGGCACAGATCTGCACCAGGTAGCCGCCGTCACCGGGAAGGCCGGCGTGCTGCTCGAACCGCAGCCAGATGCCGGCACAACTGGCCGGGTTGTGCAGCGTCACCTTCACGGTGGCGGCGAAGTCGCTGAAGATGCGGCGCGTGCCCGGGCAGCGGAAGGTCCCCGCCTTCCCCTTCTTCACGACGAGTCCCCCGTCGATCTCGCAGGTGACCTTCTCGACCTTGTTCTCGTCGAAGGTCCAATTGCTCTCGTCCGTGGCGAGAGCATCCTGGAGCAGCGGCTCGGAGCCGCCTGGTGGGGGCCCGGTCGTGTCCGCGCCGGCCGCGGTGTCGCTGTCGCTCGTCCCTGGCAGCCGGATCTCGCCATAGACCACGCCGGCGAGCAGCACCAGAGCCAGCACCGCGACAGCGGCGAAAACCGGCGCGAGCATCCGTGTCCAGGGACGCTTCGAGGGCCGGTGCGGCACATAGGTGGTCGCCACCGGAGGCATCGGTACGGCCGGAGCCTGCACCGGTGCGGCCTGGCCCAGGACGTGCGGGCGGGTGGGCGGCACCGGGCTCTGAGCAGGCAGCCGAGTCGGTGCCGAGCTTTGGCCGGACTGCCGGGCCGGCGCCGGGCCCGGGCTTCGGGCGGGCAGCCGGGTCGTCACCACGCCCAGGTCCGCCGGGTCCGGGACCGGGTGCATGTCAGTGGCGGCCCGCGCCTCGGCGACCGCCTCGCGCAGTGCAGGCTGCCGGTCCAGGACCGCGGCCGGGCTGCCGGCCCGGTGCGGCGTCATGGTGAGCAGCCGATCCAGCACCTCCCGCGCGGACGGCCGCTGCGCCGGATCCTTCGCCAGAGTCTGCTCGACCAGGCCGCGCAGCGGTTCGGCCAGTCCGTCGAGGTCCGGCTCACCGGTGAGGATGCGCACCGCGACGATGTGCGGCATGTCGGCGGCGAACGGGGTCCGTCCGGTGCCGGCGTACGCGACGACGGCGCCCCAGGCGAAGATGTCAGCCGCCGGCGTGACCTGCTGCCGGGGTCCCGGTTCCAGCCGCTCCGGCGCCATGTAGGTGACGGTGCCGACCATCTGATCGGTACGCGTCGGACCGTCGACAGCCTGCGCCGCGCGGGCGATGCCGAAGTCGATCACCTTCGGGCTGCCCGGCGCCAGCAGCACGTTGCTGGGCTTGAGGTCCCGGTGGATCACCCCGGCGCCGTGGATCGCGGTCAGCGCGGTGGCCACCCCGATCGCCACGCCGTGCAGGTTGCCCGGGGTGAGCGGCCCCTGCTCCGCGACGACCGCGGCCAGGCTGGGCCCGTCGACATACTCGACCACCAGGTACGGCGTCTCGTGATCGGGATCGGCGTCGAGCACCTCGGCCGTACAGAACGGCGGCACCTCCCGGGCCCGCTGCACCTCGCTGCGGAACCGGCTGCGGAACTCGTGCTGGTGCGCCAGATCAGCCCGAATGATCTTGACCGCGACCTTGCGGTCGGACGGGTCGGTCGCCAGGTAGACACAGCCCATGCCGCCTTCACCGAGCCGGCCGATCAGCTGGTAGGGCCCGACCCGGAGCGGATCACCCGGCCGCAGAGCCTGCCCCGCCCCCGTCATGCCGCCCCCGAGCAGTGCCGGCCGGCGCGAACGCCGACCCTCACAGCTGTGCACACTGGCTCTTCCCCCGTCTCCTTGCGCGAGCCAGAAGCTAGCACACCTTCGATCCCTGTTCCTGCTCGTCAGGACGCCACCCGCACCCGTCGGCAGGCCATGCTGACATCACCTGGAATGCTCACGGAACGCTCATTTCGCGGCGATCGCCCTAGAGTGTCCGCGATGGAGGACCCCGTGCCGTTCAACACGGCGGAAGTGGCCACGTTGCACTCGCAGCTGTCAGGCGTGCTCGCGGCCTTCTCCGCCATGGTGTTCCCAGCGCTCGGCAACAGTTTCCATCCTTCGGACGGGCTGCTGGTGAGCCTGCTGATCTTCGCCTTCGTGGCTCTGGCGATCTTCTCGGCGATCACGGTCGTGACGTTGAGCCGGGTGGCCGGTCGCGCCGACCGGCGGCAACCCGGCGCCTACACGCCGGCGGCACCGTCGAGGGTGACCGGCTGAGGGCCGAGGACCGAGAGGAGCTGGAGCTTCTCGTGGCTCTCGGTGCCGGGGACGGCGGTGTAGACGAGGAGCGCGTGGGACTGGGCCGGGTCGAGCAGGGTCTGGCAGGTCAGCTCCAGCAGGCCGAGCGCCGGGTGGAGGAAGCGTTTGGTCTCGTTGAAGCGGACGCCGATCTCATGGTCGTCCCAGACCCGGCGGAACTCCTCGCTGCGGGCGTACAGCAGCTGTTGCAGGTGGGCCGCCCACGAGTCGGGGCCGCGGCGCGTAACGGTCTCGCGCAGGCCGGAGGCGAAGACGCGGGAGTGCAGGGCGTGGTCGTCCGGGTGGTACTGGGCTCGGGTGGCCGGGTCGGTGAACCAGCGGTAGCCGATGCTGCGGGCCGGGCCGGTGTGCCGGGTGAGGTCGCCGGTCAGGGCGACACCCAGCGGGGTCTGGCGCAGCGTCTCGCCGAGCTCGGTGACGACCTCGGCGGGGGTGTCCGCGAGCCGGTCGAGGATGCGCAGCAGGCCGGGGCTGATGTGTTCGCTGGTCGAGCCGCGCGACGGCGGGTGGTGGCCGGCGAGGCGGAACAGGTGGTCGCGTTCGTCGAGGGACAGGTGCAGGCCCTGTGCGATCGAGGCGATCATCTGCTCGGAGGGGTGCGATCCGCGTTCGCGTTCCAGCCGGCTGTAGTAGTCGGCGGAGATGAAGCAGAGCGTGGCGACCTCTTCGCGGCGCAGGCCCGAGGTTCGGCGCCGCTGCCCGCGCGGGAGGCCGACGTCCTCCGGCTGGAGCGACTCCCGCCGGCGGCGCAGGAACTCGGCGAGCCCCGCTCGATCGATCATCTGGTTTCCTCCCGGGTCTGCTTCGTTCTATCACCGGCGCCGGTTCGTAGCCTCGGATCGTCGATCCCCCTCTACGGTCGCAGCCTGGGATCGAGAGGCCGTGGATGCCCTCGCGGACGGAACGCACGCTGGAGTCACCACCGAGCGAAACGAGGGACCACGCCATGGCACGCAGCCGACCGGACATCACCGTGCCCGATCTGTCGGGGAAGATCGCCGTCGTCACCGGAGCCAGCGACGGGGTCGGGCTGGGCCTGGCGGGCCGTCTCGCCGCGGCCGGCGCCGAGGTCGTCATGCCCGTCCGCAACCAGCGCAAGGGCGAGGCGGCGATCGCGCGGATCAAGCAGCAGCATCCGGGGGCCACGCTGTCGCTGCGGCACCTCGACCTGTCGTCGCTGGCCTCGGTCGCCGCGCTCGGTGCGACCCTGCGCGCGGAGAACCGGCCGATCCACATCCTGATCAACAACGCCGGGGTGATGACCCCGCCGGACCGGCAGAGGACCGCGGACGGGTTCGAGCTGCAGTTCGGCAGCAACCACCTGGGACACTTCGCCCTGGTCGCCGAGCTGCTGCCGCTGCTGCGAGCGGGACGGGCGCGGGTGACGTCGCAGATCAGCGTCGCCGCCAACGAGAACGCCATCAACTGGGACGACCTGAACTGGGAAAGGTCGTACAGCGGGCGTCGCGCGTACAGTCAATCGAAGATCGCTTTTGGTCTTTTCGGTCTGGAACTGGATCGGCGTAGCCGAGCCGGTGGCTGGGGCATCACCAGCAACCTCGCGCATCCCGGTGTCGCTCCGACGAATCTGCTGGCCGCGCGGCCCGAAGTGGGCCGGGCGAAGGACACCGCCGGCGTCCGTCTCATCCGCGTGCTGTCCCGGCTGGGCATCCTGCTCGGTACGGTCGAGACGGCCCTGCTGCCGGCCCTGCTCGCCGCCACCTCGCCGGATGCCCGGGGCGGCCGCCTCTACGGTCCCAGCGGGCTCGGGCATCTGTCCGGCGCCCCGGCTGAGCAGGAGATCTACTCCCGGCTTCGCAGCCACGACGACGCCCGCCGCGTCTGGGAGATCTCGGAGGAGCTGACCGGCGCCTCACTGTCCGTGGGAATCAATTGACCGCAGTGAATGCTTTTTGAACGCTGGGGGCATGCCCACTTCACCTTCCGCAACGCCCGGCAGACGGTTGCTGGCGGTCGTCACCGGCGCGGCCGCCCTGACCCTGGCCGGTCTGCTCGCCGTCACCGATGCGCACGGCAGCACCGCGCCGGCGCCGAGCACACCCGCGCCGTCCGCGTCGGCGCAGCGCCCGTCGGCGCCCACCGGATTCACCGCGACCACGGTCCGGGCCAACTCCGTGACCTTCACCTGGACGGCGTCGCAGCCCGGCTGCTGCCCGGTCACCGGCTACGACATCACCTGGAACGAGGCCTTCGACGACATCTACCGGGCCACCCCGGCCGGCAGCGGGACCACGTTCACCCTGACCGGGCTGCGGGCGGCGGCCCAGTACACCTTCCGGGTGCACGCGACCGACAGCAGCGGGCAGAGTTCGCTCTCGTCCGCACCGGTGACCGTGGTGACCCCGCTCTCCGACAGCGGCGCCGACACCGTCCCGCCGCAGGCGCCGGCCGGGCTCACCGTCACCGGCGAGTCTGCGACCGAGGCGTCGCTCAGCTGGTCGCCGTCGACCGACAACACTGCCGTGACCGGCTACAACGTGTACTGGTACGACGGCTGGTTCAGCTCGCGCCTGGTCGCCACGGTGAGCGGCACGTCGTACACCGCGGCGCTGACCGCCACCCGCAACGTCTTCTACGTCCGGGCCCGCGACGCCGCCGGCAACGTGTCGATCGCCTCGAACACGGTGACCGTCAACTCGACGGGCCCGACGAGCCCTCCGCCGTCGAGCAGCCCGCCGCCGCCCCCGCCGGCCTGCCGGGTGACCTACGAGAACACCTCCCAGTGGGATCGCGGGTTCGTGGCGGCGCTGACGATCACCAACACCGGGAAGGTCCCGCTGGACGGGTGGACCCTCGGCTTCACCTTCGACGGCGACCAGAAGATCACCTCGGCTTGGAACGCCACGTACGCCCAGGACGGGCCCGCGGTCACCCTGCGCAACGCGCACTGGAACGGCTCGCTCGCACCGGGCGCCGTCCGCACCGCCGGCCTGCTCGGCACGTGGACGACCGCCGCCCCGGCGCCGACCGCGTTCACCCTGAACGGCGTGCCCTGCGCCGCCGGCTGAGGCCGGGAACGACAGCAGCCCGGCGCCGATGGCGCCGGGCTGCCCCGAGCCGGTGTGCGGGTCGCCTAACGGCGAGTGGCGCGACGCGGCTCCAGCCGAACGGTATTCCGCGAAGGCAATGGGTGAGGCCCTGGGACACTGGCCACACCGGCACTTGTTGTCAACCGGCCGGCGCCGCCGAACAATCCCGCGGCGGCCGTGACGGCCCTCACCCCGCGCCCGACCTTGTGGATCACCGTGGCAGCCGGGGACGGTGGTAATGTGCGCCGATGTCGGTTTTCGACCAAGTAGCGGCTGCACGGACCCCTCTGCACCGTCCCCCACAAACGGACACATCACAGGACCATGACGCAGGACGCCGCCCCGCGCACGGGCTCTGTATTCTCTCCCGCCATGCCGATCAATAAGCCGCCCGGCGAGACGACGGTGCGGATCCCCCGTCCGCAGACCGGGAGCCGGATGGCCTTCCTGGACGGTCTGCGCCTGATCGCCGCGCTCGTGGTGGTGCTGTACCACTACACCGCCTTCACCGGCGTCAAGGACGCGTGGGGCGTGCCGTCAGCGACGTACGCCTTCCCCGAGCTCAGCGGGCTGACCTCCTACGGCTGGCTCGGCGTCGAGCTGTTCTTCCTGATCAGCGGCTTCGTCATCTGCATGAGCGCGTGGGGGCGCAGCACCGGCGCGTTCGGCCGGTCGCGGATCGTGCGGCTGTTCCCGGCGTACTGGGCGGCCGTGCTGATCACCGCCGTGGTCACCACGATCTGGTCGGCGCCCCGGTCGCTGCAGGCCAACTGGAGCGACGTCCTGGTCAACCTGACCATGGTGCATCAGCCGCTGGGCGCGCCGCACGTGGACGGCGTCTACTGGACGCTCTGGGCCGAGGCGCGGTTCTACCTGCTGTTCGCGTTCATGGTGTGGTGGGGTCTGACCGCCCGCCGGGTGATGGTCTTCGGGTACGCCTGGCTGATCATCTCGGTGTACTCGGTCGGGGCGAAGATGCCGATCCTCACCACGATCTTCATGCCGGACTACGCGCCGTTCTTCGTCGGCGGCATCGCGTTCTTCCTGATCCACAAGTTCGGCTCGGACCTGAAGTTCTGGGGTCTGGTCGGCTTCTCCTGGCTGATCGCCCAGCACAACACGTACGAGATGGTCGCGCGGGTCAGCAAGACGCTGCCCCAGCCGATCCGCTCGGGCGTCGGCGTCGCGCTGATCACCCTGTTCTACCTGCTGATGGCCGGTGTCGCGCTGGGCTGGTTCAAGCGGATCAACTGGCGCTGGCTGACCACCGCCGGGCTGCTCACCTACCCGCTGTACCTGCTGCACGAGAAGATCGGCTGGGTGCTGATCTACCAACTGAAGGACATGCGCCCGCGCTGGCTGGTGCTGGGCATCGTGGTGGCGATCATGCTGATCGCCTCCTACCTGCTGCACAAGGTGGTGGAGAAGCCGCTGGCCCGGATCCTGAAGGCCAAGCTGGCGCCGCCGACACCGGACTCGGATCGCACCGAGGCCACCGTCCCGCAGCAGCCGCCGTCGTCGTCGCGGCCCACGCCGGCGCCGCCGCAGGAACATCTGGTCCGTACCTAACCCAAATGCACCCGCCACGTCCCCCAGGTGACGGCAGCGCGCGGCCGATGAGCAGGGTGCCGCGGTGAGCGGCGCTCTGAGGCCGCAACCGGGGGACGTGGGATGGGACTGGATCGTCGCGCCGTCATGCGCAAGGCGCTGCTGGCGGGAGGCGGTGTGGCCTGCGGCGCGATGGGCATGAGCGGGGCGCCCGGCCTCTTCGGCTGGGACCGGCCGCCGCTCGGCGGCGGCTACGCGGCCGCCGCCGACGCGCCCGAGGTGCTGCGCTCCCCCGCGACCTCGATCCACTACTACGCGGACACCAGCGAGCCGGTGGTGGCGTTCAGCTTCGACGACGGGCCGGGCCCGCAGTGGACGCCGATGGTGCTGGACGCCCTGGACCAGGCCCGGGTGCCGGCCACGTTCTTCATGGTCGGCGAGAACCTTCAGGCGCACGCCGATCTGGTACGCCACCGGATGAGCCGCCACGAGATCGGCAACCACTCGTGGTCCCACGACGACCTGGCGACGCTCGACCGCTCCGGGGTGGAACGCGAGCTCGGCCGCACCCACGAGGTGATCGAGCGCGTCTTCGGCCGCACGCCGACGCTGCTGCGCCCGCCGTACGGGCATCTGGGCGGTTCCACCGTGCTGGCCGCGAACGCCTTCGGCTACGACATCGCGCTCTGGTCGCATCAGATGCGGGAACGCCACTTCGAGGACGACCCGGACGGGCAGGTCCGCGACATCGTCGACAACGTGCGGCCCGGCTCGATCGTGCTGGCCCACGACATCGGCAAGGCGCACCGCCTGGTCGCGTTGCGCCGGCTCGGCGCCATGTTCGCCGGGTTGAAGGCCCGCGGCTTCCGTTTCGTCACCGTCTCGGAGCTGATCGGCACCGTGGCGAGGCCGCTACTGCCGGTATAGAACCGACGCCTGTTGCGGGCGCCGACAATATTTGCTGGTAGACAAGTACCCGTGCTTGAGGATTACTTCGCCATCGCCGCGGATCCGGCGCGCGCTGACGACGACGGCGTGGTGACGTCGCGGGTGCGCCTCTCCGGCGAGTTCGACATCGACTCCCGCGAGGAGCTGCGCGACGCGCTGCTCGAAGTCATCACCGCCGGCGAGTGCGCCCGGCTGCTCGTCGACCTGGATCAGGTGCGGTTCATCGACTCCGAGGCGCTCAGCGCCCTGATCGAGAGTTACCTGGCCGCCGAGAGCGCCGGCATCGCCTTCCAGCTCGTCGGGGCGCATGGCATAGTCAAACAGGTGATCACCGTGGCCGGGCTGGAGCACCTCTTCGGCGGGACCGGGGCCCCGTGACGGTCACCGAGACCGACCGGGCGCACCTGCGCCGCTGCGTCGACCTGGCCCGCGAGGCGCTCGACGACGGCGACGAGCCGTTCGGATCGGTGCTGGTCTCCGCCGACGGCACGGTCCTCTTCGAGGACCGCAACCGGGTCAAGGACGGCGATGAGACCCGGCACCCCGAGTTCGAGATCGCCCGCTGGGCAGCCAACCATCTGGGTACGGCCGAACGCGCGGCCGCCACGGTCTACACCTCCGGCGAGCACTGCCCGATGTGCGCCGCCGCCCACGGCTGGGTCGGTCTCGGCCGCGTCGTCTACGCGGTGTCCAGCAGCCAGTTGACCACCTGGCTCGCCGAGTGGGGTGTGCCGCCCGGCCCGGTCGCTGCACTGCCGATCACCGCGGTGGTCCCCGGCGCGATCGTCGACGGCCCGGTCCCGGAGTTCGAGCCGGAGGTCAAAGCCCTGCATCGCCGTCGATTCCCGGATTGACGAGGATCTTGGCGTGCCGGCCGGCCTCGCCGAGCCGGTCGAACGCGTCGGCCACGCCCGCCAGCCCGACCACCCCGGTCAGCAGCGGCCGCGGGTCGATCCGCCCGCGCGCGACCATGTGCAGCGTCTCGCGGAACTCCGCCGGGTCGTAGCAGAACGAGAACCGCAGGTCGACCTCCTTGTTGCTGGCCATCGTCGGGCGGAACGTGTCCGGCTCCATGCAGACGCCGACCACCACGACGCGGGACCGGAACGGCGCGTGCGTCACGATGTCCTCGATCACGCCGGGCAGCCCGACGCACTCGAAGACGACCGCGCCGCGCGGCCCGGCGCCGAAGCGCTCCCCGGCCCGCATCACCGACCACCACGGGAGGCCGGGCACCTTCTGCAGCGCGTTCAGCGCGTCGATGCCGGCGCTGTACAGGGCGGTCGCCGTCCGGACGTGGCCGTGGCCCTCCCCCAGCGCGTCCCACGGCGACCCGGCAGCCGGGTCGACGACCACATCGGCGCCGCAGGCGCGGGCCAGCTCCCGGCGCGCCTCCGTGAAGTCGCTGGCCACGACCCGGCGTACCCCGGCTGCTTTGAGCATCAGGATGATCGCAAGCCCGATCGGCCCGCAGCCGATCACCACGGCGACGTCGCCCTTGGCGACGGCGCCGCGGCGTACCGCATGGTGGGCCACCGCGAGCGGCTCGGTGAGAGCCGCCAGGTCGGGATCCAGCCCGGCCGGCACCGGCATCGTCGCGGCCTCCGCGACCAGCATGAATTCGGCGTACGCGCCGCCCGCGTGCTCGGACAGGCCGATCATGTGGATGTCGTCGCCGTGTTTGATGAGCGGCAGCGAGACGACCGCCTGGCCCGGCTTCCACCTCCTGCGGCAGCCCGGCCCGTAGGCGTCGACGACGCCGGTGAACTCGTGTCCCATGACCACGCTGTGCGAGCGCCGCATGAAGTCCGGATAGCCGACCTCGGCGGCGACGTCCGCGCTGGCCTCGGCGGCGTGCCGGACGTGCAGGTCGGAGCCGCAGATCCCGGCGCGGGTCACCCGCAGGCGCACCTGGCCGGGCCCGGGTTCCGGCAGCGGCAGGTCGGTGACCTTGAGGTCGCCGTCGTGGACGATCACGGCTTTCATGCGCGGGCCTCCTGACGTACGCGGCTCCACTGCAGACCCTCGTCGAGTCTCGCCCGGTTGGTGGCCCAGGTGTCGTGCAGGACGTTCTGCCGGAACGCCCACGGATACCGCTGGGTGGTGCGCGGCATCTGGTCAGCGGCGCGGGCCAGGTAGCCGGACTGCATGTCCATGAACGGCCCGGTCGGCCCGAGGTCGTCCGGCGCGACCGGCACCACGCTGTCGTTGCCGGTGTCGAGTAGTCGGCGCAGCACCCGGGCGATGAACCGGGCGGTCACGTCCGCGCGTACGGTCCACGACAGGTTGATGTAGCCGATGCAGACCGCGAGGTTGGGCAGCCCGCTGAGCATCGTCCCGTGATAGGCGCAGGCCTGCGCGACGTCCACCGCGCGGCCGTCGACGCTGAGCGCGACCCCGCCGAGCAGCTTGAGCCGCAGCCCGGTCGCGGTGACCACCAGGTCCGCCTCGATCACCTCGCCGGACTGCAGGCGAACACCTTCGGGCACGAACCGGTCGATGTGCCCGGTGACGACCGAGGCGTCCCCGGCGCGGATGGCCCGGTAGAGGTCGCCGTCGGGTGCGATGCACAGCCGCTGCTCCCACGGCCGGTACGGCGGCCGGAAGTGCCGGTCGACGATCTCGGCGGAACCGACCTCGGCGACCGCGCCCTTGCGCAGCAGCGCCCGCATCTGCTCCGGGAAGCGGCGGCACGCCTGCACCAGCGCCCACTGGACGGTGGTGTTCTTGGCCCGGGTGAGCCGGTGCACCGTACCCGGCGAAAGGAACCGGCTGAGGCGGCGCGCGACCGCGTCGTACCGTGGCTGGGCGAGCACGTAGCTGGGCGTACGCTGCAGCATCGTCACGTGCGCGGCGTCGCCGGCCATGGCCGGCACGACGGTGACCGCGGTCGCGCCGGAGCCGATGACGACCACGCGCTTGTCCCGGTGATCGAGGTGCTCGGGCCAGAACTGCGGGTGCACGACGGTTCCGGCGAAGTCCTCGAGGCCGGTGAACCCGGGGTCGTACGGGTTCTCGTAGTCGTAGTAGCCGCTGCCGAACACGACGAACCGGGCGACGTAGCCGACCTCCTCGCCGTCGCGCCGGGCCCGCACGTGCCATCGCGCGTCGGCGCCGGACCAGTCCGCCGACTCGATCCGCGTGCCGTACTCGATGTGCTTGTCGATGCCGGAGACCCGCGCGGTCTCCTCGACGTAGGCGAGCAGCTCGCCGCCGTCGACGATCGACTGCTCACCGGTCCACGGCCGGAACGGGAACGCCAGCGTGTAGATGTCCGAGTCGGACCGCACGCCCGGATAGCGGAACAGGTCCCACGTGCCGCCGAGCCGGTCGCGGGCCTCGGCGATCGTGTAGCTCAGTTCCGGGCAGCGCTCGGCGATCCGGTAGGCGACGTCGATGCCGGAGATCCCGGCGCCGATGATGAGCACGTCGATGTGCGACTCCGTCATGGCGTGATCGTGCCCGTGTCATCTCCCGGAAACTTGACTCAGCCCGACAATCCGGCGCCGGGCGCCGTACGCAGCGCGGCGGGACACCCCACCAGCGGTGGCAGGCGCGGCTGAAGGTGGCCTGTTCGGCGAACCCGATCCGGGCGGAGACGTCGTGGAACGGCAGGCGGGTCTCGGTCAGGTAGCGCCGCGCGCGGTCGCGGCGCACGTTGTCGACGATGTGGGCGTACGTCGTGCCGTGCTCGGCGAGGCGCCGCTGCAGCGTGCGCGGATGCATCACCAGGCGATGCGCCACGGCGTCCATCGGGACCGGGCCGGGCAGCGACTCGTCCACGGCGGCCCGGATCCGGCCGACCACGTGGTCCGGTTCGGGGAGCAGCGTACGCAGCACAGCCTCGGCCTTCACCCGCTGCGTCTCCTGTGCCCCCGCCACCGGACGGGCGAGCAGGCCGGCCGGTACGCGCAGCAGCGACTCGGGCGTGCCGAAGGTGACCGGCGCCCCGAAGTGCCGGTGGTAACAGCCGGGGTTCGCAGCCGGCCGGTACGCCAGGTGCACGCCGAGCAGCCCGTAGTCGTCGCCCAGCAGCAGGCACAACGCGCGGTGCAGGAACCCGATGCCGGCGTCCAGGGCCTGCACCGGCGGCTTGCCGGTGTGGTTCCCGCGGTAGCGCAGCGCGACCACACCGGGTTCGCCGAGCGGGTCGCCGGTGAGGTCGACGTGCAGGGCGTCGGCGTGCACGGCCAGATAGCGTTCGGCGGCGGCGAGCGCGTCGGCGCCGGTCGCGGAGTTGGCCAGCATGCCGGCGAGCGGGCCGAGGGTGTCCAGGTCGTGCCGGGCGGCCATCCGCAGCCCCAGATCCGCGCAGTCCAGGTCGCGGGCGGCCCGCTCGAGCAGGGTGGCGAGCCGCCAGTCGGCGATCGGGACGTCGTCGTGGTCGAGGACCGCGACGTCCAGGCCGGCGGCGTGCACGAACGGGGACGGGTCCGCCCCGAGCCCGTGGACGACCTGCGCGAAGCTGCGGATCCCCGCCGCACGGATCGTCGCCATGGCAGCAGTCTCGGCATCGCGCCGCGGCACGTCAACGGCGGCCGCTCACCACGGCTGGTTCCTGGCCCTTTAATGCTTTGGAAACATTGACCGCCATGCAGGTGACAGTTAGCCTCTCGATCGAGAGAGCGCTCTCACGCATCCCCCGAATCCCCCGGAGGCTCTTGTCCATGCATCCCAACCGCCGCAGGCGCGCCCGATGGGTCGGTCTGGCCGCCACCACCGTGGTCGCGGTCAGCTCGGGCATTCTGGCCGTCGCGTTCTCCGGTAGCGCCAGCGCTGCCACGATCGGCGCCGGCAGCTACACCGAGACCCTCCCGGCCGGCGCCAAGCTGCCGACGGGCTGCGGATCGGTGTCGACCAACCCGCGCGAGAACGTCACCGCGAACGCGCCCAAGGGCGCCGTGCCGACCAACGACTGGTGGTCGTCGCTGCTGTTCAAGAAGGGCGACGAGTGCAACTTCTCGCAGCCGCTCTACGGGCACCCGGCGGCGTACAAGCCGGTCGCGAGCGGCCTCGGGTTCTCGTACGAGCAGACGCCGGCGATCAGCGGCAGCCCCACCGGCTTGGGTGAGTACCACTACCCGTACGCGCAGAAGGTGGTCGCCGGGGTCGCGGGGCTGAACGCTCCGAAGGCTTTCGTGGACAACTGGACGGACTGGACGGTCACTCCTTCCTGGAGCGACGGCGCCCGCACGCTGAAGGCCACCATCGGCCACGGCCTGCCGCTCACCTACTTCCAGGCCACCGGCGGCGACGCGCTGCTCTCCGTGACCGGTCCGCCGACCACCTGGTCCAACAGCGGCAACCGGCTCGGCTTCTCGATCGCCGGGCAGGACTACGTGGCGTGGGCGCCGGCCGGGGCGACCTGGAGCGCGAGCGGCAACACCTACCGTTCCACCCTCGCCGGCAAGGGCTACTTCACCGTCGCCGTCCTGCCGACCACCACGGCCAACAGCACCGCGGACAAGGTCGCCATCGCCGACGCCTGGAACCAGTACGCGCACAACCACGTCACCGGCACCCGGGTCTCGTACTCCTACAACCAGGCGACGGGCACGGTCAGCACGACCTACGGCTTCACCACCACAGCCCGGGAAGGTAACGGCACGGGTACGGTCATCGCGCTCTACCCGCACCAGTGGCGCTACCTCACCGGATCGACCCCGGCGGCGCAGACCTACGTCTCCCCGCGCGGCCGGATGAAGATCGTCACCGGGACGCAGTTCCAGACCTCGATGAAGTACACCGGGGTGCTGCCGGAGATCCCCGCGGTCGCCGACAACAGCGGCGCCGACCTGACGACGATCACCAACTACCTCAACGCCGAGCTGAACAACCCGGCCGACTTCCGCGGTGACGACACGTACTGGACCGGCAAGGGCCTCGGCCGGGCCGCCCGGATCGCGGAGATCGCCGACCAGCTGAATCTGACGGCGGTGCGGGACAAGGCGCTCAGCGTCATCAAGACCCGGATCACCGACTGGTTCACCGCCTCGGCCGGCAAGACCTCACGGGTCTTCTACTACGACAAGAACTGGGGCACGCTCATCGGCTACCCCGCGTCGTACGCCTCCGACGAGGACCTCAACGACCACCACTTCCACTACGGCTACTACGTGGCAGCGGCCGCGACGCTCGCCAAGTTCGACCCGTCCTGGGCGTCGAGCAGCCAGTACGGCGGCATGGTCGACCTGCTGATCCGCGACGCCAACAACTACGACCGCAACGACACCCGGTTCCCGTACCTGCGTGACTTCGACATCTACGCCGGCCACGACTGGGCGTCCGGGCACGGCGCGTTCGGCGCGGGCAACAACCAGGAGTCGTCGTCGGAGGGCCAGAACTTCTCCAACGCCCTCATCCAGTGGGGCCAGGCCACCGGCAACACCACTGTGCGCGACGCCGGCATCTGGCTGCACACCACCCAGGCCGCGGCGATCAACGAGTACTGGTTCGACGTCACCGGCGAGAACTTCCCGTCGCAGTGGGGACACAACTACGCGGCCATCGTGTGGGGTTCGGGCGGCGCGTACGCCACTTGGTTCAGCGGCGAGCACGCCCTGGTCGTCGGCATCAACATGCTGCCGATGACCGGCGGCCAGCTCTACCTGGGCGACTACCCGGCGTCGGTGCGCAACACGTATGCCGAACTGGTCCGCAACAACGGCGGTGAACCGCAGCAGTGGCGCGACATGCACTGGCAGTTCCTCGCCCTCGGCGACGGTGACTCAGCGCTGTCGAAGTTCCGGGCCAGCGGCGGCAACTACACGTCCGAGGAGGGCGAGAGCAAGGCGCACACGTTCCACTGGATCCGCAACCTCGCGGCGCTGGGCACGATCGACAAGACGGTCACGGCGAACCACCCGCTCGCCAAGGTGTTCACCAAGAACGGCGTCAGGACGTACGTCGCCTCGAACATCACCAACAGCACCCTGAGCGTGACCTTCTCCGACGGCCGGAACCTCAGCGTCGCGCCGGGCAAGACCGCCACCACCGGCGGTCTCACCTGGAGCGGCGGCAACGCCAACGGCGGCGGAGTGGTCAGCCCGCCGCCTTCGCCCTCGCCGTCGCCGTCGTCGCCGTCACCCTCCCCGTCGACGCCGGGGTGCACCACCGGTCCGCTGCTCTCCCAGGGCCGGCCGGCCACCGCGTCCTCCAACGAGGGCGTCGACTACCCGGCGAGCAATGCGGTCGACGGCAACGCGGCCACCCGCTGGTCGAGCGCCTTCGCCGACCCGCAGTGGCTGCAGGTCGACCTCGGCTCCACCCAGGCGCTGACCCGGGCGGAGTTGACCTGGGAGGCCGCGTTCGGTCGGGCGTACACCATCCAGACCTCGACGAACGGCACCACCTGGACCACCGCCGCCACCGTGACCGCCGGCGACGGCGGGACCGACACCCTGACGCTGTCGGGCAACGCCCGCTACGTCCGGATGAACGGCACCGCACGCGGCACGGCGTACGGCTACTCGCTCTTCGAGTTCAAGGTGTACGGCGCGTGCGGCACCACGACCGCCCCGCCCACCACCACCCCGCCGGCCGGCACGGCATGGGCTGTCAACACGGCGTACACCGTCGGCACGGTCGTGACCTACAACGGGGCGCGCTACCAGTGCCGCCAGGCGCACACGTCGATCACCGGCTGGGAGCCGCCCAACGTGCTCTCGCTGTGGCTGCCGCTGTAAGTACAGAACCGCGAAACGGCCGGGAGCGACTGCTCCCGGCCGTTTTCGTTCACACCCGGTAGACGGAGATCGTCTGGTGCAGCTCCTCCGCCATCCGGGCCAGTTCCTGGGCGGTCGTCTGGGTCTCGGTCGCGCCGGTCGCGGCGGCGTCGGCGGCCTCGGCCACACCCGCGATGTTGCCGGCGATGTCGGCGGCGCTGGCGGAGGCCTCGCCGACGCTGCGGCTCATCTCGTTGGTGGTGGCCGTCTGCTCCTCCTCCACCGCGGCGGCGATGGTGGCGGCGTAGTCGTTGATCCGCGCGGTCACCTCGGTGATCTCACCGATCGCCAGGACCGCGCTCTCGGTGTCCTGCTGGATGGCGCCGATCCGGCGGGTGATGTCGTCGGTGGCCCGGGCGGTCTCCTGCGCGAGGTCCTTCACCTCGGACGCGACCACGGCGAAGCCCTTGCCCATCTCGCCGGCGCGGGCCGCCTCGATGGTGGCGTTGAGCGCGAGCAGGTTCGTCTGCTCCGCGATCGTGGTGATCGTCTGGACCACGCTGGTGATCTCGTGGGACGACTGGCCGAGCTTCGCGACGATCTCGTTGGTCCGCTGCGCGTTCTGCGCGGCCTGCGCCGAGACCGAGGCGGCCTGGGTGGCGCTGGTCGCGATCTCCCGGATCGCCACGCCCATCTCGTCGGCGCCCGCGGCGACGGTCTGCACGCTCTGCGACACCATCCCGGCGGCGCTGGACACGGTGCCGGCCTGCGCGGAGGTCTCCTCGGCAGCCGAGGACATCTGCACCGACACCGACGACAGCTCCTCGGAGGCCGCGGCGACGTGGTGGGCGTTCTCGGCGACCTGGCGCACCATGCCGGCGACCGCCTCGGTGGAGGTGTCCAGGGCCTGTGCCAGCACGCCGACCTCGTCCTTGGTCTTCAGCCCGGTACGGGCGGTCAGGTCCCCGTCGCGGATCGAGATCAGAACCTTCACGCAGTGCGCCAGCGGCTTGGTGATCAGCCGGGCGATGCCGGTCGCGGCGAGCGCGCCGATCGCCAGACCGGCGATGATCAGCGAGATGACCAGGTTGCGAGCGGTGGAGTAGGCGCTCTCCGCCGCCGTCTGCTGCTCGTGCGCCTTCACGATGGTCTGCTGGGAGAGCGCGTCCATGGCCTCCCGGGCCCGGGCCACCAGCGGGTCGATCTCGGTCTCGCGCACGGTCGCGATCCGGGCGTCCTCGCCGTCCCGGCTCAGCGGCAGCAGCTTGTCGTCGAGCACCGCGACGTACTGCCCCCAGGCCTCGTCGAAGTCGGCCAGAGCAGCCACCCGGATCGGCCCGAGCTCGAAGGCCTTGTACGCGGTCTCGGCCTCCTCGATCTCCTTGAGGTCGGCGGTGAGGGACTTCTCCGCCGCCGCCTTCACGTCAGCGTCGTCGGACAGGAAGTGGTTGAGCGAATTGATCCGGGCCCGGTTGAAGGCGTTGCGCATCTTGGCGATCGTCTCCAACTGCAGGCTGCCGTTGTAGACGACGTCGGTGCTGTGGTTGATCTTCGCCATCTCGACCACCGCGAACGACGACACACCGGTGCCGATCAGGGCGACCACCAGCACGGCCATCAGGATCTTGGTACTGACCCGCAGGTCGTTCAGCCACCCGATCACACCGCGCCGGTCTCCGGGCGCCCCCCGCGACATCGACTCCATCAGACAACCCCCCGAAATGGCAGCCTCCGACGAATTCAGGCCGCGTCGAAGGGTATTTCGTGAGCCGCGGCGCCCGGCTGACGAGTTTGGAGATCACCACACCGAAATGCACCCGACCAGTACAGGCCCGCAGCGCTTCCCGTACTCGCATAATCGGACATAAGGCCATATAGTCGCGCGGTGACCTCTGCTGGTGAGCCCGCGTTCCGTTCCCGGCCGTACGTCTGCGGCGTCCTCGGACCAGCGGATCCGGCCGCATCGTCCCGGCTGCTCCGGGATTCCCCGGGCGGGCTGCGGGAACTCGTGCACACCGACCGTCTCCGGCTGTGGGCGTCAGGAGAGCTGGAGCAGTGGCACCGCGGCGACGAGAAGGGATACTTCTGGGCCGCCAACGCTTCCGGACCGGCTCCGTCCTCGTGGCGGGACGCCGCCCAGGACCGGCTCGCGGCCGGGGTGATCCTGTCCCCCGAGTCGGCGACGCTGCACACGTGCGCCCTCGGGATGCAGGAGATCTACGTGCGACGGCTGGGCGCGGCCGTCTACTTCTCGGTCCGCATCGAGCCACTGCTGCAGCTGGACGACGCGCTGCTGCATCCCGACGAGCAGGCCTGGGCGAGCATCATCTGCCTCGGCTATCCCCTCGGGGAGGCGACCCCGTTCGCCGAGGTCCGGCGCATGCGGGCCGCCACGGCCTGGGAGGCGACGACCGGCGGGCTCGAGCGGCGGTCGTTCGAGCCGTGCTATCTCGAGGCGCAGGCGCCGGAGCGGTTCAGCCCGTCCGACATGGCGGCGCTGCTGACGGACCGGATGCCCGCGGCGCCGTGGCTCGGCTCGGTGCACAGCACGCTCAGCGGCGGCTGGGACTCCCGGCTTCTGGCCGGGCTGCTCGCCCGGTCCGGCCAGCGGACCCGGGCCTGGACCACCAGCCCGGACGACGGCCGCGATCACGACCTCGAACTGGCCGGACCGGTCGCGCGGGCCCTGCGCATGCGGCACCGGACGGTCGTGCCCGGAGAACAGGCGTGGCTGCAGGACGTCCGGCAGGCCGGCCGGCGGGTGCAGTACCAGGCGTCGATGCACACCTGGCTGATGCCGCTGGCCCACCGCCTGCACCGGGTACGCGGGCCACTCGTCGACGGGCTGGCCGGTGACGTTCTCCTGAAGAGCCTGTTCGTGACGCCGGAGATCCTGGACAGCCGCACACCCGCCGTGCTGCGCAGCCGGCTCTGGGATTCGTTGTCCCGGGGCCGGGTGAGCCTGCCCGGCATGTTCGCCCCCGAGGCCGCGGCCCGGCTGGAACAACTGAGCCGCGAGTCGTTCGACGAGGTCACCGGACACCTCGACGGGCACCCGGCGGCGGCGACCCTGAGTGTCCTGCTGAGCCGCACGATGCGCGGCGTGGCGATCTCGCCGATGCTGCTCTTCGCCCCGGAGTGCGACGTGCATCTGCCCTTCGCCGACCCGCGGGTCCTGATGGCGGCGCTGCGGGTGCCGGCACACCGCAAGATGGGCGGCGCCTACTACCGTGAGTTGCTCGACGTGGCGGTGGGCCCGGAGGTAGGACAGCTGCCCTCGACCAACGACCCGCGGCCCAGGCAGCCCTTCGGCTACCGGCGGCAGGCCAGCCCGCAGGCCGTGAGCTGGATGGCTGACACGATCGGCAACGATGACGCGGTACGCCGCATGATCGGCCCGAAGATGCGCGCCGCGCTGGCGAACCCGGCCGACGAGCGACTGCGGTCGCAGTCCGGTCTGCTGGCCATGCTGCAGGCGGTCACCATGCTCGCGATGTGGCGCTCGGCGTACGCCGCACGAGTCACACCGGACGTACCGCTCCTCTCCGCAACGCCGTGAAGTCGTAAATGCGCTCCTGCACCGCGTCACCACGCGACTGGTTGCCGCGTTCGCCGCACCCCTGGTGGTGCTCTGCGTCGTGGGGGCGCTGGCGTACCGCAACACCGACACCCTGGAGACCAACAGCGGTCAGGTCGTCCACACCTATGAGGTGCTCGAGGGCCTGGAGCAGATCACCGGGGCACTCAAGGACGCGGAGACCGGTCAGCGCGGCTATCTGATCACCGGCAAGGACGAGTACCTCGCGCCGTACACCGCCGCGTCCGAGGCGGTGACCGGAATGATCGACGACGTCGCGTCGCTTACCGCCGACAACCCCGCGCAGCAGCAGCGCATCGCCGAGTTGCGACCGCTGGTGCAGGCCAAGTTCGACGAACTCGATGAAACGATCGAACTGCGCCGTGCCGACGGGTTCGCCGCCGCGCGTGACGTGGTGCTGACCGACAAGGGCAAGGCGGTCATGGACCAGATCCGTGCCGTGCTGACCGAGATGGCCGAGGAGGAGTCCAGCCTGCTCACGGTACGGGCCGCCTCGACCGAGGAGACCGCCGACACCTCGCGGACCGCCGTCATCACCGGTGTCGGCCTGGCCGCCCTGCTGGTGGTGCTCCTGGCCTGGCTGCTGGCCCGCAGCATCCTGCGCCCGCTGGCCGCGCTGACCGGGCGGCTGGCCGAGATCGCCGACGGCGAGGGCGACCTGACACAGCGGGTCGACGAGTCGCGGCGCGACGAGTTCGGCACCCTTGGCGCGACGTTCAACCGGTTCGTCGCGAAGCTGGCGGGCATCATCGCGCAGATCGGCGACCAGGCCAACTCGCTCGCCGCGGCCAGTGAGGAACTGTCCACCGGTACCCGCCACATCGCCGGCTCGGCCGAGCAGACTTCACGCGAGGTCGGCAGCGTGGCCGGCTCCACGGCGGCGATGAGCACTGCCCTGATCACCGTCGCCGCCGGGGCGGACGAGATGGGCGCTTCGATCCGGGAGATCGCCGCCAGCACGTCGGACGCGAGCCAGGCCGGCGCCGAAGCAGTGCGGGTCGCCGACGAGGCCAGCCGGACCGTCACGGCGCTCGGCCAGTCCTCGGCGGAGATCTCCAACGTCGTCAAGTTCATCACCTCGATCGCCGAGCAGACGAACCTGCTGGCTCTGAACGCCACCATCGAGGCGGCCCGCGCCGGGGAGTCCGGCAAGGGCTTCGCCGTGGTGGCCAGCGAGGTCAAGGAACTGGCCCAGGAGACCGCCCGGGCGACCGAGGACATCAGCCGGCGCGTCCACGACATCCAGCTCAGCGCGACCGCCACGAGCGAGGCGATCAGCCGGGTCACCGAGATCGTCGCCCGGGTCAACGACTACCAGACCACGATCGCCTCGGCGGTCGAGGAGCAGACGGCCACCACCTCCGGCACGCCGGGATCACGGGGCCGCTGTGAACACAGCGGCCCCGCGGTCGTTGGAACGACTCGTGCAACAGGTTTGACATGCCGTTGTAATGGGAGCGCTCCCATGAAACGATGGCGGTCACTATCCCTCGACGTGGGACCGGGGCACATGATGAAGAAACTGGGCAGCGTTCTGGCGGCTGCCGCGCTCGGCGTGGGGCTGCTCTGGGTGGCCTCGCCATCGGATGCGGCGGCGGCGCCGCCCTACAGCTACGGCGAAGCCCTGCAGAAGTCACTGCTGTTCTACGAGGCCCAGGTGGCCGGCAAGAAGCCGGCCTGGAACCGGGTGTCCTGGCGCGGCGACTCGGCCATGACCGACGGCGCCGACGTCGGCCTGGACCTGACCGGCGGCTGGTTCGACGCCGGGGACCATGTGAAGTTCGGGCTGCCGATGGCGTTCACCACCACGATGCTGGCCTGGGGCGCGGTGGAGAACCGGGCGGCGTACGCGAGCTCCGGCCAGCTGACCCACCTGCTGAACAACCTGCGGGTGCCGAACGACTACTTCATCAAGGCGCACCCCAGCGCGAACGTGCTGTACGGGCAGGTCGGCAAGGGCGACGACGACCACAAGTGGTGGGGTCCGGCCGAGGTGATGCCGATGGCACGTCCGGCGTACAAAATCGATGCGAGCTGTGGTGGCAGCGAGCTGGCGGCGGAAACCGCGGCCGCGATGGCTGCCAGCTCGCTGGTGTTCCGGCCGACCGATGCGGCGTACGCCGACAAGCTGCTCACCCACGCGAAGCAGCTGTACACGTTCGCCGACACGGTCCGGAAGAACTACCACGAGTGCATCACCGACGTGACCTCGTTCTACCGCTCGTGGAGTGGGTACGCGGACGAGCTGGTCTGGGGCGCGATCTGGCTGCACCGGGCCACCGGCGACGCGTCCTACCTGGCGAAGGCCGAGGCCGGTTACGACGCGCAGGGCAACGAGAACCAGACCAGCACCAAGATGTACAAGTGGACGATCTCCTGGGACAACAAGCAGTACGGGAACTACGTGCTGCTGGCCCAGCTGACCGGCAAGCAGAAGTATCTCGACGACGCGAACCGGTGGCTCGACTGGTTCACCGTCGGTGTCAACGGCGAGAAGGTGCGCACCTCGCCGGGCGGGATGGTGGTCGTCGACTCGTGGGGCGCGTTGCGCTACGCGTCCAACACCGCGTTCGTCGCGCTGGTGCACAGCGACCACCTCAGCGACGCGACCCGCAAGCAGCGCTACCACGACTTCGCGGTCCGGCAGATCAACTATGCGCTCGGTGACAACCCGCGCAGCTCCAGCTACGTGATCGGGTTCGGCGCCAACTCGCCGAAGAACCCCCATCACCGTACGGCGCACGGCTCCTGGTGGGACAGCCAGCAGGTGCCGGAGCAGACCCGCCATGTTCTGTACGGTGCGCTGGTCGGCGGACCGTCCTCGCCGGACGACAAGTACACCGACAGCCGCGGCGACTACGTGATGAACGAGGTGGCGACCGACTACAACGCCGGGTTCACCTCGGCCGTGGCGCGGCTGTACGGCGAGTTCGGCGGCGCTCCCCTGGCCGGCTTCCCGGTCGCTTCGCCGCCGGATATTCCTGAACTGTCAGTCGAGACCACGGTCATGCAGAACGAGACCCGCTCGACCGGCGTGAAGGTGATCGTCTACAACAAGTCGGCGTTCCCGGCGAAGGCGTTGACCGCCGGCAAGTTCCGGTACTACTTCACCCGCGACGACAGTTCGGCGCTGCAGGTCAGCTCGCCGTACACGCAGGGCTGCCCCGGACCGACCGCGGCGAAGCAGCACTCCGGCAACGTCTGGTACGTCGAGGTGGACTGCGCCGGGTACACGATCGCGCCGGCCGGCCAGTCGGCGCACCGGATGGAGGTGCAGCTCAAGATCGGGGTGGCCGAGGGCGGCACGTGGAACCCGGCCAACGACCCGTCCTACCAGGCGGCGGCCGGCCCGAACACCGGGGTGACGCTGTACGACGGCTCGACGCTGGTGTGGGGCGCGGAGCCGGACGGCACCCAGCCGTCGCCGTCCCCCTCGGTATCGGTCTCCCCCTCACCGTCGGCGTCTGTTTCACCATCGCCTTCAGCGTCGCCTTCGGTGTCGCCTTCGGTGTCGCCGTCCCAGTCGCCGGCTACCGGCTGCCGGGTCGCCTACACCACGAACAGCTGGTCCACCGGCTTCACCGGGACCGTGACGATCACCAACGGACCGGCCGCGATCAGCAACTGGACGCTGACCTGGCCCTGGACCGCCGGGCAGCAGGTGACGCAGGGCTGGTCGGCCACGGTCACCCAGTCCGGCACGCAGGTGACCGCCACGAACGCCTCGTGGAACGGCAGCCTGCCCGCGGGTGGCACGGTGAGCTTCGGTTTCAACGGCACCCACACCGGCGCGAACCCGGCGCCGGCGTCGTTCACCTTGAACGGCACGGCCTGCACCGTCTGACGTGACCGACGATCGGGGGCGGCGACATGCCGCCCCCGATCGTCGTTTATCCGGCATTCACCGCGGTATGTGAACCCCGATCCGACTGAAGGGGAGCACGCCATGGGTCGTACCGGAAAGGCTCTTTTGATCGTCGCACCGTTGGCGGCCGGCGCGGCAGCGGTGGCTGTCCGGCGCCGCCGCACGCCGGCGGCCTCCCGCCGCACCCACGTGGTGACGGTGTACCGCAAGCTGTCCGACCTGGAGTCGCAGCAGCTGCCCGGCTCGCTGACCGAGATCGCGGACGGCGTGGAGATCACGCTACGGGCCGCGCCGGCGGATCGCGGCACCGAGATCGCGGTCCGCATCCCGGAGGGTTCCACAGTGACCGACGGTGAGGTACGCCGGGCGCTGCGCGAGACCCGCTCGCTGCTGGAGGCCGGCGACGTGCTGTTGCCGTCCGGCCCGGCAACCACCACGCCGACGCTGCTCAACCGGCCGCTGCAGACGGCTACCCGGCACGGCCGCGAGGGAGGTCTGCTGTGAAGGCGCTGCAGTGGCAGGGCGTCAACAAACTGTCGGTCGGCACGGTTCCGGACCCGGAGCTGCGCAATCCCGGCGACATCATCGTGAAGGTGACCCGAACCGTGACGTGCGGTTCGGACCTGCATCTGATCGGCGGTTACATCCCGTTCATGGAGAAGGGCGACGTGCTGGGGCACGAGTTCCTCGGCGAGGTGGTCGAGGTCGGCCCGGACGTGCGCCGGCACCGGGTCGGCGACCGGGTGGTGGTGTCGTCGTTCATCTCCTGCGGCTCCTGCTGGTACTGCGACCAGAAGCTGTACTCGCTCTGCGACAACGGCAACACGAACCCGGCGATCACCGAGACGATGTGGGGCCACGCCCCGGGCGGCTGCTTCGGCTACTCGCACGCGATGGGTGGCAACGCGGGCAGTCACGCCGAGTACATCCGGGTGCCGTTCGCGGACGTGGGCGCGTTCACCGTGCCGGACTCCGTCTCCGACGAGCGGGCCCTGTTCGCCTCCGATTCGGCGGCCACCGGCTGGATGGGCGCCGACCTGGGCGGCGTGAAGCCGGGTGACGTGGTCGCGGTGTGGGGCGCCGGCGCAGTCGGTCAGATGGCGGCGCGGGCGGCGGTGCTGCTCGGCGCCGACCGGGTGATCGTCATCGACCGCCTGGAGAACCGGCTGCAGCAGGTGCGCCGGCACGCCGGGGCCGAGACGCTGAACTACGAGCAGACCGACATCTCCGGTGAGCTGCGCGAACTCAGCGGCGGCCGGGGGCCGGACGTGTGCATCGAAGCGGTCGGCATGGAGGCCCACTCCCCCGGCGCGCACTTCGGCTACGACCAGATCAAGCAGCAGCTGCGGCTGCAGACCGACCGGCCGATCGCCGTGCGGGAGGCGATCCACGCCTGCCGCAAGGGCGGCTCGGTGTTCGTTCTGGGGGTCTACGCCGGGTTCGTGGACAAGTTCCCGCTGGGTGCGCTGATGAACAAGGGCCTCACGGTACGCGGCGCGCAGATGCACGGTCAGCGGTACATCCCGATGCTGCTGGACCGGATGGCCAAGGGTGACCTGGTGACCGAGCATCTCGCCACGCATGTCCTGCCGTTGGACCGGGGTCCGGAGGGCTACCGCATCTTCAAGGAGAAGGAGGACGACTGCGTCCGCGCGGTTTTCCTCCCGTAGCGGGGCAACCTTTTCGCGATCTGGAACCACTCCATGGGTGAGTACGTGCACATCCATCGAGCAACGTCGATATAGTGGCAACCGTGGCAAGCGCTTTCCCCCACGGTTGCCACTGATGTTATCGCTCACAGCCCATTGGAGAAGGATCCCCCGATGACTTCGTCCAAGTCCTCATCCCCACCCCGCCGGCGCTGGCGGCCCGCCCTCATCGGCGTCGTCGTGACCGCACTGGCCGGCGTCGGCGCGGTGGTCGGCCTGCAGCAGGCCAACGCCGCGACGGTCAACACCAACGCCTGGTACGTCTTCGTCAACCGGCACAGCGGCAAGGCGATGGACGTCTACAACCTGGCGACCACCGCCGGGTCCGGCATCGCCCAGTTCACCCGCAACGACGGCAACTGGCAGCAGTGGCAGTTCGTCGACGCCGGCAGCGGGTGGTACAAGATCCGCAGCCGGCACAGCGGCCTGTTCCTCGAGCTGCCGAACACCAACGACGGCACCCAGCTGGTGCAGAACGCCGACAACGGCACCACCCGCCAGCAGTTCACCCTCAAGGACTCCGCCAGCGGTGACGTGCGGTTCATCAACCGGCACAGCGGCAAGGCCCTCGACCTGTGGGAGTGGTCCACCGCCGACGGCGCGATCATCTCCCAGTTCGCCGACGCCGACGGCGCCAACCAGCGCTGGCAGATGATCCAGGTCGGCACCGGCACCGGCGGAGGCGGCGGCACGGGCAGCGGCTGCGGCAGCGGCACGTTCCAGTCCGAGGTGACCGTCAGCGGCAGCACCTGGACCGCCCGTAACGCCTCCGGCGCCAGCGTCTACAGCGGCAGCGACTTCCGCGCGGCCGTGCAGGCCGGCATCGGCAGCCTGACCGCCGGGCGTACGTCGATGCAGCGGGTCGTGGTCCGCGGCAACGGCAGCATGACCGCCGGCAGCCGGATCTCGCTGGCCAACTACACGTCGCTGTCGGTCTGCGGCACGATCAACGTGACCGGTTCGGGCAGCGGCGACTACGCCCCGATCTACGCGCGCGGGGTCAGCAACATCGAGATCCCGTACCTGAACGTCACCGGCGCGCCGATCTACGGCATCTTCATGCGCAACGTCACCAACGTCTGGCTCGGCCAGATCGACATGCGGCTCAGCGCCGGCCTCGGCGTGCGCATCGACAACCGCGGCGACACCAGCCAGTGGACCCGCAACGTCAAGATCGACAATGTGTACGTCCAGGGCGCCAGCTCCCACGCGGTGGAGACCTACGGCGTCGACGGCATCACGATCGGCACCGTGACCGCGCGCAGCGTCGGCGAGTCCGGCCTGCTGCTGAACCAGACGATCAACGCCACGGTCGGCACCGTCGACGCGGAGAACGCCGGCGCAGGCACCGGTTACGCCGCGTTCCGGATGGCCAACCGCAACGGCCGGGTCGGCAGCTCCTACCCGAACAACATCAAGGTCGGCACGGTCAAGGCCCGCGGCGGCGGCCGCGGCATCTTCTGCGTCTCGGAGAGCGGCGGCTTCACCATCGACCGGGTCGACATCGCCAACACCGGCAACAACTCGGTCCTGCTGGAGAACTGCTACAACGGCTTGCTGGCCGGCGTCTCCGGCACCATCAGCGGCGGCGGCGAGGTGCGCATCGCGGCCCGCACCGAGTTCCCGCCGTCGTCCGGGATCCGCTTCCAGAACCTGACGGTCTCCAACACCAACATCACGTGGAGCCCGTGCACCGGCTCCAACAACACCATCAGCAACGTCACCCGTACGAATTCCACCCTGACCTGGTGTTGATCTCCTAGTTGATCGAGCTGTGCCGGGGCGCCCGCGTCCCGGCACAGCCGTTCTCCTTCACGGTTGCCCAGTCTCCGTACGGTCGATGAATGCCCGACTTCGTCGCCACGATCATCACGCTGGTCCTCGGTGCAGCCATCGGCTTCGCCCCCACCTACCTGGTAGAGCGGGCCAAGCAGCGGGCCCAGCTCTCCACCCGCTGGGATCAGGAGCTCTATCGCCTGTGTGCCGAATTCACCGCCACGGCCAGGCAGCTGTCCCACTCAGCGGGCCGCCTCGCCGGCAACCCCACCATGCTGATCGGGCCGGCGGACGACCAGCTCGCCCAGCGCCAACTGGTCGACGATCTGCACGTCCGGCTGCGTGCGCTGCGCGAGCAGATTCGCATCGTCGGCAGCCTCGACGTCCAGGAATCGGCGCGGCGTATCCAGGCGCATTGCTTCTGGCTGCGGGTCGTCGCCCAGGGAGGCACTGACGAGGACGAAGGCAAGGCAGTGACACCGGGCCACCGTGTGCTGGCCGAGCTCCCCCGCTTCTACAGCGCTGTTCGCCGCCAGCTACGCGTTCCCGACGCCGACCAGGTCGACGTCGTTCCGTTCGGCCTGGCTGCGGCGCCCCGGTCTCACGTCTCGCCGGGGCGGATCAGGCCGCTCTCGTAGGCGAACGCCACCGCCTGCACGCGGTCGCGTAAGTTCAGCTTTGTCAGGAAGTTGGCTACATGGGTTTTCACGGTGGCCTCGCCGATGTAGAGCCTGGCGGCGATCTCCGCGTTGGACAGGCCGCGGGCTACCAAGGCGAGGACGTCCAGTTCGCGTGGGGAGAGCCGGGACAGTTCGTCGGCTCGGGTGGTGCGGCCGGGATGGCCGGCGAAGGATTCGATGACTCGCAGCGTGACTGACGGGTCGAGGAGGCCGCCGCCGTCGGCGACGATGCGGATGGCGTCGAGCATCTGCTGGGGTGGGGAGACCTTCAGCAGGAAGCCGCTCACCCCGGAGCGCAGTGCCTCCTGCAGGTAGCGGTCCTCCCGGAACGTGGTCAGCATGATCACCCGCGACTCCGGGTGGGCGGCGAGGATCCGGCGGGCCGCCTCGATGCCGTCCAGGCGGGGCATGCGGATGTCCATCAGCACGACGTCCGGCGCGGTGCGTCCGGCCAGTAGCACCGCTTCCAGGCCGTCGACGGCTTCGCCGACCACGAGCAGGTCGGGTTCGTTGTCGACGAGCAGCCGCAGCCCGGCCCGGACCAGTGCTTCGTCGTCGGCGAGCAGCACGCGTACGGTCATGGCAGTCGCCCTCGGATCGGAAACGTCGCGGCGACCCGGTAGCCGCCGCCGGCTGACGGGCCCACGCTCAGGGCGCCGTCGTACAGCTTGACCCGCTCGCGCATGCCGACGTGCCCGTTGCCGCCGGTGCCCGCCACGGCGACGGCGGGCCGCGTGGCCGCCGTGTTGCACACCTCGACGGTGAGTTCGTCACGCGCGTAACGCAGCCGCACCTCGGCCGCGGCGCCGGGCGCATGCCGCAGCACGTTGGTCAATGCTTCCTGCACCGTCCGGTACGCCGACAGCTCCAACCCCGCCGCCAACGCCACCGCCTCACCCTCGACCTGCACGGTCACCGGGCAGCCCGCCGCGCTGACCTGCTCGGCGAGGGCGACCAGGGAGCGCAACGCCGGCTGCGGCGTGTCGTCGTCGGGCTGATCGTTGTCGCGCAGGATGCCGACCGTGCGATGCAGCTCGGCCACCGAGTCCCGGCCCAGGCGTTCCACCTCGCCGAGCAGCTGTTCGGCCTCGGGTTTGCCGTAGAGCCGGCGGGCCACCCCGACCTGCAGCACCATCACGCTGACCGAGTGGGCGACGGCGTCGTGCAGCTCGCGGGCGATGCGGGTGCGTTCGGCGGCGACCGCCTGCCGTGCCCGCAGTTCCCGTTCCTCGGCCAGTTGCGCGGCCAGTTCGGCGAGCTCGGCGGAGCGGGCGCCCTCGCGCCGGACCAGGCTGCCGGCACCCCAGGCGGCACCCGCGGCGAGCGCGAAGAACACCGGGTCCCACAGCGGCGCGTTCTCGCTGACCGTGGTCATGCCGAACACGACGATCAGGGCCGCGGTCAGCAGGCCCGCCCACCGGATCGATGCGGCACGGGCGGCCGCCCAGCCGACGACAGCCAGCATCGCGACCAGGCCGGCGCCGCCGAGATCGGTGAGACCGAGCAGTTTGGAGCCGGGGTAGAGCACGGTGACAGCCAGCAGCGCCGGGAGCGGCCGGAAGCCGGCCAGGAAGACCGCTGATCCGTACGCGACCGCGACCGCTGCCGCCGCCGGACGATGCTGCTGCCACAACGCGTCCGCATACGCCTCGTAAACCCCGGCGATCGCCAGCAGCACGCCGAGCGCCGGCGCCCCCAGCTGCGCGTAGTTCACCGTTCCCCGTCGTGGCACCGGCCGACGATACGGCACCGGGCAGCGCCGGCACCTCCGTCGCAAGACGGAGGCCGGATTCAGCGCCACAGCGGAGGCCCGGCTAGATCAACGCTTCGTACGGTCCCTCTCGTTGATCGCAACTTAGACGGAGAGTGACATGACTTTCGACGTTGACCAGACCCGCCGCCGGCTGACCGGCACCGCCCTGATCGCCGGGGTGGTGGTCGAGGTGGCCGGCTGGGCGACCGTGCCGCCGCAGGAGGATCTGGAGAGTGCGACGTACCTCGCTGCTCTCGGTGGCATGCCGGGCCGCGCCCAGCTGTCGGCCGTCCTGCTCAGCCTGGGCTGGGCATTGCTCGCGCTCGGTCTGGTCGGCGCGCTCGGCCTGCTGCGCGGCCGCCGCGGCGCGGTGCTCGCCATGGCCGGCGCGGTGCCGGCGGCCCTGGGGATGATCTCGGTGTCCGGCCAGGTGTACTCGGACTTCTACAAGATCGCCCTGCATCAGGGGCTGCCGGTCGCCGACGCGGTCCGCGTCTACGAGAGCGCGGAGGCTCTCGGCGGCACCACCGCCTGGGTGATCACCGGCTTCCTGCTGTTCCCGGCGTTGCTGGTCATGCTCGTCGGCTACACCCGAGCGGGCGTGCTCGGCTGGTGGGCGCCGGCTCTGTACGGCGTCGCCACCATCGGGTTCTTCCTGACGCCGCCGGTCGGCTGGATCCCCACCACGGTGCTCGCCGTCATGTTCGCGCCGCTGGTCATGCTGGGGGCGCGCGCCTTCAGCCGGTCCAGCAGCACAGTCGTCGCCGTCGAGGCAGTGCCGGCCTGACATGACGGGCCACTGCGGCGTTCATGGCCGGCGGTTCGCCGCACCCTGCCGTAGCGCACCCCTGCCGTAGCGCACCCCTGCCGTAGCGCACCCCTGCCGTAGCGCACCCCTGCCGTAGCGCACCCCTGCCGTAGCGCACCCCTGCCGTAGCGCACGCCGGCAGTCGCTCGATGACTGCCGGCTCGGGTGACGGTTCCGCCGGCCGTTGGCGTCGGCACTCGCCGGCCTACCGGTTGATCGGCGGGCCAGCTGGGGGTTGGGGCCGGGCGGTCGCCGTAAGGCACAGCCGGACCCGTATTTCCGGGCCTTTGGATCGTCCGGCTGGGAGTTGTGCACCCTTCCGGCCGGTTGAGGCGGCCACAGCTCACAGCCGGCGCCGCGGAACCGCCTTGTGGATCGCCCCGGCTGGGAGTTGCGGCTGTTGTGGCGATCCGCAACCGGTCGCAGCGCCGGGCCACCGCAATGCAAGGCCGATTTGCCCCTCTCGTCCGGCGTTGCACGGCACCGGACCGGCCGGCCACGCCAACGGCAACGGCAACGGCAACGGCAACGGCAACCGTGCAGGCAGCCCTGGGAGTCAGCCGGACGGCCCGGGCTGACTTCCAGGGCTGCTTCAAGCGGCGGGAAACGACACTGAGGGACAGCTGGACCGTGGGCGCCCGGCTGGCGGGTCGGGCGCCACCGTGGACCGGCACTACCGGCACTACCGGCACTACCGGCACTACCGGCACTACCGGCCGGCGGCGGGCGGCCGGCGGCCGGCGGCGGGCGGCCGGCGGCTGGCGGCGGGCGGCGGGCGGCGGGCGGCTGTCTAGGTGGCCTGGGCTTTCAGGTCGGCGGCTGCTCGGAGGTCGGCGTTGCTGACTGCGGTGAGGGAGCCGAAGACGGAGACGGCCTGGTAGTAGGTCCAGGCCAGGCTGTAGCAGGCGGGCCGGACGGCGGTCGCGTACGTGGCGCAGCGGCGTTTCAGGTCGGCGTAGAAGGCGGAGTCGATGCGGCTCTTGTTCGCGCTGAAGGCGCCGATCGCCTTGTAGTTGCGGTAGCCGAAGTCGTGCCGCCAGCAGGACAGTTTGAAGTCGAAGCCGAGCGGGTTGTCGGGGCTGGCCGAGCAGTAGTCGGTGCCCCAGTCGAAACCGTACGCCGACCAGGGGGCGCGGTTCTGCCGGGCCGCGTTCCAGTTCTGGTAGCTGCCGGCGCTGGTCTGGGTGAAGGACGAGAGGACGGCGGCCTTCTCGGCGGCGGTCACGGCGTAGGCCGGGGCCGCCGCGCCGAACACGGCCAGGACGGTGAGGAGGACGACGAGCAGTGCTCGCCGGTGGGCCGGGACGGAAGCGCTCAATGTGGGCTCCTGGGGATCACCTGAACGATCACTAAGTGTGCGCATCCAAGAGCACCTCTGTTACATAGCAACATTGCAATTTATCGATCTAAG
Organism: Actinoplanes sp. NBC_00393; assembly: GCF_036053395.1. Classification (NCBI taxonomy): domain Bacteria; kingdom Bacillati; phylum Actinomycetota; class Actinomycetes; order Micromonosporales; family Micromonosporaceae; genus Actinoplanes; species Actinoplanes sp. NBC_00393. The sequence goes on along the minus strand of NZ_CP107942.1, from coordinate 11,325,358 downwards.
TGGAATCAGACTCCCGGACGCCCAGGAGAAAACAATCGAATTGCTTGCGCTACCGATCGAGTTTCGATAGCTTCGCCTCGTTATTCGATCGAGAGGGTCTACCCGGTGGCACACTGCTCCCGGGCACCCGACGAGGCGGACGGTTCATGATCAGCGTCAAGGGACTCACCAAGCAGTACGGCACGGTGCGCGCCGTCGACGATCTCAGCTTCGAGGTCGCGGCCGGCAAGGTCACCGGCTTCCTCGGCCCCAACGGGGCCGGAAAATCCACCACTATGCGCATGGTCATGGGTCTGGACCGGCCCACCAGCGGCACGGCCCTGATCAACGGGAAACGGTACGCCGAACACGCCGCCCCGGTCCGCGAGGTCGGCGCGCTGCTCGACGCCGCCGCGATGCACCCGGGCCGCACCGGCCGGGCCCACCTGCGCGTCGGCGCCTACGCGAACGGGATCCCCCGCTCCCGCGTCGACGAGGTGATCGAGCAGGTCGGGCTGACCGCGGCGGCCGGGCGACGGATCAAGGGGTATTCGCTCGGCATGCGGCAGCGGCTCGGGATCGCCGCCGCGCTGCTCGGCGATCCGCGGGTTCTGCTGTTCGACGAGCCGGTCAACGGCCTCGACCTGGACGGGGTGCGGTGGATCCGGGCGCTGCTGCGCGGGTTCGCCGACGAGGGCCGCACCGTGCTGGTCTCCAGCCATCTGATGAGCGAGATGCAGTTGATCGCCGACCGGGTCGTGATCATCGGCCGGGGACGGTTGATCGCCGACGCCGGAGTCGACGAGGTTCTGCGGGGGCTGGGCGGGCGGCGAGTGCTCATCCGTACGCCGCAGGCCGTTGAATTTGAACGTGCCCTGGCTGCTCGCGCGGTCGTGGAAGCGACCGCGCCCGGAGAACTGGAGGTGGCCGGGCTCTCCGCAGCGGAGATCGGCGACCTCGCCTGCGAACTCGGCATCGCGGTGCATCACCTGGCCGAGGTGGAGCAGTCGCTCGAGTCCGCCTATCTGTCGCTGACCGAGGGCAGCGTCGACTACCAGGGAGCACAGCAGTGACCGAGTTCGCGCGTACCGGGATCGCGGAATGGGCCCGGATCTGGAGCGTCCGCTCCTCCTGGATCTTCGCGCTGGCCTCCGCGGCCGTGGTCGCCGGCTTCGGTGGCATCGTCGCCACCGACGGCGAGGGCCTGCCGTCCGGCGCCAGCGCCTGGGACGGCGGCCGGCCGGCAGGGTTGTTCGCGCTGTTCGGCATCCTCGCGTTCGCGGTTGTCACCAGCACCGCCGACCACGGCACCCGCGGCATCGTGCCGACCGTGCAGTGGACGCCCCGGCGCGGTGTCCTGCTGACCGCCCGGGCGGGTGTCATCGCCGCCACCATGACGCTGCTGGCGTCGGCGATGGTGGTCGGCGCGACCATGGTGGTGTGGGCGGTGCACCCGGAGGCCGGGCTGCCGGCCGGCGACGGCGCCCGGACCCTCGGCGACCTGGCCTTCGTCTACCTGACCGGCGCGCTGCTCGCCATCGGCCTGGGCCTGGTCACCCGCAGCACAGCCGCGGCGCTGGTCATCGTGATCGCGCTGGTCCTGGTCCTGCCGCTGCTGGTGGCGCAGATGCCGTACACGTGGACCACCGAGCTGGCCGCGCACCTGCCGGGCGCCGGCGCCCTTTTCCTGATCTTCGGTGACGGCCCGAGCGAGGACATGACCACGACCTCGGCCCGGGTGACCATGGCCCTGTGGGCGGTGACCGCGGTCGCGGCCGGCGGCTGGCGCCTGCTGCGAACCGACGTCGACCGATAATCATGGGGTGCGCTGAACGCGCGGGTCCGCATCTGAGAATTGATATCTCCGACCGTGACCGAATGTGAATTCTGATCATTATCGCCCGGTGATCCGTGCTTGCTTCTGCATGCATAATGGATACATGCCGACGCGCAATGAAGGCAGAGATCCGGCGCACTCCACCGCCGTCAAAGTTGCGGTTATCAGTGCGTGCGGCGTTGTCACAGCCGCCTTGGTCACCGCGGCGGCCAGCTATGCGATCAACAATCCGGGAAAAGTGTCTCCGTCGAGGGATCCGGCCGGCACACCTACTTCGGTTCCGACATTGGGAAGTGGGTACGACAAACCGGCTTTCCCCGTCGGCGCCATCGGCGAAATCGCCAGCGCTCAATCCGGAAAATGCTTGGAGATATCCGCGGAGGAGGTCAACGCAGGAGTGCCGGTGAGCCAGTTCACCTGCATCGACAAACCTCATCAAATGTTCGTGGCGAGCGAGGCTGAACAACGGGGTGGGGTCAAGCTCTCATTTCAGCACAGCGACCTCTGTCTTGCCGCACGGCGCGATCTGATCGTGGTTCAGATTTCTTGCGACAGCGCTTCGTCCTGGCACTATAAGCATCGGACCACCGACGTCGGCAAACGTCTGCACTACTGGCAACTGCAGTACGGCGACGATGGGAACTGTTTGGAACTTCCCTCCGACGGAGAAACCACCGACGGCACCGTCGTGCGGGTCAACACATGCAGGTGGAACAACAATCACCAGCAATGGCGAACTCGATATTGATTCGATCAACCTGCACCGAGGCTTCGATGAGCAACGCTGCGCAATCCAGTAGGCACGTTGTCGACCTGGTTCGTCCCGGCTTCGGATCGGCTTCGGATCAGCCGTGAGTCACGCGCGGCGGGCGGACGCTATGCCTTGCGGACCAGAAGCTGCCGGGCCGAGGCCCGGCGTCCGTTCATCGTGGCCACGTCGACGTGCCGTTCGCTGACCAGCTCGAAGGCCGCGAAGAGTTCGCGCAGGTGGCCGGGGTCGTGATGGCGGCAGACCGCGCCGTCATCGGTCGTGAAGACGCCGTAGGGGGCGGCGTGCGACCGGGCGTGCGCGGCGTAGCGCTGTCGATGGCGTTCGTCCGGCTGCAGCACGAGATCGCTGACGTGGATCAGGCCGCCCGGCGCCAGGACGCGATCCAGTTCGGCGACGAGCGCCTGCTGGGCCTCGTCGTCGGGGATGCAGGTGAGCACCGCCAACAGCAGGGCGACGTCGACACTGGCCGCCCTGTGCGGCAGGGCCGGCGGTGCGGTCAGGACGGCGAGGTCCAGGTCGGGCCAGGTCTGACGGCCACGGGCGATCAGTGCGGCCGAGATGTCCACGCCGGACACCTCGCTGAAGCCCAGGTCGCGGAGTTCCCGCACACTGCGGCCGTAGCCGCAGCCGTAGTCGAGGATGCGCGCGCTCCGGCTGACCCCGTCCAGCCAGGCTGTATTGACGGGGTGGGTGAACGTTTTCGTCGCGCCGACCGTCTCCCAGTACATGCGCACACACCCTACGCGGCGGGCTGGACGTGAAGCGCGGTTGAGGTTGCAGGATGGGCGCATGGTGGCGACAGACGAGGTACGCGCGGCGCTCGACCAGCAGATGACCGTGGAGATCACCACGATCGGGCGGCGCAGCGGGCAGCCACGCCGGATCGAGACCTGGCGGTATCTGGCGGCCGGCCGTTACTGGCTGACCGGCAGCCCGGGCTCGCGGGACTGGTACGCCAACCTGCTCGCGCACCCCGAGTTCACCCTGCACCTGACCGGTCACGACCTTCGGGTGCGCGCCCGGCCGGTCACCGACCCGGACGAGCGGGTGCGGGTGTTCGGCGCGATCGTGCCGGGGCTGAGCTGGGCGGGCAGCCTGCAGAGCTGGATCGACGGCAGCCCGCTGGTCGAGATCGAACTGGACTGACCGGCGGGTCAGCCGCAGCTGACCCGCCGGTGAAAGCCGTTACCGCAGGCCGGCCTCGATCGCGGCGATGATGCGCGGGCGCAGTTCGGCGGCGTCGATCACCGCGTCCACGGAGCCGACCTCGACCGCGCGCTGGATGCTGTGCACCCGGTCGAACTCGGCGGCCACCTCGTTCAGCTTCTCGGCGCGCACCGACGAGCGCAGCCCGTCGAGTTCGGCGAGCAGCGTGCTGCGGTCCGGGCCGGTGGCGGCCGCGGCCCGCGCCTCCAGGTCGCGGACCCGCAGGTCGGCGGCGGTACGCGCGTTGACGTCCCCGGCGAACACGACCGCCGCGGCGGGGGCGCCGCCGAGCACCGAGGCGAACGAGCCGTTCACCGCGAGCACGGTCATGTTCGGGTTCAGCGCCTTCGAGAAGACCACGAACGCGCCGCCGTGGTAGCGCGAGATCACCGTGAACACGATCGGGCCACGGAAGTTGACGATCGCGCGGCCGATCTCGGCGCCGTACTCCAGCTGCAGTTTGCGCATCGACTCCGGGGAGCCGTCGAAGCCGGACAGGTTGGCCAGCACGACCAGCGGCCGGTTGCCGGAGGCCGCGTTGATCGCCCGGGCCGCCTTCTTCGACGAGCGCGGGAACAGGGTGCCGGCGGTGTAGGTGTCCGGGCCGTCGGTGGGCGGGAAGCCGCCGCGCTGCACCGAACGGGACTCGATGCCGAGCAGGCAGACCGGGATGCCGCCGAGGTGGACATCCTGCACCACCGCGGTCTCCGCGTCGGCCATGCCGGCCCACCGTTCCAGGACCGGGTGGTCCTGGTCGGTCAGAGCGCGCATCACCGTACGGATGTCGAAGGGCTTCTTGCGGTCGGGGTTGGAAGCGACCGAGAAGATCTCGCCGACCGTGGTGAAATCACTGCCCGCCACCGTGTGCGGGAAGTCCTGCACGTCGCGGTCGACCGGGTCGGTGGTGGCCGCACGCCGCACGCTGGTCTCGCCGGGAACGATGTACGTGTGGTCGTAGTGCGACATGACCACCTCGACCGCCGCGGCCAGGTCCGGCGCCCAGTACTGCGCCTGCCCGTTCGGGCCCATCACCCGGTCGTAGCCGCCGATGCCGAAGTTGTCCTCGGCCGACACGCCACCGGAGAAGTCGAGCGACTGCTTGCCGGTCAGCACCATCGCTGAGTCCGGGGTCATCACCAGGATGCCCTTGGTGTGCATGAGCATGGTGGCCTCGGCGTTCCAGTACGGCTGGGCGCCGACGTTGATGCCCGCGACCACGATGTTGATCTCGCCGCCGTCCTGGGTGAACTCGACGATCCGCTTGAGCGCCGCGGCCACCCAGTCCATGTTCTCGGTGCCGGACTCCATCGAGATCCGGGCGCCGGCGGACAGCGCGTACCACTCCAGCGGCACCCGCATCCGCTCGGCCAGGTCGAGCGCGGCGACCACCCGGCGGCACTCCGGCTCCGACAGCGCGCCGAGCGCCTTGGTCGGGTCGCCGAGCAGCAGCACCCGGGTGACGCCCTCCGGGTGCCGGCTGGTGCGGGTGGTGATCACACCGGCGACCAGGGCGGCCTTGTTGCGGCCCTTCGGCCGGTCCACCGGGACCAGCGCGTGGTTCTCGTCGAGGTCGTACTCGGCGAAGTCACCGAGCAGACCGGTCAGCTCGTACGGGTAGACCGTGTTGCGGGCCGCCGCACGCTGCACCTTCTGCTGGTAGTCGTCGAGCGGCTCGATCGTGTCCGACGGCGGCTCGCCCAGGTGCAGCTCGGGCCGCCCGGTGGCGTCGAACGTGATCCGCATGCCGAACTTGCCCAGCTCACCGGTCCGCGGGTCACGCTGGCGGGCGATGAACAGTATCTCCTGCAGCCCGGCGGCGGCCGTCGTCGGCTGCACCCGGCGGGCCAGCATCTCCAGCTCCTCCGGGGTGAGGTTGCTGGCCGGCCAGACGTACACGACGATCCGGTTGCCCTTGAAGCGTTCCTTCGGCGAGCGCTGCGACTGGGCCCGGCGGATCGAGTCGAGGCAGGTGGCGACCACGTCCTCGGCGGTCGGCAGCGCGACCAGCCGGCCGTCGTGCTCGCGCAGTTCGGTCAGGTCGCGGATCTGCGCGAACGCGACCAGCCGCTGGTCCGACGGGTTCTCCCGGGCCACGCACTGGAACAGGTGCACGTCCTCGTCGGAGGAGGGCAGCCGGGTCAGGTCGAACTTGCCGAGCCGCTCCAGCTGCATGCGGTGCGCGATGTACGGGTGCAGCCCGCGGATCAGCCGTTCCTCGCTCATCCCGGTGATCGACGGCCGGAAGGTGAAGTGGTGGTGGGCCACCGCGCCACCGCGCCCGGCGACGGCGAACGTCACCCGCAGCAGCTGGGCCGGCAGCGGCTCCGCGTTGACCGCCTCGTGCAGGGCGGCGGCCATCGCGTCCAGATCCTCCGGCTGGTTCTCCCAGGCCAGGTAGATGTCGGCGTCGACGGCACCGTCGGCGCGGGCGAGCTCGCCGAGGCCGTGCAGGGTGCTGGTCAGCGCCTCGAACCGGACCGCGGAGGAGATCAGCCGGGCGCCGCCCCGCTCAGCGATCACAAAACCGTCACTGGTTCGTACGCCCGTGAGGTCCTTGTTGCCGTAGTAGCGCCGGGTCAGCACCTCGAGCATCACCGAGTTGTCCAGGTTGGCGCGGACCAGCCGCTGGCCGAGGACGCGCAGCAGCGGTTCGGTGCTGCGGACCATCTCGGCGATGCGCTCGGCGCGGTCCGGCGAGTCCGGGTGGGCGTCGAGGTGGCGCAGGTGGCCGCGGACCAGGTTGTAGACGCGGGCCCGGTTGCGCAGCAGCAGGGGCTGGGCGAACCAGGCGTACACCACGCCGCGGGCCAGGTCGGCCAGCGCCGGGAACCGCACCTGGGTGGCGGCGATCAGCCGTTCCAGGGCGAGACCGACCGGCTCGCGCAGCGCCTCGTCCGGCGGGGACTCGCGCAGCCAGAGGCCGAGCAGCGCGGCGATCACCTTGGCGTCGGCGGCGGCACGCTGCTGGGCCAGGAAGACCCGGAACACCGCGGCCTCCAGCTGCGGGGTCCGGTCCAGCTCGGTGACGCCGTAGTGGCCGAACGCCTTGGCCAGCCGGGACCGGAACGCCTCCGGCAGCCCGGCGCGCTCCACATCCAGGCTCTGCAGGTAGGTGTGGAAGTGCTCGCGGGCGCTGTGCACCCGGCTGTCGCCGTCGCCGTCCTCACCCACCGGCCGGTTGCGGCTCAGCTCGGCCAGGTCGGCGAAGAGCTCGATCAGCGCCAGCTCCTCGGCCAGCGGCCGGCGGCCGTCCGCCACGGCCACCCGGCGGGCGGCCTGGTAGTCGCCGAGGACGCGGCGGCTGTCGTGCGGGTCCACGTCGAAGCCGAGCAGCAGGCTGCGCAGGTCCTCCTGGCCGCGGGTGGTGCGCTCGCGGGCGGTCGCCTCGCCGGTGACCGCGGGCAGGTCCAGCTCCACGGCCTCGGTGACGGCGGCCTGCTCGGCCTCGGCGCCGGCGAGCGGCTCCAGGCGCAGCAGCGGGGCGCCGGCGTCGACCTTGCTGCCGACGGTGACCACGAGCTCCTTGAGCCGGGCCTTGAACGGCGCCCGCAGCACCGCCTCCATCTTCATGGCTTCCAGGACCAGCACCGGCGCGCCGGCCTCGACCTCGGCGCCGATCTCGAGCGGGGTGGCGACGACCAGGGCGGGCATCGGCGAGCGCAGCACGCCGCCCTCGTCCCGGCTGATCCGGTGCGTGACCCCGTCGACCTCGACCAAGTGGATCGACTTGTGGGTGCCGGTGAGCAGCCGGTACCGGGTGCCGTTGACCTTGATCTGCCCGGTGTGCTCGTCGAACCGGTCCACCTCGACGTCGGCGACCCGGGAGTCGTCGCCCGCCTCGATGCCGACGCGGAAGCGCTGCGGGCCGACCCGGGCGACCCGCACCCGGTACGTGACGCCGCGCAGCTTGAGGTCCAGCGGCCGGCCGCTCTCGTGCTGCACCTGCGGGCGCCCGCCGAACGCGGTGGACAGCAGGCGCTGCTGCTCGGCCTGCTCCTCCTCCTGGTACACCTCGATGGCGGCGGCGGTCAGCGCGACCGCGGAGTGCCGGTGCGAGACGAGGCGGCCCTCACCGCGGACCCGGTCGATCCAGCCGGTGTCGGCGCTGGCGTCGATCACCTCGGGCTGGTGCAGGAGGTCGAGCACGAAGCTCTTGTTGGTGGCGCCGCCCTCGATCACCACGGTGGTCTCGGCCATCGCGCGGCGCAGCCGGCCGAGCGCCTCCTCACGGTTCCGCCCGTACGCAATGATCTTGGCAATCATCGAGTCGAAGTCGGCGGCGATGGTGTCGCCCTCGCTGACACCGGTGTCCACCCGGATGCCCGGCCCGGCGGGCAGCACGAGCCGCGCGATGCGGCCCGGCGCCGGTGCGAAGTCCCGGTCCGGATCCTCGGCGTTGAGCCGGGCCTCGATGGCGTGCCCGCGCTCGACCGGGCGCTCGCCTTCGAGCCTGCCGCCGGCGGCGACGAACAACTGGGCCTTGACCAGGTCGAAGCTGGTGGTCGCCTCGGTGATCGGGTGCTCCACCTGCAGGCGGGTGTTGACCTCGAGGAAGGCGAACAGCTTCTCGCCCGGGTGGTAGAGGAACTCGACGGTCGCGGCGCCCCGGTAGCCGACCGCGACGGCCAGCCGCTCGGCCGACGCCTTCAGGTCGGCGACCTGCTCGGGGGCGAGAACCGGCGACGCCGACTCCTCGATCACCTTCTGGTTGCGCCGCTGCACCGAGCAGTCCCGGACGCCGAGCGCCCACGCGGTGCCCTGGCCGTCGGCGATCACCTGGACCTCGACGTGCCGGGCGCCGGTGACCAGGCGCTCCAGGAACACGACACCGCTGCCGAACGCGCGGGCCGCCTCCTGGCTGGTGCGCTCGTAGACGTCGGCGAGCTCGTCCGCGCTGCGGACCACCCGGATGCCGCGCCCGCCGCCGCCGGCGGTCGCCTTCAGCATCAGCGGATAGCCGATCTGCGCGGCCGCGGCGGTGGCGTCCTCCAGGGTCGCGACCTCACCGCGGCTCCACGGCGCCACCGGGACGCCGACCTCCTCGGCGATCAGCTTCGAGCCGATCTTGTCGCCCAGCTTGCGCATCGCGTCCGGGTTCGGCCCGATGAAGGTCACCCCGACCTTCTCGCACAGCTCGGCGAAGGCCGGATCCTCGGCCACGAAACCCCAGCCCACCCAGGCGGCATCCGCGCCGGTCTCGGTCAGCGCGTGCTCGAGCACCTTCAGGTCCAGGTACGGCCGGGCGGCCGCCGGACCCAGGTCGTAGGCGATGTCGGCCTCGCGGACGAACGTGGCGTGCCGGTCGACGTCGGTGTACAGCGCGACCGTCTCGATCGGCGTCCCGGTCTCCGCGGACAGGTCCCGCGCGGCGTGGATGAGCCGCATCGCGGCCTCACCCCGGTTGATGATTGCGATACGACGGAACACCGAATCGAGCCCTTCCTCATCCCAGGAACACCAGGTCGGCCAGCGCATCCCTGAGCGGACGACAACCGATCCGACTGTAGTGGATGCCGATTGCCCGACAGCGCGGTGACCAGCCCGTTCACGCAGGGCCAGGCAGATTGAGGGTTACTCACGAGTCAACAAGCCGAGGCCGGTGGGTGCTCGCCGGCCGCCTCGGTCCGCTCGGCGGCGGTCAGGTCCCGGCCGGCGACCCGGCAGGCGTAGGCGATCCACTCGGCCGGCCGGGTGTCCCAGGTGTGCACCGCGCCCTCCGACGTCACGACGAGCACGGTGTGCCCGTCCGGGAGGAACACCGGATATGTCCGAACTCCCGCCGTCGCCGGCGCGACCACACCCAGCGGCTCGCCGGTCCGCCCGTCCCACACCGAGACCCGCCCGTCGGGACCGCCCGCCACCACGGTCCTGCCGTCCGCCGAGTAGGCGAGCGGCCCGGCGGCGCCGGTGTGCCCCACGACCGGCGGCCGCACGGCGGCGCGGGTCGCGGCGTCGAGCACCACCACGTCACCGGTGTAGCCACCGACGGCGAGACGGCGGCCGTCCGGGGAGAAGGCGGCGGCCACCCCGACCACTCCGACCTGCAGGTCATAGGCCCGGTTGCGGCGCAGGTCGACGTACGCCACCGCGCGCCCCGCCTCGGGCGGCACCGTCTCCCCGGGCGGGACGTCGAAGGCGACGACCGTACCGCCGTCCGGGCTGATCGCCGGCCGCCACGCCACGTCGCCCGGCAGCCGCAGCAGCTCGCCGCCCGGCTGCAGCGTGGCGGCGTCGAGCTGCAGGACCCGGTCGTCGATGAGGATCAGCCGGTTCCCGTCACCGGAGTAGACCAGGCCGTTCACCGGCCGGAAGTTCAGCTGCCGCCCGGCCACCAGCCGGCCGGTGCCCGCCTCCCAGACCCGCACGAAGCCGTCCTCGCTGGTGGTGGCCAGCCGGGCGCCGTCCGGGCGCCACGCGATACCCGGATGCCGGACCTCGCCGATCTCGAACTCCGCCCGGAGCCGGCCGCTGCTCAGGTCGACGATCCGCAGCCGGCTGAGGTGGTGGCGGCCGCCCGGGCCGGGTCGTGCGGTGCTGAACGCCGCGGTCCCGCCGTCGGGAGAGACGGCGACGTCGGTGGCCGTGGCAGGCCCAGGCCCGGCCAGGACCCGGCGCGCCACGAACCGCCGGTCGCCGCGCAGATCCCACACCAGCGTCGTGCCGTCCCGGTCACCGGTGTACAGCGTCGCGCCGTCATGACCGAACTCGATGTCCACCACGGCGTCGGCATGCCCGCGCAGCACCTCGACGATCCGGCCGGTGCCCGTCTCCCACACCGTGGTCGTGTTGTCGGCGACCGCCGCGGCGACCAACCGGCCGTCCGGGGAGAACCGGACCTGCTGGACCTGACCGGTGCCGCCGCCACGCAGCCGCGCCCGCTCCCGTCCGGAGGCGGCGTCGGCCAGCACCACCTCGGGACCACCACGGACCGCGCCGGTGGCGAGCAGACGGCCGTCCCGGCTCAGGTCGAAGGCGAGGCCGGCCACCGGGAGCGACCGGACGGTCCGCCCGGTGCCCACGTCCAGGACCGTGAGCCGGCCGTCCCCGGCGGCCCAGATCCGGCGGCCGTCCGGGCTGAACCGGAAGGCGTCGACGACCCACGGCCCGAGGACCACCGCCGGCGGCTGCTCGATCGCGCCGACCGGCCACATCCGGATCTCGGTGTTCTCGTGCTGGTCGCGCCGGTAGCCCACGGCGATCACCCGGCTGTCCTCGGTGTAGGCCAGCGACCGCGCCACCGAGTCGAAGGCCAGCTTCAGCGGGGTGATCAGCCAGGTGCCCTCTCCCCCGGTGCCGGTCAGCCGGACGCCGGGGTCCTCATTCGGCCCGTACGGGATCGCGGTCTGCCGGCCGTCCGGCCGGATCGTCCCGACGGTGGGCGAGTCGGCGGCGGCGACCGCGGGCGGCCGCCAGGAACCCGTGTGCGTACGCGTGTCGAACCGTCCCACCCGGGTCCCGTTGAGCACGATCAGCGCCTCGCCGTCCTCGCTGACCTCGAGCTGGACGGCCATCCGCTCCGGACCGCGCAGAACACCGATGAGCTCCGGGTTGCGGCCGAGCGCGGCGAGCAGCCCGGCCCGGGTGGTCGTCGTGTCGTCCATGACGATCGCGCCCGCGGCCAGCAGCAACGACTGGTCGGCCTCGGCGGTGGTCTGCGCGTACGCGCTGATCCGGCGTGCCTCGGCCGACAACGCGGCGGCGCCGGCGCGGTCGGCCTGGCGCAGCGCGTACGCCCCCGCCCCTGCCGCGGCGACCAACAGCACCACCGCGACCGACAGCAGCGTGCGCAACCGGCGGTTGGTGCGGGCCGCCAAGGCCCGCTCCGTGTCGGCCAGCCGGCGCGACGCGGTCAGGAAGGCGTCCTCGGCCGTGCTCAGCGACGGCGTGCTGCGATCGCGCCACTCCGCGGCCCGGGCCAGCCGCGCGCCCCGGTACAGCTCGCTGTCCGGCCGGTCCATCGCCTCCCACGCGTCGGCGGCGAAGCTCAGATGCCGGCGGATCCGCTGGCCCTCGGCGTCCTCGTCCAGCCAGGCGCGCATCCGCGGCCACACCCGGGTCAGCGCCTCGTGCGCGAGCGCCACGGTGTCCTCGCCGGCGGTGACCAGCCGGGCCGCGACCAGGCGTTCGAGCAGCTGCTCCTGGGCTGGGCCGGTGGCGATCAGCCGGCGCGGGATCCGGCCCCGGTTCGCCTCGCCCTCCGGTGTGACCGCGACCAGGCGCAGCAGCAGATCGCGCAGCAGCGGGCGGAACTCGACCGGGGTCCGTTCGTACAGATCCTCCGCGGTGTTGGCGACCGCGCCGCGGATGCCGCCGGTGGCCCGGTAGCCGGCCACCGTCAGGGTGCGGCCCTCCCGGCGCCGCCAGGTCTGGCGCAGCGCATGCGACAGCAGCGGCAGCGGGCCGGGCTCGCAGTCCACGTCGCGCAGCAGCAGATCCACCAGCCCGGGTTCGAGCAGCAGGCCGGTCTGCCGGGCCGGGCCCTCGATGGCCGTGCGGACCTTGGCCTCGCGCATCGAGCTGAGCAGGTACAGCCCGTTCTCGACCAGGCGGGCGAAGCCGGGATGCTCGCAGATCTCGCCCAGGCGGTCCGCGCGCAACGCCACGACCAGCGGCGCCCGCACCGGATACCCGGCCAGGGCGGTGATGAACTCGGCCTGCTCGGCCAGGTCGGTGCAGAGCGTCAGCACCTCCTCGCACTGATCGACCACCAGCGCCGGCGCCGGGCCGGACTCCGGCAGCACGCTCAGCGACCGCATCGGATGCGGCCCCGGATGCACCACGGTCACCGGCCGGCCCTGCGCCCGCAGCGCCGCCGCCACCCCGGCCCGGACCAGCGACGACTTGCCGCTGCCGGAAGCGCCGACCACGACCAGCACCCCGGCGGTGGCCAGCCGGCGCAGGCCCTGCGCCGTGTCGTCGTCGCGGCCGAAGAACGTCTCCGCGTCATCCACGTCATAAGGGATCAGCCCCAGATAGGGGCAGGCCGCGGACTCCTGCGGCGGACGCTGCGCCGGCGCGCGCAGCTCCTGGCGCAGGATCGCCCGCTCCACCCCGGCCAGCTCCGGCCCGGGATCCAGCCCGAGCTCGGCGGTCAGCACCTGCCGGGCCCGGCGCAGACTCGCCAGCGCCTCACCCTGCCGGCCCGCACCGTACTGGGCCTGTGCCAACAGCACCCACCGCCGCTCCCGCAGCGGCGCCGCCACCACCTGCGCCTGCGCGTCGGCCAGCACCTCGCCCTGCCGGCCGGCCCGCACCGCTGCCTCCACCCGCAGCTCCTCGGCGTCGCGGCGCAACTCCTCCAGGCGGCCCGCCTCGACCCGGCCCGGCTCCCAGGCCTCCAGCTCCGGCAGTGCCGGCCCGCGCCACAGCGCCAGCGCCTCGCCGGCCAGGAACAGCGCACGATCGGCGGCGTCCAGCGCGAGCTGCTCGCGGGCGCGCCCGAGCAGCTGCTCGAAACAGCGGGCGTCGATCTCACTCGCCGGGGCTGCCAGCCGGTAGCCGTCCGGCACGGTCGCGATCGCCGCCGTCCCGAGCGCGCGCCGCAGCCGGGCCACGCAGCCGTGCAGCACCTTGCGCCATGAGACCGGCGGATGCTCACCCCACACCGCCTCGGCGAGCCGCTCCAGCCGCAGCGCCTCGCTACCGACGGTGACCAGGGCTGCCAGCACCATCCGGTCGCGCGGCCCGATCCGGCTGTCCGGCCCGGCGCCGTCGATGGTCAGTGGGCCCAGAACGCCGATACCCACATCCGGACTGTCCACCCTGCTCAGCCCAGGTGTCAACGGCGCTGATACCGGGCTGATACCCGTCCGGTACCGCCCCGGCACCGCATCGGGTGACAACGAGGTGGTCAGGCCGCATCAACCCAAGGAGAGATCACGATGAGTCAGGACATCCTCGAGAACCGCCCGCAGCGTTCCGCCCGCTGGATCCCGGTGGCCCTGCTCGCCGGCGCCGCCCTCGCCCTGCCGATCTTCGCCGCCGACGCCAGCGCCCAGCCGGCCACGCACTCAGCCGCGCCACCCGCCGCGGCCGCGGCCGTGCCACCCGCCGCCGCGCAACCCGCCGCCGCCGCGCCACCCGCTGCCGCGCAGCCGGCCGCTGCCGGGTGCCTCCGCTTCGTCACGCCGGGCACCGCCAGCGCCGGCGAGCAGATCCCGCTGTTCGCCTACCGGCCGCGCACCCATCAGGGCCCGCTGGAGATCCGTTTCGACGGCCGAACGCTCGAACACCGGCTGACCCGATACGCCGCCTTCACCGTCCCCGACGTCACCGAACTGTTCCTCACCGTCCGCATCCCTGCGACGGCCGCAGCCGGCCGCCACCAACTTCAACTGCATCTGCCTTCGGCCGGCCCCGACCCACTCGCGGTCAGCACGATCACTCTCGGTCCCTGAAACCGCATCGGTACGGGCAATCACCGCCCCGCCGAATCGTGACCGTCCCGCCGAGCCGCGCGATCACCAGCCGGGTCCCGGCCCCAGCGCGGCCGCCGGGAAACACCAGCGGGTCCAGCTGACCGCCACTGCTGCCTCAGCACCGCTAAAGCAGCAGTGAGCGTCAGCCGACAGCACGCAGCTGACGCTCACTGCTGCCTCCCGGCACTTGAGGCAACAGCCAGCGTCAGCCGACAGCACGCAGCTGACGCCCAGCGCTGCCTCCCGGCGCTTGAGGCAACAGCCAGCGTCAGCCGACAGCACGCAGCTGACGCCCAGCGCTGCCTCCCGGCGGTTGAGGCAACAGTGAGCGTCAGCCGGGGTTGGGGGTTCGGCGTAGCCGAAGCGGCTGGCCACGTGGTGTTTCCCGGCGGGCGCGCTGGGGCCGGGACCAGAGTGGGGCGTCGCGTGGTTCGGCGGTACGTGTAGTTCTTGTCCAGCCCCGTAGGCGTACCGGGAAGGGGTCAGCTCTCGATGAGCTTGCCGGCAGCCTCGTGATATTCGGCGCCGGTCTCCGGGCAGACCCAGATGTTGTCGCCCTTCGGGGTGAGCGGCCGGCCGGCCCGGCCGACCCAGCCGACCCGGCGGGCCGGGACGCCGACGACCAGGGCGAAGTCCGGCACGTCCTTGGTGACGACCGCGCCGGAGCCGACCAGGGCCCAGCGGCCGACGGTGACCGGGGCGACACAGACGGCCCGCGCGCCGATCGCGGCGCCCTCACCGATGGTGACGCCGACGGCGGTCCAGTCGGCGCCGGTCTTGAGGCGGCCGTCGGGGGTGATGGCGCGCGGGTACTCGTCGTTGGTGAGCACGGCGGCCGGGCCGACGAAGACGCCGTTGCCGAGGCGGGCCGGTTCGTAGACGAGCGCGTGGTTCTGCAGCTTGCAGTTGTCACCGAGGGTGACACCGGGGCCGACGTAGGCGCCGCGGCCGATGTTGCAGTCGCGGCCGAGGGTGGCCTGCTCGCGGATCTGGGCGAGGTGCCAGACCCGGGTGCCCGTCCCGATCACGGCCCGGTCGTCGACGTCGGCGGTCGGGGCGACGGTCACGCCGTCGCGGCTCGGCTCGGTCATCGGACACCCTTCGGGCGGACGGTCGGCGGACCGGGACAGGGTAAACGTGAAAGCCGTCCATCGATGTCGGCAAGCCGACGTTGCCGTCCAATATGGCCGATGGTTCTCGCGTCCATCGACCGACGGACGGGCCCCCTTCAACCGTTGGGACCGGAATCGGCGTCGGCTCCGCCTGAATGCCGTCAGTGATCTGGCGTTGTACCGAGCGGAGTCGATAGCTTCCCCTCGGCACCGTCCAAGGTGTATCGACGAATCCCGTTCGCCCGACGAAGCCGCGGCTTCCAGAACGAAACGGATCTCTGTGACTCCTCCGCAATCCGCACCCGCGATCGGCGTCGCCGTCGTCGGGGCCGGTTACTGGGGCCCCAACCTCGTCCGCAACTTCCAGGGCAGTCCAGCCTTCCGGCTGCGGTGGTTGTGCGACCTCGACGTCGACCGCGCCCAGCGGGTCCTCGGCGGATATTCGACCGTGCAGGTCACCGCCGACCTGGACGAGGTCCTCGCCGACCCGGACGTGCATGCCGTCGCCATCGCCACCCCCGCCGGCACCCATCTGCCGGTCGCGCTGAAGGCGCTGCGCGCCGGCAAGCACGTGCTGGTCGAGAAGCCACTCGCGGCCACCTACGACGAGGGCCGTGCGCTCGTCGAGGAGGCCGACCGGCGTGGGCTGACGCTGATGTGCGACCACACCTACTGCTACACCCCGGCGGTGCTGCGCATCCGGGAGCTGCTGCACGCCGGCGATCTGGGTGAGCTGCACTTCCTCGACTCGGTGCGGATCAACCTGGGCCTGGTGCAGCGCGACATCGACGTGATCTGGGACCTGGCGCCGCACGACCTGTCGATCCTGGACTTCGTGCTGCCGCCGGCGGTCCGGCCGGTCGCGGTCGCGGCGCACGGGGCGGACGGCATCGGCGCCGGCCGGGCCTGCGTGGCGTACCTGACGTTGCAGCTGAGCAACGGCGCGATCGCGCACATCCACGTGAACTGGCTGTCCCCGGTGAAGGTCCGCACCGCGATCTTCGGCGGTTCGAAGCGGACCCTGGTCTGGGACGACCTGAACCCGAGCCAGCGGGTGTCGCTCTACGACCGCGGCGTCGACGTGGCCTCCCCGGAGGAGCTCGGCGAG
This sequence comes from Actinoplanes sp. NBC_00393, assembly GCF_036053395.1. Taxonomy (NCBI): domain Bacteria; kingdom Bacillati; phylum Actinomycetota; class Actinomycetes; order Micromonosporales; family Micromonosporaceae; genus Actinoplanes; species Actinoplanes sp. NBC_00393. The sequence goes on along the minus strand of NZ_CP107942.1, from coordinate 11,308,926 downwards.
CAGGAGCGGCGCGACATCCTGGTGTCCTACCGCTCCGGGGACATGGTCGCGCCGGCTCTGACCGAGCGCGAGGCGCTGCGGACCATGGTGGACGAATACGCGCGAGCGATCGGTACGGGCACGCCCGCGCTGACCGACGGCCGGGCCGGCCTGCGCGTGCTGGAGATTCTGCAGGCCGCCTCGCGCAGCCTGGCCGACGGCGGAACGATGATCAAGCTCAACGAAGGGCACATGGCGTGACTGGGGTACAGATCGAGGGCGCGCGCGCTCTCGTCACCGGCGGGGCGGGCACGATCGGTTCGCACGTCGTCGACGAACTCGTCCGCGGCGGGGCCGCCGAGATCGTCGTTCTCGACAACTTCGTGCGGGGGCGGCGGGAGAACCTGGCCTGGGCTCTGGCCAACGGCCCGGTGCGGCTGGTCGACGGCGACATCCGTGACAACGCGCTGGTCCGGGACGTGACGGCGGACAAGGACCTGGTGTTCCACCTGGCCGCGATCCGGATCACCCAGTGCGCGGAGGAACCGCGGCTGGCCAACGAGGTGCTCGTCGACGGCACGTTCAACGTGATCGAGGCGGCGGCCGACGCCGGGGTGAAGAAGGTCGTCGCGTCGTCGTCGGCGTCGGTGTACGGGCTGGCCGAGGAGTTCCCGACGACCGAGCGGCATCACCCGTACAACAACGACACGTTCTACGGCGCCGCGAAGGCGTTCAACGAGGCGACGCTGCGCAGCTTCCACGCCATGAAGGGCCTGGACTACGTGGCCCTGCGCTACTTCAACGTGTACGGACCGCGGATGGACATCCACGGGCTCTACACCGAGGTGCTGATCCGCTGGATGGAGCGGATCGAGTCGGGCACTCCCCCGCTGATCCTCGGCGACGGCCTGCAGACCATGGACTTCGTGCACGTGGCGGACATCGCCCGGGCCAACATCCTGGCCGCCCGCGCCGACGTCACCGACGACGTGTTCAACATCGCCAGCAGCGAGGAGACCAGCCTCAAGGATCTGGCCGCCGCGCTCAGCTCGGTGATGAAGTCGGACCTCGTTCCGGAGCACGGCCCGGCCCGCGCGGTCAACGGCGTCACCCGCCGGCTGGCCGACATCTCCGCCGCCGACGAGCGCCTGGGCTGGAAGCCCGAGCTCACCCTCACCGAGGGCCTGCAGGGTCTGGTCGACTGGTGGCGGTCGTCGCGATGATCCCGGTGATGATTCCTCAGCTCGGCGAGGAGGAGGCGCAGGCCGCTGCCGAGGCGATCCGCTCCGGCTGGGTCGCGCAGGGGCCGCGCGTCGCCCGCTTCGAGCAGGAGTTCGCGGCCGCGGTCGGCGCCGGGCACGGTGTCGCGGTCAGCTCCTGCACCACCGGGCTGCACCTGGCGCTGGTGCTGCTCGACATCGGTCCCGGCGACGAGGTGATCGTGCCGTCGCTGTCGTTCATCGCCACCGCCAACGCGGTCCGCTACGTCGGGGCGACGCCGGTCTTCGCCGACGTCGACCTGGCCACCGGGAACGTCACCGTGGAGACGATCGACGCGGTGCGCACCCCGCGGACCCGGGCGGTCATCGCGGTGCATCAGGGTGGCGTGCCGTTCGACACGGCCGCGCTGCGTAAGGCAACGGCCGGGTGGGGGGTCGGCCTGGTCGAGGACGCCGCCTGCGCGGCAGGTTCTTCGGCGTACGGGGAACCCGCCGGAACCGGCGCCGCGGTGGCCGCGTGGTCGTTCCACCCGCGCAAACTGATCACCACCGGTGAGGGTGGCATGATCACCGTCGACGACCCGGAGGCGGCGGCGCGGCTGCGCAGGCTGCGGGAACACGGCATGAACGTGTCCGCGGCCGACCGGCACAGGAGCGCGCAGCCGGTGCTCGAGGCGTACCTGGAGACCGCCTACAACTACCGGATGACCGACATCCAGGCCGCGGTCGGTCTGGTGCAGCTCGGCCGGCTGCCCGGCCTGGTCGCCCAGCGCCGGGAGCTCGCCGCCCGCTACCACGAGCTGCTGGCCGACATCGACGGTCTGGTTCCGGTACGGGACCCGGCGTACGGGCAGACCAACTACCAGTCGTTCTGGGTCCTGCTCGACGGTTTCCCGGTCGGCCGCGACGAGGTGCTGTCGGTGCTGGCCGAACGGGGTGTCTCGGCGCGGCGCGGCATCATGGCGGCACATCTGGAACCGGCGTACGCGGACGTGACCCCGGCCCCGCTGCCGGTCACCGAGCGGATCACCCGGGAGTCGCTGATCCTGCCGCTGCACCACCGGCTCACCGACGACGACCAGCAGCACATCGCCGGCGTCCTGCGGGAGCTGGCCGCCCGGTGAAGGACCTGGTCATCGTCGGGGCGGGCGGTTTCGCCAGGGAGACCGCCTCGGCCGCGGCCGCCGCCGGCCTGCGGACGCTGGGCTTCGTCGACGACGACCCGGCCCTGCACGGGACGGTCCGGTCCGGGCTGCCGGTGCTCGGCCCGGTCGACAGTGTGCTGAAGACGGACGCCGCCGTCGTGGTGTGCGTGGGCAATCCGCGCAACTTCACCGCGCGGCGGCGCATCGTCGAACGCCTCGGCCTGCCCGCCGACCGGTACGCGACGGTCGTGCACCCGTCCGCCGACGTGGGCCTGGGCAGCAGCGTCGGCCCGGGCAGCGTGCTGCTGGCCGGCACGGTGCTGACCGCCGACGTCGTCGTGGGCGCGCACGTGGCGGTCATGCCGCAGGCCGTGCTCACCCACGACGACCGGGTGGGTGACTACGTGACCATCGCGTCCGGCGTACGCCTCGGTGGCGGCGCGGTGCTGGCGCCCGGCGCCTACGTGGGGGCCGGCGCCCTGATCCGTGAGGGTGTGACCGTCGGTGCCGGCTCGCTGATCGGCATGGGTTCCGTGGTGCTGCACGACGTGCCGCCCGGCGAGGTCTGGGCCGGCAGTCCCGCCCGTCTACTGCGCAAGGAGCTGACTTCATGAGCCGAATCCCGCTCGTCGACCTGGCCGCCGCCCACGCCGAGGTGGCCGCCGAGGTCGAGACCGGATTCAAGCGCGTCCTGGCCGAGACTGCGTTCGTCGGCGGCGCCGAGGTGGCCGCGTTCGAGCAGGAGTACGCGGCGTTCTCCGGGCTGCCGCACTGTGTCGGCGTCGCCAACGGCACCGACGCGCTGGAGCTGGCGTTGCGGGCGGTCGGCGTCGGGCCGGGCGCCGAGGTGATCCTGCCGGCGAACACGTTCATCGCCACCGCGGAGGCGGTCGCCCGGGCCGGCGCTGCCGTCGTGCTGGTCGACTGCGACCCGCAGACCTATCTGATCGATGTGGAGGCGGCGCTGGCCGCCGTCACCCCGGCCACCCGCGCGATCGTGCCGGTCCATCTCTACGGCCAGCTCGCGCCCGTGGAGGAGCTTCGCAACGGCCTCGGCGGGCGCGATGTCGCCATCGTGGAGGACGCCGCGCAGTCGCAGGGCGCCACCCGGCACGGTCGCGGCTCCGGGGCCGACGGGATCGCCGCGACCAGTTTCTATCCGGGGAAGAACCTGGGCGCCTACGGCGATGCGGGTGCGGTCACCACGGCGTCCGAGCAGTGGGCCACCACGGTTCGCACCCTGGGCAGCCATGGTGGGCTGCGCAAATATCACCACGACCTGATCGGGGTGAACAGCCGGCTGGACGGTCTGCAGGCGGTCGTGCTGCGGGCCAAACTGGCGAGGCTGGCCGGCTGGAACGATCAGCGGCGGGCCGCGGCGGCGCGGTATCACCATCTGCTGGCCGGTCTCGACGACGTGGTGCTGCCGGTGACGCTCGAGGGCAACGAGCATGTCTGGCACATCTATTGCGTACGGGTGCCGCGCCGCGACGACGTGCTGGCGAAACTGAACGCGGCCGGTATCGGTGCGGCGATCCACTATCCGATTCCGGTGCACCGGACCGGGGCGTTCGCCCATCTCGGCGGCTCGTTCCCGCACGCTGAGGCGGTCGCGCCGGAGCTGTTGTCGCTGCCGATCTATCCGCAGATCACGGCGGACCAGCAGGCCCGGGTGGCCGAGCAACTGGCCGCGGCGCTGCGCTAGGCACGGACCGCGGTCACCGACTTGATCAAACCGACGGCACGTTCGTACCAGAGGTAAGAGTCCGGGAAGTAGGCGCGCATCTCGGTGAGCGACAGCAACTCGACGGAGGCGGCGTTGGCGACGGCCTCGGGCAGATCGCCGGCTCGCCCGGGGCTCAACGGCCAGCGGCGGGTCACTTCGGCGCGCACGCGCAACGGCAGGAACTGCATGCCCGGAAACACCCAGTGCGGCTCCACCGGAAAGTACCGGTACGGAGTCTGCACCCAGTGCCGGTCGGCGGCCCGCAGCACCACCTCGGCGAATCGTTGCCGGGGGACGTGGCCGCCGACGTGCTCGATCACCGAGTTGGAGACGACCAGGTCGAACCTGCGTCTCGTCACCGCGGCCGGCGGGTCGCAGGCGTCGCCGGTCACAGCGTCGATCCACGGCTCCGCGGCGTCGAACGACAGGAGGTTGAGCACCGTGACGTGCGCGGGCCGCACCGGGAAACCGCGCCAGAACAGCGGTTCGCCGCCTAGGTCGAGCACCCGCATGCCGGCCAGGCCCGGGAACGTCTCGACCAGTTTCGCTGCCCGGCGCCGCCGGGCAGCGTGCCCGAGTGATCCAGGTCCGTCCGCCAGCCGTGCCCGCACCCTGTGCCCGATCGCCATGGCGTCCCCCGTGCGCTGTCACCGAAGCCGACGCGCAAACCCTAACGGTGCGTCCACATTGGCCGTCGGCGAAGGGCGGCGATGAGGTGTATGTGACGCTGCGGGATCGACCGGGCAGGGACGCGGCCGGGGCAGTCACCCGCCGGGTCTCCGCCACGGTCGTGCTGCTTGGTGTGGTCAGCCTGCTGACCGACGTGTCGTCGGAGATGGTGGCGTCGGTGCTGCCCCTGTATCTCACGGCCGTGGTCGGGCTCAGCCCGGTGGCGTACGGCTTCCTGGACGGCATCTACCAGGGCGTCAGCGCCTTCCTGCGGATCGCGGGCGGCTACGCCGGGGACCGTGGCGGGCAGCCGAAGTGGGTCGCGGCTCTGGGGTACGGCGCGTCCGCCCTCAGCCGGATCGCGATGCTCCCGGCCACTGGGTTCGCCGCGATCACCGCCGTGATCACCGCCGACCGGCTCGGCAAGGGGCTGCGGACCGCGCCCCGCGACGCGCTGATCGCGGAGGCGTCCGACCCGCGGACGCTCGGGCGGGCGTTCGGTGTCCACCGCACCCTGGACACGATCGGTGCGGCGCTCGGCCCCCTGGTCGCGTTCGCGCTGCTCGCGAGCGTGCCCGGTAGCTACGACTCGATCTTCGTGGTGTCGTTCGCCTTCGCGCTGGTCGGCCTCGCCGTGCTGGTGCTGTTCGTGCCGAACCTGCGCACCCGCACCGGCACCGCCCGGATCGGGTTGCGCCGGGTGATGCGCGCGGTGGGCGGGCCCCGGCTGCGGCGTCCGCTGATCGCCGCCGGGGTACTGGGCCTGCTGACGGTCGGTGACGGTTTCCTCTACCTGTCCCTGCAGGAGCGCGACGACTTCGCGGCAGGCTGGTTCCCCTTGCTCTACGTCGGTACGAACGTCGCCTACCTGGCACTGGCCGTACCCCTGGGCCGGCTCGCCGACCGCATCGGCCGCGCCCGTGTGCTGGTGGCCGGCCACGCCGCCCTGCTCACCTGCTACCTGCTGGCCGCGCTGCCGGCCGGCGGGGTGGGGCTGACCCTGGCGGTCCTGCTGCTGCTCGGCGTCTTCTACGCGGCCACCGACGGTGTGCTGCCCGCCCTCGTCAGCCGGCTGGTCCCCGCGCAGGCACGAGGCACCGGCATCGCGGCCGGGCAGACCGTGGTGGCACTGGCCCGCTTCGCCTCGTCCCTGCTGTTCGGGGTGCTGTGGAGCCTGCAGGGCCCAGGCACCTCGCTGGTGCAGTTCGCGGTGCTCCTCGCCGTGGCGATCCCCGTGGCCGGCTGGCTGCTGCGCGGCACCGACCGGGACGAGGTCCCGGAGTGAGTCTGCGAATGCGCATCGTACTGCTGACCGCGATTCTGGCCGCGGCTCTGCTGGGCGCCGGCGGATACGTCTGGAACGTGCGGCAGGGCCAGGCCGAGACCGCAGCCCGGGCGCCCGGCGTCGCGACCGGTGGGAACACCGCGGATCTGCGGGCCGGACCGCATCTGGTGTTCCGCAACACCGCGCTGGGCCAGGGGTACGGCAAGGTCGCACTGGTCGCGCTGGACGATCCGGACGGCCCGCGGGCGTTCACCAGCGCTTCCTGCGAGCGGGTGTACGCGACCGCGGCCGACGCCGTCTGCCTCTCCGCCAAACGCGGGCTGGTGACCACCTACCAGGCGCGGCTGCTCGACAGCGACTGGGCACCCGAGCGGGACCTGCCGCTGACCGGAATCCCCAGCCGCGCCCGGCTTTCGCGGGACGGATCGCTCGTGGCGACCACGACGTTCGTCTTCGGCGACTCATATGCGAATCCGGGCCAGTTCTCCACCCGGACCGTCGTCAGCCGCACCGCCGGCGAAGTGGTCGGCGACATCGAGAAGTTCACGCTCACCGTGGACGGCAGGGCGATCACAGCGGTCGACAAGAACCTCTGGGGCGTCACGTTCGCCGACCACGACCGGTTCTACGCGACGGCCGCGTCCGGCGGGAGGACCTGGCTGGTCGAGGGAAGCCTGAGCGGCCGTACGGTGACCGCGCTGAGGAGTGACGTCGAGTGCCCGTCGCTGTCGCCCGACGGCACCAGGGTCGCCTTCAAGAAGCACGGCGACCTGCCGGCCGGACAGTGGCGTCTTGCCGTTCACGATCTGCGCACCGGCGCCGAGACCGTCCTGGCGGAGACCCGCAGCGTCGACGACCAGGTCGAGTGGCTCGACGACCGGACCGTGCTCTACGGGCTGGCCCGCACCACCCCGGGCACCGCCACCAGCGACATCTGGCAGGTGCCCGCGGACGGCTCGGGAGCACCGGCGGTGCTCGTCCACGACGCCTGGTCCCCCGCGGTGATCAGGTGAGGCAGAGGAAGGAAACGACGTGACGCCGACCCGTGACCGATTGGTGGTCTACCTCGCGGGAACCCCGTACGACGGGCCCGCCGGCACCGACCGGCACATCGCCGACGAGTTGAGCCGGCTGACACCGGTGCTCTACGTCGACCCGCCGGTGTCCGCGCTGACCCGGCTGCGCGACCCGGAACGGGGCACCTCGTGGAACACCCCGCCGCTCACCACCGTCCGGGCCGGCCTCGACCGTCTGGTTCCCCGGGTCACCCCCGGCATGTACCGGCCCGGCACCCGGCATCTGGTCCCACCGCTGATGCGCCGGGCCGTCCGCGACGCCGTCGACCGGCTGTACGGCTCCCCCGGCACCCCGATCGCCGCGCTGATCAGCACCCGGGTGGAGAACCTGCTGCACGCGGTTCCGGCCCGCCGCACGGTCTTCTACGCCACCGACGATCTGGTGGCCGGCGCCGACCTGATCGGCATCCCGCGCCGGCGACTCGCCGCCCAGGAGGCGGCCATCCTGCGGCGCGCCCAGGCGGTCGCGACCGTTTCGCTGCCGCTGCAGGAGAGGTACGCGGAGGCAGGCGTCACCGCCACAGTGGTGCCCACCGGCTGTGTGCCGGAGGTGTACGCCGCGGCCGACTCCGTGCCGGTCCCGGAGGACGCCCAACTGCCCGGCCCGGTAGCGGGATTCGTCGGCCACATCAACGACCGGATCGACCTCGGCCTGCTGGAGGCGGTCGCCGACACCGGCGACTCGCTGCTGATCGTCGGGCCGGTGGCCGCCGGCTACCAGCCCGCCCGGTTCACCGCGCTCGCCGCCCGGCCGAACGTGTGCCACACCGGGCCCAAGCCGTACGCCGACCTGCCCGGCTACCTGCGGGTCATCGACGTCGGGCTCACCCCGTACGCCGACAACCCGTTCAACCAGGCCAGCTTTCCGATCAAGACCTTGGAGTATCTGGCCGCGGGCCGTGACGTGGTCTCCACGCCGCTGCCGGCCAACCGGTGGCTCAGCACCGATCTGATCACCGAGGCGGCCGGCCCGGCCGCCTTCGCCGAGGCGACCCGCCAGGCCCTGAACCGGCCGCGCACCAGCGACGACGTACGGCGGCGCCGCGAGTTCGCCGGCCGGCACGCCTGGGCGGACCGGGCCCGGGTGCTCGCCGGGCTGGCCGCCATCACCACGACAGGAGCGATCCGGTGAGAATCCTCGTCTACCCGCACGCCATGGAGATCGGCGGCAGCCAGATCAACGCCATCGAACTCGGCGCGGCGATCCGCGACATGGGCCACGAGGTCGCCGTGATCGGCGAGCACGGCCCGCTCGTCGAACTGGTCACCCAGCTCGGCCTGGAACATCTTCCGCTGCCCGCCAACCGTAAACGTCCTTCGCCGAAGGTCGCCCGGCAGATCCGTGGCCTGATCCGCGAACGGTCCCTGGACATCGTGCACGGCTACGAGTGGCCACCGGCCCTGGATTGCGCCGCCGCCGCCTTTCCGGTCCGGGACACCGCGGCGGTCTGCACCATCATGTCGATGGCGGTCGCCCCGTTCCTGCCCGCCACCATGCCCCTGGTCGTGGGGACCGAGGCGCTGCGAGCGCACGCCGCCGACCGCCGGCCCGGCCCGGTCTATCTGATCGAGCCGCCGGTCGACGTCGACGCCAATGCGCCGGACCATCCGGTCGACCGGTTCCGCGCCGAGTACCGGCTGGATCGTGACGAGACCACGATCGACATCGCGGTGGTCAGCCGGCTGGTGCCCGAGCTCAAACTGGAAGGCGTGCTGACCGCGATCGACGTGGTGGGCGAGGTGGGGTGCACACGGCCCGTCCGGTTGATCATCGCTGGTGACGGCATCGCCCGCGAGGAAGTCGAACGGCGGGCCGCGGCCGCCAACGCCCGTGCCGGACGGCGGGCTGTGGTCCTCACCGGGGAGCTGCGGGACCCGAGGCCGGTCTACGCCGCAGCGGACATCATGCTGGGCATGGGCAGCTCGGCGCTGCGGGCCCTGTCGTTCGGCCGCCCGCTGGTGGTCCAGGGTGAGCGCGGCTTCTGGGAACTGCTCACGCCGGACACCGTGAACCTGTTCCTGCAACAGGGCTGGTACGGCCTGGGTGACGGTACCGGCGGCGCCGAACGGCTGACCCAGCATCTGCTGCGCCTGCTCGACGACGCGCCACTGCGGGCCAAGCTGGGTTCCTACGGCCGGGACCTGGCCGTTGAGCGTTTCAGCCTGCAGAAGGCGGCCCGCAGCCAGCTCGACATCTACGAGCGGGCGATCGCCGACCGCCGGGCCGGGGCGGGCCTGGTGCCGCGTGCCGCAGTGGCGGCACGCGCTGCCGCCGGGTTGTTCACCTACAAGGTCAACCGCAAGATCACGGCGGTACGCGGCACGCAGCGCCGTGACGACTTCAACGTGGCGACCCTCGCCCAGCAGGCGATGAAGCGCTGACCGGCCGATCAGGCCGGCTGCATCGAGCGCAGTGAGCGCAGGTCGTGCCGGGTGCGGTAGAGCAGGGCGGCCACCACCGCCGCGCCGGCCGCACCCATCACGGCCAGTGCCGCCAGGTCGGGCCGCACAGCTGTGCCGGCCAGGTAGGCCAGTCCGGCGGCGAGGACGGCACCGAGTACCGGGACCACGAGCCGGGACAGGAAAGCACCGGGTGCGATGCCGGTGCGGCGCAGTTCGTAGAGGTAGAGCGGCAGCACCACCAGCAGGGCGACAGCGAACTGTGCGGCCGCCGCGCCCGCCGATCCACCGGACCGGGCGCCCAGGTAGACAGCCGGCAGCAGAACCAGCAGCCACACCACCTGGATCGTGAAGACCACCCTGGTGTTGGCGAGAACGACGAAATAGTCGTAGACCAGCTCGAAGACGATCCGCAACGCACCGAGCAGACCCAGCCAGGGCAGCACGGCGGCGGCCGGGCCCCACGCTGCCCCGTAGACCAGACCGATCAGCGGTTCGGCGGCGACGGCGAGCAGCACGCAGACCGGCAGGGTGATCGAGGTGAGCAGGCCGGCGGTGGACAGGAAGGCCTGGCGCATGGCCGGTGGATCGCCCTGCAGTCGTGCCAGCGCGGCCGGCGCGACCTGGCGGACCGGCTGGGAGAACATGGTGACCGGCCAGTTCGCCAGGTTGACGGCCAGCACATAGAAACCCAGCGGCACCGGGCCGAGGACGGCGCCGACGATCAGCCGGTCGATGTTGGCGACCGCGAAGACGATGATGCTGGAGCCGGCCAGCGGCAGGCCGAAGCGCAGCAGCGCGCGGGCGGTCCCGGGGTCGAAGCCGGGGCGCAGACCCTGGGGCGCGAACACGGCGAGCAGCACACCGCCCGCCAGGGCGCCGGTGAGCTGGCCGACCGCCAGGCTCATCGCACCGAACCCGGCGAGGGCGCAGCTGATCGAGACGAACGCTCCCAGCCAGGTGGTGACCTGGTCGGCGACCATCTTGCGGTCCTGCCGGAAATGGCGCTGCAGCAGCGCGGCCGGCGCGGCGACCACACCGTTGACGAGCACGCAGAGCGCCAGAACCCGGACCACCGGGGTGGCACCGGGATCGCCCATGAGTTCCGCGAAGGCGGGAGCGCCCAGGTAGCAGCCGGCGTAGACCAGCACGCTGGAAACGACCGAGATGGTGGCGACCGTCGGCACGATCGTGTGCGGCTCCCCCGGCCACCGCACGATCGCCAGGCTCACCCCCAGCTCGTTGAAGCTGAGAACGGCGAGCAGCGCGACCATTGCCACCGCGAACGTGCCGAACTCCTGCGGCCCGAGGATCCTGGCCAGCGCGATGCCGATGGCCAGGGTGCCGAGGCGGGCCAGAGCGGTGCTGGCGAAGCTCCATCCCAGGGCCCGCCCGGCGCGGGCGGCAAGCGGTTTGTCGTCTTCGGCGGTCTGCGTCATCCCTACTGCTCCGGCTGGAAGTAGACGTCCACCCAGAAGTTGTGGTTGGTCGCCGACCCGGGGAAGCCACTGGTGCCGTAGCCGTACATGCCGCCGCCCTGCGGCACCCGCAACGGTGGCGCGATCACGCCGGCCTGGGCGAACCCGTTGATGTCGGCCGCGTACTGGCCCACCGCGGTGTGGTAGCTGACCACGTACGTCGTGCCGGCAGTGACCTCGACGGCTGCCGCGAAACGCACGGACTGCCAGCCGGACGCGGTCTCCTGGCCGAAGACCGCCGACGCGAGCGGGTCGCCGTCCGCCTCCCACAACGCGCCGGTGTGCGTGCCGGTGTTCGCCGGGCCCTTGTAGAACCGCAGGCCGGTGACCGTCCCATCGACGTCGGGGATGAACTTCATGCCGACGTTGATCGGATCATCGTCGTCGAAGTCTGGTGTGGCGGGCACGGCGTTCACGGCGAAGACGTTCACACCCTCCGGCGGTTCCGGTGTCGTGCCGGGACCGTCCTCCGGCAGGAACAACGGGTCCACCCAGTAGTTGGCCGAGTTGTAGGTCTGGGTCGGGAACCCGGACGAGCCGTACCGGTAAACGCCGTTGGCGCCGGCAGGCGCCCGCAGCGGGCCGTTGGTGTGCGCCGCGGTGAAGAAGCCCGGGGTGTACGCGTACCCGCCGTTCGGCGCGAAGTAGGAGATCACGTAGCTGCCGCCGGCCACCACGTCGACCGGGCTGTCGAAGGCTGCGGTCTGCCAGCCGTTACCGGAGCCCGGCCCGAAGGTGACCTGCCGGATGACACTGCCGGCCGCCGACCACAGCGTCCCGGTGTGGGTGCCGGTGTTGCCGGGCCCCTGGTAGTACCGCAAGCCGATGATCTTGCCGCTGGTCAACGGGACGAACTTGACGCCCAGTTCCACCGGCGCGGCGTCGTCGCTGCTGGCCACCTGCGGTGTCGCGCCGGTGGCGAACAGCTTCTTCACCGACGGGTTCAGGTCGATGGTGAAGCTCCACTCGACCGGTTCCTCAGTGGTGATGCCGTTCGTGTCGGTCGCCGTGACCCGGGCCGTGTACCGGCTGGCCGCGGTGAACGGCACAGACGGGATGAACGTGGCGCTCTTCGTCGCCGCGGTGTACCCGAACGAGCCGGCCACCGGCGCCCCGGTGGAGTCCTCCACGATGAACGTCAGCGTCGCCGGGTTCAGCGCCTTGGTGAAGACCACCGAAGGATGCACCCCGGCCTCGACACCGCTGGCGTTGTGCAGTGGCGTGGTCGAGACGGCGGACGGCGGCGCGTTCTCACTGGAGACGAACTGCACGTCGACGTAGTAGTTGGTGTCGGCGTAGGTCCGCGTGGGGAAGCCCGCGCCGTACCCGAAGACGCCGTTGCCCCCGGCCGTCGCCGACCGGCGCACGGTGAGTGGCGACGCCTTCCAGTCGGTGAGGCTGAAGGCCCGGGCGTCGGCGGCGTAGTGGCCGACCGGTGCGTAGTACGACACCACGTAGGTCTGGCCGGCCTGCACCTCGGCCGGCCGCGTGAGTTTGAGGGTCTGCCAGCCGCTGGCGGTCTCGTCGGTGAACGTGCCGTGCGCCAGCCGGTCGCCGGTGGACGACCAGAGGCTGCCGGTGTGCGTCCCGGTGTTGCCGGCACCCTTGTAGAACCGGATCGCCGTGACGAAGCCCTGCACCTCAGGGACGAACTTGACGCCCAGCTCGAGGGCCGTCGAGTCGTTCGTCGAGGTGTTCGCCGGGACCCTCGCACCGAACAGGGTGTTCTTGCCGGTCAGGGTGAACTGCCGGGTGGCGGGTGCGCCGATGTTGACGCTGTCATCGATGGCACGCACCCTCGCCACCTGGGCGCTGAGCCCGGTGGTGTACCACGAGTACGACCAGGAGCTCGTCCCGGTGGCCGGGTGCCAGGTGGCGCCCGCGTCGGTGGAGACCTCGACCCCGGCGACCCGGCCACCGACGTCGCTCGCGGTGCCGCTGAGGGTCACCTTCGTGCCGTTGGCAACCGTGGTGGTGGACGCGGGCGAGGTGATCGACACGGTCGGCGCGGTGGTGTCGGTGGAGGCCGAAACCGGCTCCAGCTCGCTCATCAGGGTGTCAGGCTGCACGTTCATGTCGGCGAACAGGTTGATGGTGGCCTGCTGCATCCGCTCGTCGACCGGGGCGACCGCGCCGTCGTGGTAGGTGTCCAGGCCCCAGGACCACTGGATGGTGCCGGCCGAGAACACCAGCGCTCCGCTGGGCGCCCGGTAGAGGGTCATGGAGTGGGTGGTGGTGCCCGGCGCGACCTGTTTGCCGAAATCCAGCAGGTACTCCGGGGTCGGGCCCACGGTGGTGGAGAGCCGGATCAGTCCGGCGGGCCGGAAGCCGTTGTCCAGGTCCTCGTTCGACTCGTAGCCCACGGTGTGCGGGGCGAGGGTCGCCATCCCGGAGGACAGTCCGGCGACGGTGGTCTCGCGCCACAGCCGGTACTTGCCCTGTGCGGCCGGCACCGTCATCGGCAGGTCGGTCGAGTTGGCCATGTAGGCCGTACCGATCAGCGCGTTCTCCGGGTTGCCGCCGCCGTTCGCGGGCGGGCTGAACCGCGGGTCGCGCCAGGTGCCGGTCCACTCGGCGGTGGGGTCGAGCTCGTCGGTGTCCGACCAGGTCTCCTTGTAGCAGACCAGGGTCCGGAACTGGGTGGTCGGCCCCGCCGTGCTCGGCTCCCAGCGGGTCCGCCAGTACACGTCGTTGCCGCTGAAGAAGGCGAGGTGCACACCGGCGTCCCGGGCCGCCTCGACGTGCGCACGCTGGGCGGCCGACCAGTACTCGTCGTGGCCGTTGGTGATGAAGACCTTGTGGTTCTGGATGAGCTGGCCGCGCCGGTCGCTGTCGACGTTCGTCGTGTAGCTGATGTCGTATCCGTTGCGTTCCAGGAACCGCAGCATCGGATACTCCGCGCTGAACAGGAAGTCACGGCCCTCCATCGCGCCGCGGGTGGCGAACGGCCGGTTGTAGCTCAGTTTGTAGGCCCGCCCGTTCTCCCCGCCCTCGTAGAAGTCGGCCCCGCCGTACAGGTTGTAGGCCTGCCAGGTGGCGTCGGAGGTCTGGAAGAACAGGTCCGAGGTGCTGGCGTCGTTGCGCACGATGAACGTGATGTGGCTGGCGCCGCCGGTGTCCGGGCGCCGCAGCTTCGCGATGTAGACGCCGGAGACCTGAGCGGCCGGGACCGCCCAGGACGCCGAGACGGCCCAGCCGCCGCAGTCGAAGATGGCGGTCTGCGTGTTGGTGGCGCAGTCGTCCGGGGAGTTGGCAACGGACAGGTTCGGCGTCAACGGCGTGATCTTGCGGGCGCCGTCGCCGTCATACCACCCCAGCCGGTAGACGTCGATCGTGTACGACGCGGCGTCGGTAGCGATCTTGAAGTTGATCGTCGAGCCGGCGTTGACGCTGATGTCGGTGGCGAAGCCCTGGATCGAGTCGTCGCCGGCGCCGAGGATGTCCCACTCCTCGTGCGACGTGCCGTCCTTGCTGTTCTCGCAGACGATCGGGTTGAGCACCGGGGCACACGGATCGGCGAGTGCGGCCGTGGCGGATCGCGGAGGCAGAGCCCCGGCCCCGATCAGCACGACCGCTGTCAGCGCGGCGAGCGTCCTTGACGACCTGCTCACATCGACCCCCACGTGTGTCCCGGACAGTCCGCGGAGTGACCGTAACCCTAGGATCACTGCGAGTGTTCAACCGTTCGGCCACCGTCCACTGTCGTCAGTTGGACAGCGGACCAGCCGACCTGAGAGGCAGGGTGGTCCGCACGACCCGGGCCGGGTGGGTCAACCGCCACACCGCCCCGGTGAGCCCCACCATCAGTGCCAGAACCATGGTGTACGTGCTGAAGCTCAGCGAGTCGAAGAAGGCCGCCACCACGAGCGCGATCAGCTGCGTCGCGATCAGCGCGGCACACAGATGCCGGTCCTCGCCGCTCGGTGAGCGCCGCAACGCGACGAAGGCCAGGACGATCGCGGTCAGGTGCAGCGAGGCCAGGGCGGCCACCCCGATCAGGCCGGTGCTCAGCGCCTGGGCGAGCCACTGGTTGTCGAGGAACTGGTACTGCGGGGAGATCCAGGTGCCGGTGCCCCGGCCCCACCACGGGCGTTGCGAGAAGTAGTAGCCGACCATCTCGTACCGCTTGGTGCGGGCGGTGATGCTGGAGTCCTCACCGGCGCCGGCAAACAGGTTGAGCAGCGTGTTGGCGAGCGCCGGTCGCATCACCAGCAGCCCGGCGACCAGCGTCACCGCGATGACGGCCAGGTTGTAGCGCATCCGCCAGGTCCAGACCGGGATCATCACCAGCAGCGCGATCCCGACCGCGACGAAACCGGTGCGCGACACCGTGGCCGGGATCGCCGCCGCGATGATCAGCGCCGTCACCATGAACAGCTGCCGGGAGTGCCGGGCCGGGGCGAACCTGGCGAAATGGATGGCGAACGGCAGGCTCATCGCCATCACCGTGCTGAACTCGATGTAGTGCGTCATGGTGCTGGCCACCCTGATCGCGCCACCGCGCAGCTCGAAGCCCGGCTCGACGCCGTTGGACGACAGCCCGGGGAGAGCGATGTACTGGGTGAAGTCGAACCAGAACACGAACTGCACCAGGCCCAGGAAGCCGACGACGCCGGCGCACCAGACCAGGGTCCGCAGCACACCGCGCAACCGGTCCCAGTTGGGGATGCCGTCGGCTGCGGTCAGAATCACTCCGGTGAAGGCGAGTGCGGCGAGGATCGCCCGGTCGGCGCCGTTGGCCTCCATCGCCGTCAGGCCACGCCAGTAACCCGCGGCGTAGGAGATCAGTAGTGCGACCAGGTAGATCAGCACAATCCAGCGCATCGGCTGCGGCCCGCCCACCATCAGCCGCGGGTTGAAACGCACCAGCACCCACCAGCACCACAGGCCGATGGCGAACAGCACCGCGGGCCGGCCGACATCGCTGAGACTCTGCAGGATGAGCCGCGCCGGGATCAGCATGAGCAGGAAGATCATGATGCTCAGCAGCCCGGACGCGTCGATCCGGGTGAACCGCCGACGGGTGCGGTAGGTGCGCGAGCCGACCAGGGACGGCTCGAGGTCGGTCGGGTGCGGCGACGGGCCCGCAGGTGACAGCAGCAGGCCCGTGGTGTCCGGAGCGAGGCTCAAGGACGCTTGCTTCCGTTGCGGTTGTTGCGCGACTGCCAGGTCGGCGAAGGCAGCACGATGGTCTCCTCGCCGGTCGGCACCAGCTTGGCCGTCTCCTCGCCCACCGCCCGCCTCTCCGGCTCCGCGTCGCCGTCGTCGTGCGCGGCACCGACCTTGGCCGGCACCGGAACCGCTTCGGACATCGGCACGACCGCCGACGGCCGCACCGGGGGCTCGCCCGCGGCCGGCACGACGGCGCCGTCGGCGCGCTTGCGGTCTCGGCGGCGCAGCCAGGCGTCGATCGCGACGGTCAGCGCCACAGCGAGCAGACCGCCGACAGCGGCGACGGCGATCAACGCCCGCTTGACCTTGGACGTGGACTCCTCCACGTTGTCGCCGAGGTCGAGCCGCCGTACGGTGATCAGCTGCTCCTTGGGTGCGCCGTACTCGTCCTGCAGCGTGGCGACGCTGTCGGAGAACCGCTTCACGAGTTGCTCGGACGTCTGCGTCGCCTGGACCTCGTCGTCGCCGATCACCTCGAAGGTGAGGATCGGCAGTTGCGGATCCTGGGTCAGCGTGAAGTCGTCGCTGTACCCTGCGGTCTTCAGCGCTTTGACGATCTTCTTGTCCTGCACGGAGATCATCCCGGCTTTGGTCAGGGAGGCCAGTCCGAGGTCCAGCCACGGGTTGCGGGCGCTCGCCTTGGTCTCGTCGTTGGCCTTCGGGGTGATCGCCGGCGGCACGAGCTGCACGTAGCTCGTCGCGACGTAGTCGGGCTCCACCCGGGTCGCCACGAACAGGGTGGCGCCGATGGCCAGCATGACCGCGGGCACGGAGACATACCAACGCCGGAACATCAGCTTGGTAAGGTCCCAAAAGTCCACTTCAGCCCCTTCGCAGGCGCGGCTGGATACGAGCGACGGCACGACCGGACGGCCCCTGTGCCGAGAGTGACGCGCCGAACACGTTACCGGCAGCCAACCAGGCGACAGACGCGCTGTCCACATTCCACGATCGCCGGATCATGGCGTGATCTTGTAGATGTGATACGAGAACTCCTTGGCGAAGGTATCGGTGACTGTGCCACCGCTGATCGGAACCGTCCGGTTCTCGAACAACACCTCGGCCTCGGCACCGGACACCCCCTCGGGCAGGGTCAGCTTCTGCTCCCCGGTCCCGCCGGTCCGGCCGGGCATCGCGAACACGTAGTAGGACCCGTCGTACTGCTTCAGCATGGTGTCCAGCGCCGGGTTGAACTGCCAGCGGAACGACTGCGTGTTGAGCACCGGCGCCAGGCTTTTGATTCGCCGGTTGAGCTCGGTGACGGCCGGGCGCACCGCCGTGCCGCAGGCGTCGCGCAGGACGTGCTGCGAGATGCAGTCACTACCGAAGTTGTGGTTGAAGTAGAGGATGCCGCGGGCCTCGTGGATCAGCGAGTTGACCACCGCGCCGGCGATCTGCTCCTTGGTGATGGTCGGCGAATCGTTGCCCTCGAAGGGATGGCCCACCTCCACGAACGCGTAGATCGGCTGGCGCTTGCCGTCCATCGCGTCGACCTCACGCATCCGGTCCATGGTCAGCCCGTAATTCGCGGAGCGGCGGCAGGCATCCTCGGGCACCCCGATCGCCGGGCCCTCCGAGGAGGAGTAGCAGACGTTCGGATCCGTGTACCAGTAGATGTCGTTGGAGACGACCGTGGTCCACTCGTTGACGAACCGGCTCGCGTCGGCGTTGTTCTGCCAGAACATGATGCCCTTGCCGAAGTTGGCGTACCGCATCCGGTCGGTCCCGGCGGGCAGGTCCGCGGAGAGGCGGTCCATCACGTCGAACCCGCAGTCGTACTTGCCCGAGGTGCATGGGTGGCCCTCACCGGGGTACTTGCCGGTCCACTTGCTGTCGCCGGCCCCGCCCCACATGTCGACCTCGTCGTTGATGATCCAGGCCGTGGTCTCGCCGCCGGTGTCCTTGCGGTTGTCGGTGGTCATCGCATGCATGTCGTTGCGCTCGATCAGGTTCATGTCCGAACCGCTGGTCAGCATCACGTAGGTGTTCAGCCCGACGGCCTTGTCCTTGCTCACGTCATCCTGCGTGTAGACGCCCTCGTACCACACGCCGATCGGGAAGAAGCCCGGGTCGTGCCAGTCCGCGGCGTTGCTCTTGCCGAAGCGTGCGTAGTACGACGGGCCGCCTTCCCAGGGCACCCGGGGTAGCGCGAGATCAGCGCTGCCGGCCGGCGGCGCGGTGGAGACGGACGGCGACGGCGGGTTGAGGCTCGGTGCGGTGGACGGCGGTGTGGTGGGGGCGGCCGGTGACGCGGAGGTGACGGCCGGGGCGGGCGCCGGTTTCGCACCCGGTTTGAACACCACGTCCACCCAGTAGTTGCTGGCCTTCCACGACTGGGTGGGGAAACCCCCGGACCCGTACGCATAGAGCCCGCCACCCACCGTGCTCAGCGGCCCCGCCCGGACGGCGCGCCCGGAGAAGTAGTCGGCCGACGCCCGGTACCGCGTCGTGTGGTAGGACACCACGTACTCCCGGCCGGCCTCGATGCGGACCGGCGCGGACAGGGCGACCTGCTGCCACCCGGACCGGCTCTCCCGTGCCGGGGTCGCGGTCGCGAGCCGCTGCCCGCTGCCGGACCACACGGTCACCCGGTGTGCGCCGCGATCACCGTTGACCTTGAGGAAACGCACCGCGGTGAGCGCACCGGCCCTGCCCGAGGTGAACCGGAGGCCCAGCTCGACCGGCCGGGTGTCGGAGTCGGCGGTGACCCCGGACACGTCCTCGGCGGCGAAGAACGAGTAGGTGTCCGCCTTGGAGGTGACCGCATACGCCGTGACGACCGTGGCAGCCACCAACATGGTCAGGGCGGCGGCGATCGTGAAGACGGGCCTCCAGCGCCGCCCGACTTGCTGGCTGTTCAATGATCAACCTTTCGGCAGGTCGGCCGGAGAGGCGTTCTCGGGCGAGGAACGCGGCCCGGGGACACGGACCGGCGCGGCCGCACGGCCCCAGCCGGAGCGCACGTCCCAGGAGGGCGACCGGCGTCTGCGCTCGGCGAGCAGGACGACGGCGACGTAGACCACCGCGTCGGGCAGCAGCCACGGCGCCCGGAGCACCACGTTACGCAACCACGATGTCGCACTGGGGCCCGCGACCGGATCGAGCGTCCGCTCGTACCCCGAGGGCGACGCCTCGACGAAGCGCCGGAACTCGGCGTTGCCGTCGCGGGCCCGGGCCACCCGGCGCACCAGCTCCGGGCCGGTGCGCGGCGCCACCACCCGGACCGGCTGGTCGATCTCGGCCTTCTCGCCGGCGGCGACGACCGCGTCCAGGAACATGTCGTCGGCGGTGATGTCCGGAAAGCGCGGGAACCGGGCGCGGGCCCGCGCGGAGACCGCGATGACGCCCCGGCCGAACAGCCGCCCCCGGAAGACCGGCAGGCGGGCGTTGATCCGATAGTAGGCGCGCACCGGCCAGGTGCTCGCCGAGGTGTCGACGACCGGCCGCGGGACGGCGGCCTCGATGCCGGGCTCGGCGACCGCCGCGGCCAGCAACCGGATCAGCCGGGGGCCGGCCGGGACGTCCGCGTCCAGGTAGACGCGCACCTCGCCGGTGGCGATGTCGTCGGCCGCATTGAGCGCCGCCGGCTTGGACGGCATGGCGATCTCGGCGACGCGGACACCGAACGAGCGGGCCACCTCGGCCGTGCGGTCGGTGCACCCGTTGGCGGCGACGATGATTTCAAGATCAGTGTCCCCCGTCAATGCGGACAAAGCGGTTCCGATGCCCGCCTCCTCATTGAATGCGGGCACTATGACGCTGATTCGCACGACCCGAGCCTTCCGCCCCGGACAGGGCCGGAACAACCGGTCGAATGGACGAGGCTTTATCGCAAAGTCGACACCCGAGGCGACCATTCGTGCCCTTGTCCACTGTGGTGGCATCGGTAGCGTCCAGGAGGTGAAGGCGTCTCAGGAGAGCCCGGAAACACCTGTTGCACAAGGGAAAACTGTGAAGGTGGGGAGTGTCCAGTTTGATCCGTTGACCGAGCAAGAAGTGGTGAATCGGGTGCTGGCCGAGCTGTCGGCCGGCGCCGGCGGGCAGATCATCACGCCGAATGTGGACATTCTGCATCGAGCCATGCGCGATGCGGAGGCACGCCGCCATATCACGTCCTCGACAATTACGGTCGCCGATGGGAAACCGCTGATCTGGGCTAGCAAGATCGCCGGAAATCCGCTACCCGCACGCGTACCCGGATCTGATTTGATCTGGAGTCTGTCGGCCGCGATGGCCGGCGCCGGCCGGTCGGTGTATCTGCTCGGCGGCGAGCCCGGCACCGCGCAGCAGGCCGAGGAGGTGCTGCGCGAGCGGCACCCCGATCTCAAGCTCGCCGGGCACCTCAGCCCGCCGTTCGGCTTCGACACCCGCGCGAGCGAGTACGACGCGGTCTGCGACGAGGTCGCCGGGAGCGACCCGGATCTGGTGTTCGTCGGGTTCGGCTTCCCGAAACAGGAACGCGTCATCGCCCGGCTGCGCCCACGCCTGCCACAGACCTGGTTCATGGGCTGCGGCGCCGCGATCGGCTTCGTCGCCGGGGTGCACTCCCGGGCTCCCGGCTGGATGCAGGAACGCGGCCTGGAATGGCTGCACCGGCTGGCGCTGGAACCACGCCGCCTGATGCGGCGGTATCTGGTCGACGACGCCCCGTTCGCGATGCGCCTGCTCGCCGCCAGCGCCAGGCAGCGCCTGCGGGGTGGTGCCCGATGAGCGAGCTTGCGAGCGAATCCATGGGCTCAGTCATCAGCTCGTCGCGGCGCCGGAGCGCAGCGGAGGTGGCGCGATGAGCCGGCCGGACGTCTCCGTCGTCATCGTCTCCTACAACACCCGTGAGCTCACCCTGCGCTGCCTGGGCCAGTTGCTCGACAGTCGCACCGCCGACGTGAGCTTCGACGTCACGGTCGTCGACAACGCCTCGTCCGACGGCTCCGCCGACGCCATCGCGCAGGCTTTCAGCGAGGTACGGCTGATCCGGCTGACCGAGAACGTCGGCTGGGGCCGGGGCGTCAACCGCGGCGCGGTGGCCAGCAGCGGCGAGTATCTGCTGTTGCTCAACCCGGACACCGCCCCGGTCGGGCACCCGGTCGCCGAGCTGTTCCGGTTCGCCCGGCAGCACCCGCGGCACCGCATCTACACCGGCCGCACCCTGCACGCCGACGGCACCGACGACATGTACTGCTGCTGGGGCCTGCCCAGTCTGCGCGGCTATCTCGGCTTCGCCACCGGCCTGTCGACGCTGTTCCCGGGCAGCCGGCTCACCAACCCGGAGGGTCTGCCCGGTTACGACCGGCGCAGCGTCCGGGAGGTGCCCGCCGTCTCCGGTTGCAGCATGCTGATCGAGCGGGAGCTGTTCCACCGGCTGGAGGGCTTCGACCCGCAGTTCTTCCTGTACAGCGACGACATCGACCTGTGCGCGCGGGCGGCGGGACTCGGCGCCCGGCCGGTCGTGGTGCCGGACGCCGCGGTCATCCATGTGGGCGGGGCGTCGTCGAGCTCGGAGGGCCAGCGGATCCGGATCCTGCGGGGCAAGGCGACGTACGTACGCCGCCACTGGTCCCGTCCCCGTGCCGGGATTGCGCTCGCATTGCTCCAGGCCGGGGTGGGTCTGCGCGCGGCCGGCAAGGCCGTGCTGGGCCGGGACCGGTCGCGCGGGGTCGACTGGGCGGCGGTCTGGAGCGATCGGCACACCTGGGCTGCCGGCTGGCCGGCGGTGGAGGAGCCGCGGCCGCCGCACAGCGCCCTCGACGCAGTCCCCACATCCTGATTCGCGGGAGCGCGCAAGGCGCGCTCCCGCTTCTCAGTACGCTCCCGAGCTGCGCACGACCGCATTGACGGTACGAGCGAGGATCGCCAGATCCATTGCCAGCGACCAGTTCTCCACGTAGGTCAGGTCGAGCCGGATCGACTCCTCCCACGACAGGTCGGAGCGCCCCGACACCTGCCACAGCCCGGTCAGCCCCGGCTTGACCACCAGCCGCCGCAGCATGTCCGCCGGATAGCCGGCCACCTCGCGGGCCAGCGGCGGCCGCGGCCCGACCAGCGACATGTCGCCCTTGAGCACGTTGACCAGCTGGGGCAGCTCGTCCAGGGAGAACCGGCGCAACCACTGCCCCACCGGGGTCACCCGCGGGTCCGCCCGCATCTTGAAGAGCTCGCCGTCGGTGTCGTTGAGGTTGCGCAACTCCTGAAGGCGCGCCTCGGCGTTGACCACCATCGTGCGGAACTTGTAGAGCTTGAACGGCCGGCCGTCCTTGCCGACCCGCTCCTGCGTGAAGATCGCCGGTCCGCGGCCGCCGGGGCCGAACATCACCAGCCCCGCCACCACGGCGAGCACCGGCGCGCTCAGCATCAGCAGGATCAGCGCACCCACCCGGTCGAAGATCGCTTTCACGATGCGGGCGCTGCCCTTGAGGCGAGGGTGCTCGACGTGCAGCATCGGCAGGCCGTCGACCGGGCGGATGGTGGTGCGGTCACCGGCCACGTCGATCAGTGTGCTGGCCACGATCAGGTCGATCTCGTCGCGCTCCAGCTGCCAGGCGAGGCGCCGCAGGGCCGCGCCGTCGATCTCCGGGCAGGACAGCACGACGACGGTGTCCGCCCCGGCGCGGGTGACCGCGGACGCGATCCCGTCGAAGGTCCCGTAGACCGGTGGCAGTCCGGGTCGCAGCCGCGTGCGGTCCGGACCGGCCGGCAGGCAGGCGCCGATCACGCCGAGGCCGTGATAGCGCTCGCGGCGCAGCCGGCGGGTCATGTCGACGACGGCGCGCGCGTGCCCGACCAGGATGACGCGGTGCAACCGGTCGCCGCGGGCCCACTGCCGGTGCAGCCGCTGCCGGTACGCATACCGCGCGCCGAGGTCGGCGAGGACCGCCAGCGGCATGGCGATCAGCACATAGCCGCGGGCCAGGCGCAGGTCGAGAGCGAAGGAGACGATGGCGATGAGGGCGGTCAGCGCCAATCCGGAGCGGAACACCCGCGCGTATTCGTCGGTGCCGACGAAGAGGTGCCGTGGCTCGTACGCCCGGTTGACGGCGAGGCACGCTGTCCAGGCGATCGGGAAGAGGATCGTGAGCCACACGTAGTCCCGCATGAACGGCTCGGCGCCGGTGGAGCCGAATCGCAGGATCAGGGCGCTCACCGCGGCCAGCAGGCCGACGGCCAGGTCGATCAGATAGAGGTTCCGTGCGTACCGGCTGGTCCATCCGGCCCGGGTCTCGCCGGCCCGGGCCTGCGCCCGGAGTTGTAACGCCTGTTCGGCAAGATCGAGGGTGGCGGCCGATTCGATGGTCTGCACGTCGTTGCCCCCGTCATCGACTGCGGTCAACCTTGATCCGCTTTTACCGGTATACCGGGACATGCCAGCAGGACCGGACAAAGTGGATTGCTCCCGGAGAGTCGTCCCACGGGCCACACTGGACAGACTGTCCAACTCCGACCACTCAGCGCTACACCTTTCCGTTTGTTAGGAATGGCGATTCGGAGGATGGGGAAAGCGAAAAAGGTGCAAGCTGTCCAGATCGGACCAACCAGATTCTCGGCGTGCATCGCCGCACACCGTGGCGGAACCGCTGCCCGCCTTACTACACACGGCGACGCAGGGTCAATCGGCCGACGGGGACGATTGAATGTAATCAATCAGACTGCAGCTATCGGGTAGACGAAAGGGTGGGTCGCCCCACCCTTTCGGCAACAGATGATCTAGCTCCGCTGAGATTCAACATAGGCGCAACAATCGTCGAACCGGGGCAACAAACCGACAGCCTGGGCCTCCGCCAGGGTCGGCGCCTCGGCATCCTTGCCCGACAGCAACGGATCGCCCGCCGGCCAGTCGATCCCCAGCGCCGGGTCCAGCGGATGAACCCCGTGCTCATGCCCCGGCCGGTACCCCGACGAGCACAGATAGGCCACCGTCGCCCCCTCGGTCAGCGCGCAGAACCCGTGCCCCAGCCCCTCCGCCAGATACACCGCCCGCCGCTCCTGATCATCGAGCCGGACCGCCTCCCACGCGCCGAACGTCGGCGACCCCACCCGGATGTCCACCACCACGTCCAGCACCGCGCCGGACACGCAGGTCACATACTTGGCCTGGCCGGGCGGCACGTCGGCGAAGTGGATGCCGCGCACCACGCCCCGCGCCGAAGTGGACAGGTTGGCCTGGGCCAGGTCGAACCGGTGGCCGAGCACCTCGGCCAGAGCGTCGAACCGGAACCACTCCAGGAACGTGCCCCGCGCGTCGCCGTGCTGCACCGGCGTGACCTCGTAGGCGCCCTCGATCGTCAACGGCCTGATCTTCACCGGACACCATCCTCCTCGAGCAGCCCCACCAGATATCGGCCGTAGCCGCTCTTCAGCAACGGTTCGGCCAGTTCACGCATCTGATCGTCGGAGATGAAGCCGAGCCGCCAGGCCGCCTCCTCGACGCACCCGATCTTCAGGCCCTGCCGTTCCTCGATCACCCGGACGTACTCCGAGGCCTGCACCATCGACTGGAACGTGCCGGTGTCCAGCCACACCGTGCCCCGGTCCAGCACGGTCACGTCGAGGCGGCCCTGCCTGCGGTACTCCTCGTTGACCGCGGTGATCTCGAGCTCGCCGCGGGCGCTGGGCTCCAGCTTGTCGGCGATCTGGACCACGTCGGCGCCGTAGAAGTAGAGGCCGGGCACCACGTACCGGGACTTGGGCCGTTGCGGTTTCTCCTCGATCGAGAGCACCTTGCCGGCCGGGTCGAACTCGACCACCCCGTACCGCTCCGGGTCGGCGACCGGATAGGCGAAGATCCGCCCGCCGTCCGGCTGCGGGAAGCGGCCGGGACCGATGCCGTGGAAGATGTTGTCGCCCAGGATCAGCGCCACCGGCTCGGTGCCGATGAAGTCGGCGCCGATCCGGAACGCCTGGGCGATCCCGTCGGGTCTCGGCTGCTCGGCATAGGTGAGCGAGAGCCCGAAGCGGCTCCCGTCGCCGAGCAGTCTCGCGAAGTGCGGCTGATCCTCGGGTGTCGTGATCACCAGGATCTCGCGGATCCCGGCCGACACCAGTGTGGTCAGCGGGTAGTAGATCATCGGCTTGTCAAAGATCGGCATGAGCTGTTTCGACATGGCCATCGTGATCGGCCACAGCCGCGAGCCGGTGCCACCGGCGAGCAGAATTCCGCGCACCGGGGAACACTAAACTCAGGCCGCCACCCTCTACACTCGCCAGTCGTGCAGATTTTCGTGACCGGCGGTGCCGGTTTCATCGGATCCAGCTACGTCAGAGCGCTGCTCCAGGACGAGTACGCGGGAGCCACCGGCGCTTCCGTGACCGTTCTGGATCTGTTGTCGTATTCCGGAAATCGCTCCAACCTGCCGCTGTCGGATTCCCGACTGCGATTCGTGCAAGGCGACATTTCCGATTCTGCCCTCTTGCGGGAACTGCTGCCGGGACATGACGCCGTTGTGCATTTCGCCGCCGAATCCCATGTGGACCGGTCTATTTCCGGCGCGCTCCCGTTCGTCGCGACCAACGTCCTCGGCACCCAGGTGCTGCTCGACGCTGCGCGCGAGGCCGGCGTGGACCGGTTCCTGCACGTCTCGACCGACGAGGTGTACGGGTCGATCGCCGAAGGATCGTGGACCGAGTCGTGGCCGCTCGCGCCGAACTCGCCGTACGCCGCTTCCAAAGCCGGCTCCGACCTGCTCGCCCTGGCCGCCCACCGCACCCACGGCATGGACGTGGTGGTCACCCGCTGCTCCAACAACTACGGGCCGTACCAGTTCCCGGAGAAGGTCATCCCGCTGTTCGTCACCAACCTGCTCGACGGCAGGCCGGTGCCGCTCTACGGCGACGGCGGCAACATCCGTGACTGGCTGCACGTCAGCGACCACTGCCGCGGCATCCAGCTGGTGCTGGAGAAGGGCCGGGCCGGCGAGGTCTACCACATCGGCGGCGGCACCGAACTGAGCAACCGGGAGCTGACCGGCCGCCTCCTGGAGGCCTGCGGCGCCGGCTGGGACATGGTCCGCCCGGTCACCGACCGCAAGGGCCACGACCGCCGCTACTCGCTCGACATCACCAAGATCAGCGAGGAGCTCGGCTACACCCCACAGGTCAGCCTCGGCGAGGGCCTGGCCGCGACGGTCGCCTGGTACCGCGACAACCGCACCTGGTGGGAACCGCTCAAAACCCGGGCCGGCCTCTGATGCCCCGGCCCATGCGCTGGCTCATCACCGGCGCCGGCGGCATGCTCGGCCGCGACCTCCGGACCGCCCTGACCGAAATCGGTCACACGGATGTGGTCGCGGCCACCCGAGCCGACCTCGACGTCACCGACCCGGCCGCGATCCGCGAGGCTGTGGCCGGCGCCGACCTGGTCCTCAACGCCGCCGCCTGGACCGACGTGGACGGCGCCGAGACGAACGAGGAAGCCGCCACCGCGATCAACGGCCACGCGGTCCGGCTCCTGGCCGAAGCATGCGGTAAACGGCTGATCCACATCTCCACCGACTACGTCTTCGACGGCAACGCCACCAGCCCCTACCCCGAGGACACCCCGCACGCGCCGCTCAACGCCTACGGTCGCGGCAAAGCCGCAGGTGAACAGGCCGTCCTCGCCACCGGCGGCTACGTGGTCCGCACCGCCTGGCTCTACGGCGCCCACGGCCCCAACTTCGTCCGGACCATGCTGCGACTCGCCACCGAACGCGACACCATCGACGTCGTGGACGACCAGCAGGGCCCGCCCACCTGGTCCTATGCGCTGGCCCACCAGCTGGTCGAGCTGGGCCTGGCCGCCGACGCCGGCCGCGCCGAACCCGGCGCCTACCACGGCACCGCCGCCGGCGTCACCACCTGGTACGGCCTCGCCCGCGCAGTCTTCGCCGAAGCCGGCCACGACCCCGGCCGCGTCCGCCCCACCACCAGCGACCGCTTCCCCAGGCCCGCGAAACGCCCGCCCTACAGCGTGCTGGGCCACGCACGCTGGTCATCCACCGTCGTCACCCCACTCCCCCCCTGGCGCGCGATGCTCACCGACGCCATGCCCTCCCTGCGAACCCCATGAAGATCAACCCCCGTCCCGGTACGCCTACACCTCCCCCAACCACACCTACCCGTCCCGCCCAGCCCCGGCGACGCCCCAGCCACTCGCGCCCTCCAGCGCCCCCGCCGGGCTGATGCCCGGCTCACCCAGCGACGCCACACGACCAGGCCAGGCCCCACACCCCGCCAGCTGACCACCACCGCTGCCAAAACGACCGCGAAGCAACACTGAGCGTCAGCCAAGAGCCGCGGCTGACCACCACCGCTGCCAAAACGACCGCGAGACAACACTGAGCGTCAGCCGAGAGCCGCGGCTGACCACCACCGCTGCCAAAACGACCGCGAGACAACACTGAGCGTCAGCCGAGAGCCGCGGCTGACCGCTACCGCTGCCAAAACGACCGCGAGACAACACTGAGCGTCAGCCGAAAGCCGCGGCTGACCACCACCGCTGCCAAAACGACCGCGAAGCAACACTGGGCGTCAGCCGAGAGCCGCGGCTGACCGGCAGCGCTGCCAGGATGGCCGCGAAGCGGCGGTGGGGGTCGGCTGGACCCCGTGCTTCAGCCCGGCGGGCGCGCTGCGGCCGGGAGTAGCTGCCCGGCTCGCGCGGACTGGCGGGTGCGGCGTAGCTGCGTTCGGGGACGGGGCATGCCCGTACCTTTGACATGCACCTTGCACCGGATCTTCCTGGAGTTGACGGACCGTGACCACCGACCAGCCGGAACCGGCGCTGCCCGGCAGTGATCTGCAGATCGTCCGGCGGCAGCCGGGCGGGACGCCGGACGGCAGGCTGGCGGCGGCGCTCGGGGCCGCGCATCACAGCACGGATGTGCTGCACGAGCTGATGGCCGACCTGAACCAGTTCATGATGGTGTACAAATTCGGTCTCGCTGAGATGAACACCAAGATCACGATCCTGGCCGAGGAGCTGACTCACCGGGGGCGCGGGAATCCGATCGAGCACGTCCGGCCGCGGCTGAAGAGCACCGCGAGCCTGACCGCGAAGGCGCGGCGGCTGAATTGCCCGCTGACGTTCGACGACGTGCGGGCCCGGATCAAGGACATCGCCGGGATCCGGATCGTGTGCAGTTTCGTCTCCGACGTCTACACGGTGGCCGAAATGTTGACGCGCCAGCCGGACGTCCACCTCGTGGTGACCAAGGACTACATCGCGAAGCCGAAGCCGAACGGCTACCGGAGCCTGCACCTGATCGTGGAGATCCCGGTCTTCATGTCGGACCGGATGGTCGCCGTGCCGGTGGAGATTCAGCTACGGACCGTGGCGATGGATTTCTGGGCCAGCCTGGAGCACAAGATCTACTACAAGCACGACCCGGAGGTGCCGGCCACGCTGCGTGCCGAGCTGGTCGAGGCGGCCGAGGACGCCGCCCGCTGGGACCAGCGGATGGAACGCCTGCACCAGGAGATCCACGGCCCGCGCCGCTGACCAGCAGCGACGGCCGACCCGAATGGGCCGTCGTCCGCGGGCGCCGCTCAGCTTCCGCCTCCGCCTGCCGATCAGGGGGTGGGGACCGGGAGGGGACGAGGGTGCGAGACCGGCCCGAGGACGGGTTCACGCTGGTGGAGGTGGTGGTCGCCATCGCCCTGATCACCGTGGTGCTCACCTCGATGAGTGTGTTCTACCTGCGCAGCCTCGCCCTCGGTACGCACTGGGCCGGGCGCGAGGACGCGGTCCGGGTGGCCGCCACCGCGCTCGAGGAAGCCGCCGGCATGGGCACCGAAGTGCTCACCGGGCGTGACGAGGCCGGCGTCAACGCGCAGGAACTCGTGCCGGGCGTCGAGGAGTACCTGGAGGGCGGCCGGCAGGCGGCCGACGAGGACGCCGAGGACGGGGACGAGCCGAAACTGCCGACCGAGGGCCGGCCGGTCACGCTGAACGACGTCACCTACACCAAGCATTGGTACGTCCAGCAGTGCTGGCGGTCCGCCTCCGTCGCGAACACCTGCACCGCCGCGAACGAGAGCAAACCAGACGCGGTCGGCTTCCTGCGCGTGGTCGTGGCCGTGCAGTGGCCGGACCGGGAATGCGCCGACGGCCTCTGCGCCTACTTCATGGCCACCCTGATCAACGCCGACGAGGACCCGCTCTTCCCGCTGCCACCGACCACCTCGGTGACCACGAGCCCCACCCCGTCCCCGTCCCCGAGCCCAAGCGCGAGCCCCAGCCCGAGCACCGGCACCCCGGCCGCGATCTGGGCGAACCGGGCCACCAACGGCACCAACCCGGCCGCGCTGTGGCTGGCCTCGGCGAATCTGACCGTCACCGGCGCCGTGCACACCAACGCCGACCTGTACATCGCCGGCACCGGCATCGTGATCTCCCCCAGCGTCGAGTACGTGACCAGCCAGTACGTCAGCGGCGGCACGGTGCCGAGCACGGTGAAGGTCAGCGCGAGCCAGCCGGTCAACGCCAAGGTGGTCGCGAACTACGCGCCCGGCGCCGCCGCGGCGCTCGCTGCCGGCAGCGGCTATCACGAGGTGCCGGCGTCCTCGTGCAAGTCCGGGACCTGGACGTACGCCGGAGTCCCGGCCACCGCCACCGTGGTCTACGTGCCGTGTGCGGTAGCCGTCACCACGAACATGACCCCGCTCCTGGTCGCCACCGGCGCCATCACCGTCGCGATGTCCTCGGTGACGCTCGGCGGCGGCCTGCTGAGCAGCTCCACCGCCGACCCGGCGATCACCATCTCCGGCTCGTACGCCAAGGTCAACGGCAGCATCCAGGCGCTCAACGGCGGCGTGCAGCTGCTCGGCTCCTACGGCGTCGTCAAGTGCGGCGTCATGGGCGACACCGTGCAGGTCCGGGGCGCCGACATCACCATCACCGCGGACAGCTCATGCACGTGACCGACGAGCGCGACGACGCCGGGGTGACGCTGCTCGAGATGGTGGTCGCCATGGGCATCATGAGCGTGTTCATGTCGCTGTTCACCGCCGGCATCGTGCAGATGTACCGGACCGCGACGACGGCGGAGACCACCCAGGTCCTGCAGAGCCGGCTCAACCTGGTCTTCGAGCGCCTGGACGCGGAGATCCGGTACGCCTCCGCGATCACCGAGCCCGGCGAGCCGACCGGCCTCGGCTGGAACGTGGAGTACCTCAACGTCAACGGCGCCGAACCGGTCTGCACCCAGCTGCGCCTGCTCGACCGGAAGTTGCAGCGCCGCACCTGGGTGGCGGGCGAAACCCCGTCCGGCGGCTGGCGGGTGCTCGCCACCGAGGTCACCAACACCGAGCCGTTCGCCCGGGAGGCCAGCGACGGGCAGTGGTTCCAGCTGCGGCTGAGGATGACCGTCGCGTACGCGTCGTCCAGTCATTCCACCGAGTTCCTGTTCACCGCGATGAACTCGAACACCGGCGACGCCGACGCGTTCTGCACCGAGGGGCGGTCCCGGCCGTGAGGGTGAAGGACGAACGCGGGTCGCTGCCCCTGGCCATCCTGGTGGCCGCCGCCGGGCTGGCGATCACCGGCCTGCTCAGCACCGCCCTGCTCAGCCAGGTCAAGGACGTGCGCCGGGTCGCCGAACGTGGCCGGGCCCTCGGCGCGGCGGAAGCCGGTCTGCAGGTCGCGCTCGGCTACATCCGGGCGGCCGCGGACAGCAAGGGGAACGGGGATCCGGCCGCGCTGCCGTGCGGCACGCTGCAGGGCCCGGTCTCGGAGGCGCCGGGGAACGCGTACCGGGTGGAGGTGACGTATCTGAGCGCGAGTGGCGGACAGCTGAGCTGTCCGCCGACCCAGACCCCGGCCACCGCGCGGCTGAAGTCGTGGGACGTCACCGACGGCTCGGCCGGCGGCGCCAGTTTCGACGCCACGGTGAGCCCCCGCGTGCTGGAGGCGACTTACCGGTTCCAGACCCCGCAGGCCCAGACGCCGAAGGGACTGATCCGCAACTATCCGTCGGGCAGCCTGTGCATGGACGCCGGCGACAGGGATCCGCCGACGGCCGGCGCCGAGGTCTGGATGCGCAGGTGCGACGCGGCCCGGCCGAACCGGCAGATGTTCGCGTACGTGAAGAGCATGGCCATCGCGCACCCGAAGCCGGCGCAGTCCAGCGGCGTGGACATGTGCCTGGACGCCGTCAGGCCGGCCACCGGGAGCTCGGTCCCGGTCACCTTCCAGCCGTGCGCGGTGGCGATCGACGACACCACGACCCAGTCGCCGGCCCGGCAGCTCTGGACGCTGTCGAAGAACTTCGCCGGGTTTCTGGGCACCGACGACGCCAAGACCACCAACGGCTGGTGCATCACCCTGGAGAGCCCGGCGGCCGACGAGACCCGGCTCATTTACAAAACTTGCCCGGGTACGACCTACAACTCCAGCACCACGATGCAGCCCGAGCAGGCCGTCGGCGCGGGCGCGGCCGGCGCGAGCACCGAGCAGCTGGTGAACTACGAGCAGTTCGGCCGCTGCCTGGACGTCACCGAGGGCAACGTCAACTACGGCGCGCTGATCGTCTGGCCCTGCACGGCCGAGCCGGTGGCGGCGAACATCTCCTGGAACCAGCGGTGGACGCTGCCGGCGACGACCGGGAAGGTGACCGTCACCTACACCTCGAAGGGCGTCTCCACCCTGTACTGCCTGAAGAGCCCACGCTCGACGGCGACCGGGCAGGTCGTCACGATCACCAAGTGCAGCGGCGCGGCCACCGCCGACATCACCTGGACCCGGTACGCCGAGCACGACGACAACGACAAGTCGTACACCCTGGTCGACTCGGCGGGGTTCTGCCTGGAGTCCAGCACGACCCAGCTCTACACGCGGCTCGGCGACCGGATCGGCAAGGCGGTCGTCGGCAAGTGCGACGGCCGGGACCTGCAGAAATGGAACGGTGTGCGCCCGACCGGGGCCGGGCTGAGCGACCTGCAGGAGAAATGAGGCCGCCCCGGCGCCCCCGAGGCGCCGGGACGGCCACCGGTCGTCAGCCGTCGATGTCGAACACCGGCGGGACGGTCAGGGTACGGGCGTCGGGCGTACCGCCGAGGACGATCTGCCGCAGCGCCGAGTTGTTCTTCGTGTCCAGTTCGGCGAGCCGGTTCTCCGGGTTCGCCAGCACCTGGATCCAGTACGTGCCGTTCGGCAGGTCGGTGATCTCGAAGGACTGGCCGGGCAGCGACTGGTGGTAGGTGTCGCCGTTGCCGATGTCCAGCACCTCACGCACCGCGACCACGGTGTCGGCGCCGCACGAGGTGGACAGGTCGGTGTTCTCCGGCTGCCACTTCGCCTGCGGGATCGTGTAGTCCACCGCGTCGGTGTTGGCCAGGCAGAACGCTTCCTTGCCGCTGCGCACCGCGAGCTTCTGGTCGGCGGCGAGCAGGTTGTACTGGGCGAAGTCGGTGAAGTGCCAGTGCATGTGGCCCTCGCGGGCGTCCCACTCCATCGTCCCGGCCGCCTTCGACCCGACCTGGTTGCCCTTGGCGTCGAAGAAGTACTGGTACGCGTCCATCAGCTCGGTGCCGGTGCGGCGGAACCCGTCGACCAGCAACGGCGAGGTCCCGGCGTTCCAGACCGTGGCGGCGAAGTTGACGTACCACTTGCCGTCGATCTCCTCGAGCTCGATCCCCCAGGCCGGCAGCGACTTGAGGTCCGGCTTGGGTCCGCTCTTGGGCGCCGCCTTCAGCGTGGTGGGCCGCTTCGCCGGGGCCCGGAACTCCGGCAGGTACGACGACACCTGCCGCGCCGCGTCCCCCTCGGAAGCGTGCTCGGCATGCTCGTCGGTGGTGGGCACCGCGGCCGGCTCCTCGAGCGCGTCCGCCTTCATCGCGCGGGCCAGCCCCTCCTCGCCCTCACGCTGCTCGACCACGGTGAGCCCGATCGTCACGTCGCCCTGGTCCGCGGGAACGCCGAACAGCTCCCGGTAGCGCGGGTTGAGCGCGACCTTCGCGGAGTACTTGCCGGCCGGCAGGTCGAACTGGCCGGTCTCCTCGCTGTACGGCGGCTGGTCCGCCACCGACGTGCTCCACCCGGCCTGCACACCCCACACCGCGCCGAGCGTGAACGGGTTCTGCCCGTTGCCGCAGGACGTCGGGTACGGGTTGGTGGCCGGAGCGTCCGGCCGGGTCCGCGCCGACGACCAGGTGGTGCCGCAGAACGGCGTCGAGTATTCGGTCACCGGCGCCCCCGCCTCGTCGGTGATCGAGATCGTGACGAAGTCCTTCAGACCGTTGAAGTCGGTGACCGTGCCGGCCGGCAGCGCCACCCGCTTCTTCTTGCCCTTCTCGGTGACGATCTTCTCGGCCACGATCGGCTTGTCGTAGCCGGTCCGGCGCGCCTGGATCTCGAAGGCGTCCTTGCCCGCGATCACGTGCAGCCCCAGGTCCATCGAGAACCACACGTCGTCACCGGAGACATACCGGTACGCGGTGACGGCCTGGGTGGCGGACACGAAGGAGAGCGGTGGCGGCGTGGCGGCGGCCTGGGCCACACCGACACCGGCGGCGGTCAGCCCGAGCGTCACTGCGGCCGCGCCGGCGGCCAGCAGGCGGGTACGGCGACGATTCTTCGTCGGGTCAGTCATGAGGTCCTTCCCGTCGGGGCGGCCGTCGGTGAGGCGGCCGCCTGCCCGGCCATCCAACGTGGAGCCCTGTGAGATTCCTGTGAAGACGACTGTCGATGGCACGAACTCGGGAGGATCCCGGCCCATCCGCGTGGCCCCGGCCCGCGAATCCCTGGCACCACCGACGGGAGGACAACCGCCATGCGCCAGGTCGCCAAATACTCGGCCGTCGCCGCGCTCGGCGTCGCCCTGGTCGTCGTCACCGGGGCGCTGCTCACCCCGCGTGACGCGGACCGGGCGGCGCCCGTGCTCGCGGTGCCCGCCGATCCCATCGCCGCGGCTCAGCTCCGGCTCGAGCAGCTGCCCGGGGACTGGACGACGTGGGCCGAGCTGGGGATGGCGTACGTACAGCGGGCCCGGGTGACCGCGAACCCGGCCGACTATCCACTGGCGCAGCGTGCTCTGGAGAAGTCCCTCGAGGTTCGGCCGAAGGAGAACGCGGCGGCGCTGACCGGGCTGGGCGCGCTCGCGGCGGCGCGCCACGACTTCCCGACGGCGTTGAAACAGGGGCAGGCGGCGCTCGCGGTGGACCCGTACCGGGCGTCGGCGTTCGGCGTGGTCGCGGACGCGCTGACCGAAATCGGTCGCTATCCGGAGGCGTTCGACACGGTGCAGCGGATGGCGGATCTGCGGCCGGACACGGCGTCGTTCGCGCGGGCCTCGTACACCTGGGAACTGCGCGGCGACCTCGCCCGCGCGACGGATGCCATGCAGCGCGCCCTGACCGCCGCGGGTAGCCTGGCCGACGCCGCCTTCGCGCGCTACCACCTGGGCGAACTCGCCTACTCCGCCGGCGATCTGGACACCGCGGCGATGCACTTCACCGAGGGGTTGCGGCTCGACCCCGCCTATCCGCCGCTGCGGATCGGGCAGGCCCGGGTGCGGATCGCGCGCGGCGACACCGCGACCGGCATCAGCGAGTACCGCGCCGTGATCGCGACCGTGCCGAGTCCCGCCTACGCCGCCGAGTTCGGCGACGTGCTGACCGCGAATGGTCAGGGTACGGCCGGCAGCCGGCAGTACGCCCTCGCCCGCGCCGCCTGGACCGGATCGCCCGAGCCGGAGAGCGTGCTGTTCGCCGC
The DNA here is from genome assembly GCF_036053395.1 of Actinoplanes sp. NBC_00393. Lineage (NCBI taxonomy): Bacteria > Bacillati > Actinomycetota > Actinomycetes > Micromonosporales > Micromonosporaceae > Actinoplanes > Actinoplanes sp. NBC_00393. The sequence goes on along the minus strand of NZ_CP107942.1, from coordinate 11,274,100 downwards.
CGACCAGCGCGAACCGGGCGCCGTGCAGGCGGCCCGCACGCTCTATGCCCGGCAGCCCGGGATAGCCGCCGCGGACGCTCTGGCCTGGGCGTTGCGCTCGGCAGGCAAGCCCGCCGAGGCACTTCCCAAGGCCGACGAGGCACTGCGATTGGGTACGCGCAGCGCGCTGCTCCACTACCACCGCGGCATGATCCTGTTCGACCTGGACCGGCGGGACGAGGCGCGGGCGTCACTGACCACGGCGCTGCGGCTGAACCCGCACTTCTCGGTGCGGCATGCGGCGACGGCGCGTACCACCCTGGCCGCGCTCGGCGGTGCCCAGTGAGGCTTCTTCAGCGCATCGCCGTCGCCTGCGCAGTCGTCATCGGACTGCTCATCGCCGCGAGCCCGGCCTCCGCCCACCCGCTGGGACGGTTCACCGTCAACCAGTACGCGGGCCTGCGCATCGCCGCCGAAGCGGTGCACGTGGACTACGTCGTGGACCTTGCCGAGCTGCCGGCCTTCCAGGCACGCAGCGAGCAGGTGGACACCGACGCGGACGGGGCCGTCTCGCCCGCCGAAGCCTCCCGGTACGCGGCTACGGCCTGCGCCGACGATGCCGGGCAGCTACGGGTGACCGTGGCGGGCGAGACGGTCCCCTTGACGGTGAGCCGGTCGGCGGTCACCTTCCCGCCCGGCGAAGGCGGGCTGGTCACGCTCCGGCTCGAATGCGCGCTGCTCGCCGCCGTCACCGTGCCGGACCCGGCGACCGTCACCTTCCGCAACGACGCACACCCTTCGTCGATCGGCTGGCGGGAGATCACCGCCACCGGGGACGGGTTCGCGCTGACCAGCAGTGATGTGCCGGAATCCAGTGTCAGTGGGCGGCTCAGCGCGTACCCCGAAGATCCTTTGACCTCGCCCTCGGATGTCCGCTCAGCCACCGTCGCGGTGCGGGCGTCCGCGGATGCGGTGCCCGCAGGCAGCGCCCTCGCCGCGCCGCGGCAGGCGGTCGACCGGCTGACGGCCGCGTTCACCGGCGTCGTGGAACGGCAGCGGCTGACCTTCGGCCTCGCGCTGCTCGGCATCGCCCTCGCCATGGTGCTCGGTGCGGCGCATGCCCTGGCGCCCGGCCACGGAAAGACGGTGATGGCGGCGGTCCTGGTGGGCGAGCGGGGCACGTGGCGGCAGGCCGCGGTGATCGCCGGAAGCGTCACGGTCACGCACACGGCTGGGGTGCTGGTGCTGGGGGCGACCCTGGCTACATCGGTGACCTTCGCGCCGGAGCGTCTTTACGGGGTGCTCGCGGCGGTCAGTGGGGTGCTGCTCGCGGGTGTGGGTCTCAGCCTGCTGCGCCGCGCGCTGCGCGCCCGCAAACATCCCCACCACGACCATGCGCACCACGGGGTTGCCCATGACGCCGCCGCGCCCGACCCGGATGCTGCCGCCGCTGCTGTGCATGATCACGACCTCGGCGGTGGTCGCCCTGAGACCGGCCCGGTACCAGCTGCGACAGCCCTCCCTGGCCAGGCGGCCCACCACGGGGCCGCGCCCGGGCCGGACGCGCCGGCCGCCCGACATGACCACGAGCGCAGTGACGACCGCTCCACAACAGCCACTCAGCACGGGGCCGCCCACGCTGCCGCGACGCCGGCATCGGTCGTGGCAGTCATCCACCAGAAACGCACCGCCACGCCGCCATCGGTCGCGGCAGCCGCCCACCACGAACGCACCACCGCGCCGCCATCGGTCGCGGCAGCCGCCCACCACGGCCACGGGCACAGCCATTCTCATGGGCACAGCCATCCTCATGGGCACGGCCACCAACACGGGCACAGCCACCATCATGGGCCGATCAGCCTGCGCAGCTTGCTCACGCTCGGCTTCGCCGGAGGGCTGCTGCCCAGCCCATCCGCGGTGGTGGTGCTGCTCGGCGCGGTCGCCCTGGGCCGTCCCTGGTACGGAGTCCTACTCGTCGTGACCTACGGACTGGGCATGGCCGTCGCTCTGACCAGCATCGGGCTCGCCCTCGGCCGCTGGGGCCCCGCCCTCGGACGCCGGCTCCCGCAACGGCTGACCCGCTGGCGCCCAGCCGTGCCGGTGCTCACCGCCGCGCTGATCGTGCTGGTCGGGCTGAGCCTCACCGCCCAGGCCCTGCTCGCCCAGACCTGACATCGCCATCATTACCGGCCACAGCGACGGCTCCGCTGCCCCCGCCAGCCGGCGGCCTCCACGCCGCCGGCAGAGCAGCGTTGCCCGCTCCAACGAGGGACGGCCCACGCATGCGGCCGCCGTGATCACGTGATCAACGACCAGCAGAGTGGCCCAGCTGGCACTGAGGCATGGAATACCGCAGCAATAACGTGCACCACCGCCAGCCGACACAGCCCAGCTGGCACTGAGGCATGGAATGCGGCAGCAATAACCTGCATCACCGCCAGCCGGGTCGGCTCGGCCCTCGTCCGGACAACCTGATCTTGGCGGAGTTCCGCGACTGCGCGACGGCCTGGCTGTGCGGCGCAGAGATTGTTACCGTCCAGTACGTGACGAAGGCTCTGGTTCTGGGTGGCGGCGGTGTCACCGGTATCGCGTGGGAATTGGGCGTGCTCTGCGGGCTCCAGCGGGCCGGGGTTCCGCTCGGGGACGCCGACGTGGTGATCGGGACGTCCGCCGGTTCGGTCGTGGGCACGGTGATTGCCGCGGGCATCGATCTGGAGGTCGCAGTGGCCCAGCAGGAGGTCGGCCACAACGGCGACCGCCGCGGCGAGACCCGGGACGGCGACGCAAGCCAAACCAGCGGCGCGGGCCAGAACAGCGGCGCGGGCCGGAACGGCGATGCAAGCCGGAACGGCGATGCAAGCCGGAACGGCGACGCAGGCCGGAGCAGCGGCGCTGGCCGGGACGGCGACGCAGGACGGAACGGCGGCGCGGAGGCACGGGCCGAGGGTGAGCGCCGAGGTGGGACCGGACGGCTGCTGGCGGCGCTGGCGGTGTTGACGGATCCGGCGGTGCCGGTTCGGGAGGGGCGGGTCCGGGTGGGTGAGTACGCGCTGGCGGCCACCACCCGGGACGAGGCGTCCTATGTTGCGGGAATGGCGGCGATCCTGCCGGTTCGGCAGTGGCCGAAGCGGGATCTGCGCATCACGGCGGTGGACACCGGCGACGGGCGCGATGTGGTCTTCGATGCGGCTTCGGGCGCGCCCCTCGAGCTGGCTGTCGCGGCCAGCTGTGCGGTGCCCGGCCTGATGCCGCCGATCACGATTGACGGCCGCCGCTACATGGACGGTGGGATCCGGCTCGGCGCCGGCGCCGACCTGGCTGCCGGGGCGGACCACCTGGTGGTGATCGCCCCGATGGCGTGGATCGACCGGGACCGGATCGAGACGGAGATGGCGTCGACCGGCGCGGGCAAGACCCTGCTGATCGATCCGGACGAAGCGGCGCTGGAGGCGATGGGCCAGAACTTCATGGATCCGGGTCGCCGGGCAGCCGCAGCCCGGGCCGGACTTCGCCAGGGCGCAGCCGTCGCCGACGCCGTCCGGGCTGTCTGGCCCAGCTGACGGTGAGCGTCGCATCGAACGCGAGCAAGCAGCCGTGGCGGTCAGCCACGAAAACCCAGCTGACCGCCAGCGCCCCAACCGACCCGAGCAAGCAGCACTGACGGTCAGCCACAACAACCAGCTGACCGCCAGCACCCCAACCCACCCGAGCAAGCAGCACTGACGGTCAGCCACAACAACCAGCTGACCGCCAGCACCCCAACCCACCCGAACAAGCAGCACTGACGGTCAGCCACAACAACCAGCTGACCGCCAGCACCCCAACCCACCCGAGCAAAGAGCACTGGCGGTCAGCCGCGACGGCCAGCTGACGGTGAGGGTTGCGTCCGGCGGAAGGAAGCAGCCGTGGCGGTCAGCCGCGACGGCCAGCTGACGGTGAGGGTTGCGTCCGGCGGGAGGAAGCAGCGGTGGCGGTCAGCCGCGACGGCCGGCTGACGGTGAGGGTTGCGTCCGGCGGGAGGAAGCAGCGGTGGCGGTCAGCCGGGACGGTGGAGCCGGTCAGGCGGGGTTGCGGAGGTTGTGGAGGGCTACGGCCAAGGCGACCAGGGCGGCGGCCAGCAGGACGGTGAAGGCTGGGCCGTAGCTGGCGGTGAGCTGGAAGGAGACGGCGAGCAGCAGCGGGGTGAGGAAGCCGGCGATTCCGGCCGCCGCGCTCACCACGCCGGTCACCAGGCCGACCATCAGGGGTGGGGCGGTGTGGCCGATCTGGGTGAGTACCGCGCTGCTGGAGACGCCGAGGCCGACGGCCAGGACGGGCAGGACGGCGGCCAGGAAGATCGGCAGGGGCGGGGTGAAGGCCTGCACCGCGGTGGCCACGGTCAGCGCGGTCAGGGCGATCACCAGCGGGCGGGCGGGGCCGAAGCGGTCGGCCAGCCAGCCGCCGATCGGGCGCATCGCCACGCCGACGACGACGAACGCGGCCATCACGTCACCGGCCCGGGCGGGGCTCACGTCGTACGCATTGCCGAGGTAGACCGGCAGCGCGTTGGAGCAGGTGACGAAAAGGGCGAAGCCCAGGGCGTACCAGATGATGGAACGCCGGGTGATGGGGAGCCGCAGCGCGCTGGTGAGGCGGCCCCGGGCGCCGGCCGCGGGCACTGAGTGGCGTGGGGCGTCGCGCATGGCGGTGGCGCCCAGGATGCCGAAGGCTGCCAGCGCCGCGGAGCTGACCAGGAAAGGAGCAGCCATTCCGTACGCGTCGACGAGCCGAACCGCCGTCAGTCCGCCGAGCGCGCCGCCGCACAGCCCGGTGCCGAGGGCGCCGATGGCCAGGCCGCGGCGTTCGGGGAACCAGGCGCTGACGAACGGGACGCCCGCGGCGAAGGTCGTGCCGGCCGCGCCGAGCAGCACCGCGCCGGCCAGCAGGGCGGGTGCGGAGCGGTGACCGACCGTGGCGAGCACCAGCAGGGCCGTCATGGTCAGGGCGGTGACCAGCAGATACATTCGGCGGCTGCCGCGCCGGTCGGCCAGCGAGCCGACCGGGATCCGGCCGAGGGCGCCGACCACGACCGGCAGGGCGACGACGAGGGCCTGGGTCAGCGGGCTGAGACCGAGCGAGTCGCGCAGCAGCGGGGCCAGGGGGCCGAGCAGCGCCCAGGCCCACGCGGTGAGGAAGTAGCCGAGCAGCGCGATGACCAGCATGAATCGGCGGCGGGGCAGCGCGGCGGTGGCGGGTCGTGCAGGATCGGTCAGCACGCCCGGTCAGCCTAATTGACGGCGGCGACCTCGGGGAGATACAAAATCGGTCCCAAGATCAGCCGCAGCAGGAAGCCGGCCAAGGAACGGCCGTATGGAAAGCCGTCCCCGGATCGGCCGCGAGGAGAGCGATGAGCACGCAGCCGCTGACGCTGCCGGAACCGCCTCCGCGCGCACCCGAGTTCGGCCGGGAGTCGCTGATCGTCTGCGAGAGCCTGGTCCGGATCTATCAGACCGGGTCGATCGAGGTGCAGGCCCTGCAGGGGCTCGACCTGCTGGTGGAGGACGGCGAGATGGTCGCCGTGGTGGGCGCGTCCGGGTCGGGCAAGTCGACGCTCCTGGCCATCCTGGCCGGGATCGACGCGCCCACGGCCGGGCGGGCTCGGGTCGGCGAGTGGGATCTGCTGGCGATGTCGCGTACCGATCGGGTTCGCTACCGGCGGCACACCGTCGGGTTCGTCCGGCAGCAGACCGCGAGCAACCTGGTGCCGTACCTGACTGCCGCCCAGGTGGTGGACCTGCCGATGGCGGCCGCCGGTGTAGGCCGCCGGGCCCGGCGTGCCCGCGCCGCGGAGCTCCTCGAAGCGCTCGGGGTGGCCGACTGCGCGGACCGCAGGCCCGCGCAGATGTCCGGCGGACAGCAGCAGCGGGTGGCGATCGCGGTGGCGCTGGCCAACCAGCCGCGGGTGCTGTTCGCCGACGAGCCGACCGGTGAGCTGGACACCACCACCTCCGGTCAGGTGTTCGAGGCGTTGCGGCACGTCAACCGGGAGTTCGGGGTGACCGTCGTGGTGGTCACCCACGATCCGGAGGTGAGCGGGCAGGTGGAGCGGACCGTGGCGATCCGCGACGGGCGGACCAGCAGCGAGGTGCTGCGGCGTACCGCCACCGCGGAGAACGGGGACACCCACGTGATCGCGGAGGAGTACGCGGTGATGGACCGGGCCGGCCGGGTGCAGGTGCCGCGCGAGTACCGGGAGGCGCTGGAACTCACCCGGCGGGTCCGGCTGGCGCTGGAGGCCGACCACGTGGCGATCCACCCGGACCGCTCATGACCGCGCCGATCCTGCGCGTCCGCGGCGTCAACCGCACCTTCGGTGACGTGCACGCGCTGCGGGACGTGTCGTTCGACGTCGCCGCGGGCAGCATGGTCGCCCTGGTCGGCCGGTCCGGTTCGGGCAAGACCACGCTGCTCAACGTGATCGGCGGCCTGGACCGCCCGGACACCGGCAGCGTGGAGATCGACGGCACCGACGTCACCGGCCTCGACGAGGACGGGCTGTCGATGCTGCGGCGGGAGAAGGTGTCGTACGTCTTTCAGACGTTCGGCCTGATCCCGGTGCTCTCCGCCGCGGAGAACGTCGGCGCCCCGCTGCGCCTGGCCCGGATGTCCGCCGCCGACCGCGAACGCCGGGTCGCCCTGCTGCTCGAACTGGTCGGTCTGGCCGGCCACGCCAAGCAGCGGCCCGGCGAGCTGTCCGGCGGCCAGCAGCAGCGGGTGGCGATCGCCCGCGCCCTGGCCGCGTCGCCGCGCCTGCTGATCGCCGACGAGCCGACCGGGCAGCTGGACGCGGAGACCGGCCGGTCGGTGATGGCGCTGCTGCGCGGGGTGGTCGAGTCGGAAGGCGTCACGGCCCTGGTGTCCACGCACGACCCGGTGATGATGGCCCTCGCCGACCGGGTGATCCGGATCGGTGACGGGCGAATCGACGACGAGCAGTGCTGAGGCTGCTCACCGGGCGGGCCCGGGCGCAGTGGCAGCTGCTCGCCTCGCTGCTGGCGGTGGTCACCGTGGGCGCGACCCTGCTGGGGGTCTGTACGCTGCTGGTGACGCGTACGGCGGAGCAGGCTCTGGAGGTGGCGGCGTCCCGGGCGGCGCCGGAGGATGTCGAGGTCACCGCGTACACGGTGGCGATGACCGGCGACGATGCCCGGTCGGTGGCCGACGACACCCGCGCCCTGCTCACCGATGCGCTGGCGCCGTTCCGGGCCGGCACCGCCGCGCGGGCGTCGTCGGTGATGCGGTCGCTGGGCGAGGACTCGGTGGGCTACCTGTCCGCGGTCGAGGGCCTGCAACAGCGGGCCGAACTGGTGTCCGGCCGCTGGCCCGGAGCCGCTTCCGAAGTCGCCGTGCTGGAGCCGACCGCCCGCATGCTGGGGCTCAGGCCGGGAAGCCGGGTACGCCTCGGCGAGGAACGGGCCCGCGATCCCGCTCCGGCGCTGGACGTGACGGTGGCCGCTGTCGTACGCCCGCTGCCCGGCACCGGCTGGGACCGTGACCCGCTCGCCGGCACCGGCTACGACCTGGCCTATCGCGACGGCAGCGCGATGCAGCCGTCCCGCGCGTTCGGCCCGTTCCTGCTCGACCTCGGTGAGCTGCTCGGCAGCGGCTCGGCGATCGCCCGCCTGGAGATCACCGCGCGGCCCGATCTGTCCGCCCCCGACCAGCGCGATCTGGCAGCCGTCGCCGAATCCGTTCGCGGCGCGGACCGCCGCCTGGCCCGGGTCCTCGGCGACCGGGTGCAGATCGAGCGGATCGCCTCCGCGCTGCCGGCCGAACTGTCGTCCGCCCGCGACCAGCAGCAGGTCGTCAACGGCTCGGTGCTCGCGATCGCGGTGCTCGGCATCGTGCTGACCGGCGTCGCGCTGGCGCTCGCCGGGCGGCTCACCGCGGACGTCCGGGCCGCCGAGACCGCCCTGCTGACGGCGATCGGCACCGGCCGGGGCCGGCTGGCCCTGAACGCGATCCTGGAGGCCGGTGTCCTCGCCCTGCTGGGCGCCGCGCTGGCGATTCCGGCCTCCGCTGCGCTGCACTCGGCGCTCAGTCAGCTGCCGCCGCTGGCCGGCGCCGGGCTGGCCACCACGCCCGCGATCACCGGCGGCCAGGTTCTCGCGGTCACGCTTGGCGCCCTCGCCCTGGCGGTGCTGCTGGTCGGGCTCGCGGTGCGGCCCGCCCCGGCGGCCGGCGACCGCGGACGCCGCGAGCTGCTGGCCCGTTCCGGCGCCGACCTGCTGCTGGTGGCGCTCGCTGCGGGCGGCTGGTGGCAGCTGCGGGCTCAGCCCGCCGGTTCGAGCGCGCAGGTCGACACGGTACGGGTACTCGCGCCCGCCCTGCTGCTGACCGCCGGTTCCGCCCTCGCGTTGCGACTGGTGCCGCCCGCGCTGGCCGCCGCCGACCGGCTGGCCCGCCGGACCAACGGGCTCGCCCTCTCGCTCGCCGTCGCCGAGGCCGCGCGCCGCCCGCAGGCCACCGCCGCCGCCCTGCTGATCACGCTGGCCTGCGCGGCCGGCAGCTTCGGCGTGGCGTTCGACGCGACCTGGGACCGGTCGCAGCGCGATCAGGCGGCCCTGTCGGTGGGCACCGATCTGACTCTGACCCTCGCCGCTCCCCCGGTCGCCGGGCAGGGTGCGCTGGTGAGCGCGGCGACCGGCGGCACGGTCCGGCCGGCCACCGACCGGGGTGTCTCGGTGGGTCAGTGGCTGGGCCCGGCGGGAGACGTGCCGCGGCTGGTCGCGGTGGACGCGGGCCGGGCCGGGGAGCTGGTGCGGGGGCGGTTGGCGTCCGGGCGTACCTGGGCCGGGGTGGGCACGGCGCTCGCACCGCCGTCGCGTGCCGACGGCCTTCCCGTTCCGGCCGGATACGCCTTCACGTTCTCCGGGACGGCTGACCAGGCGCTCACCGTGACGCCGCGGCTGGTGCTGGAGGATGCCACCGGCTTGCGCACCACGTGCACCGGGACGCCACTGCCGCTCGACGGACGCGCGCACCGGCTGCCGGGCTGCGCGCCGGTCGAGGGCCTGCGCCTGGTCGCGGTCTCGCTGCCGGTCACCGGCGAGGCGATCAGCCCGGATCGTACGGACAGCAGCCGGCTCGCCTTCACACTTACCGTTCCGGACGCCGGTGGACAGTCCTGGAACGCCACATCGATCGAGCCGTACGCCGGCCGGCTCGCCGACCCGGCCGTCGAACTCGCCGGCGGCAGTCTGCGGGTGACCAGCACGGTCCGGCTCGGCGGCGCGCCGGACGCCGCGCGGGAACTGGCCGTCACAGCGTTCCCCGATCCCGGCCCGGTGCCGGTCGCCGTCTCCGAACGCCTCGCCGGCGACATCGGCGCGTCGCCCGGCGACCAGCTCGACGTGGCGGTGGGCACCACCCCGCTCACCGTCGAGGTGGCCGAGCTGGTCCCGGCGGTCCCGGGCGCGCCCGGCGCGGCGGCGGTGCTCGCCGACCTGGACACCCTGTCGCGGGCCCTGATGCTCCGCGGTGACCTCGAGTTCCCGGTGGACGCCTGGTGGGCCGGGCAGCCCTCGGCGGGCGCGGCCGAGCGGGCCGCGGGACTGCACCTCGGGCCGGTCACCACCCGCGACGGGGAGATCGCCCGGCTCAGCTCCGGGCCGGTGCCGGCCGGGCTGCCGGCGGTGCTGCGGCTGCTCGTACCGGCGGCGGCCCTGCTGCTGCTCGCCGGCCTGGTCCTGCACGTGACCAGCGACCTGCGGGTTCGCGCCCTGGAGGTGGCCCGGCTGCGCGGGCTGGGCATGACCCGCCGCGAGGTACGCCGCACCCTGCTCGGCCAGCACGCCCTGATCCTGCTGCCGATGTTCGTGGCCGGCGCCGCGGTCGGCGCGATCGGCACCCGCCTGGTGGCGCCGCTGCTGGTCCGCTCCGACACGGGTGCCGAGCCGGTGCCGGCGGTGGCGCCGCTGTGGCCGTGGGCCGCCGAGACCGCCCTGCTGGGATCGCTGCTGGCCGTGTGCACGCTCGCGGTAGGCGTCGTGGTCGTCCTGCAGTCCCGCAAGGCCGACGCCGCCCACCTGCGGGTGACGTCATGAAGCGGCTGCCGGCGCTGCACTGGGCGAGCATGGCCGGCCGCGCCCGCGCCGACGCCGGCCCGTTACTGCTCTGCGCCGCCGTGGTGGCGGTGATCAGTCTGCTCGCCGGCGCCGTGCCGGGGCTGCTGCGCGACACCGCCGACCAGGCGGTGCGGGAGGCCGTCCGGGAGGCCGGAGACCGGGCCGAGGTCACCGCGAGCGCACACTGGGAGCCGGACGACGGGCCGGGCGGCCGCTACCGGATGCCACACCTCGCCGAGGACATGGACGCGCTGCGCGACCGGACCCTGAACGAGCTCGGCAGCGGGCTGCGGGCCGCACTGGAACCGCCGGTCACCACCGCGGTCAGCAGCACGCTCAGCTTCACCGACGGCAGTGTGCTGCGGACCTTCCGGATGGCGTACCTGTCGACCGGCACCGGCCCGGAGGTGGTCTGGACGGCCGGCACCGCGCCCGGGCCGACCGTGCGGCAGGGCCGCGGCGACACGCTGGTGCCCTATTTCGGGCCGCCGTGGACGGTCCAGGCCGGCATTTCGGAGAGCGCCGCGAAGGTTCTGCGGGTCAAGCCGGGCGATCGGCTCGCGCTCGCCGACAACAATCGAAACACCAAGGATGTACGCGTGAGCGGCATCTTCCGCCCCGTCGACCGCTCCGACCCCGCCTGGCGGACCATGCCCTGGCTGCTCGACCCGGCGGCCGGGGCGGACGGGATCGGCTCCACCCGGTTCGGCGGGCTGCTCTCCGCCGAGTCGCTGCCGGACGCCCGGCTCGCCCTCGGCGTCGACCAGTTCGACCGGGCCGTCCGGTTCAGCCCCGACCCGGACGTGCTGACCTGGGAGTCGGCGCAGACGATCGCCGCGACCGCGGTGACGCTGAAGGCCGAGTCCGGGGCCACCGGCGAACTCGACACCTCCACGGTGTGGAACACCCAGCTCGACGCGGTGCTGCGGGAGGTGACCGGTCAGGTGCAGGCCGCGTCCGCGCAGGCTTCGGTGCTGCTCCTCGCTGTGCTGACCGCCGCTGTGCTGGTTCTGCTCCTCGCCGCCGACCTGCTGGTGCGCCGCCGAACGCCGGCGTTGGCGCTGGCCCGGCAGCGGGGCACCGGACTCACCGCCCTGGGCGGGGAACTCCTGCTCGAATCGGTCACGGTGGCGATGGCCGGAAGTCTCGTGGGGGTGCTGTTCGCGCGTACCCTCGTGCCGGTCGTCTCCTGGATCTGGGTGGCGCCGGTGGCGCTCGCGGCCGCCCTCGCCGCGCCGGTGTTCGGCGTGCTCGCCGCGGCCCGCGCCACCCGGGACCGCCGGGTGCCCGCCAACCGGTCGGCGCGCCGCTGGATCCGGCACACCGGCCTGCTGCGCCGCGCCGCCGCCGAACTCACGGTGGTCGCGGCGGCCGTCGCGGCCTTGATCGCCCTGCGCCAGCGCGGCGTCCTGCCCGGCCTGTCCGAGCCCGGCGGTGTCCAGGCAGGCACCGGAGCAGACGGCTTCGGCCTGTCCGGCGCGGCGACCAGCGGCTTGCTGCCCGGCGGCGCCTTGTCCGGTGGCTCGTCCGGCGGCTCGTCCGGCGGCTCGTCCGGTGCCTTGTCCGGCGACGCCTTGCTTGGCGCTGCAGGGATCAGCCTTCCGGCTGCCGCCCCGACACTGGCCGTTCTCGCCGGTGTGCTGATCCTGCTGCGGCTGCTTCCGCTCGGTCTCGCCCTCGGCCTGCGGGTCGCGCTGCGTTCCAGCCGTCCCCTGGCCGTGTTCGGCGCGGCCCGGGCCGCGGCCACCGCCGGCCGGGCGCTGCCGCTGCTCGCCCTGGTCGCCGCGACCGCGCTGGCATCGTTCGCGCTGACCATGAACGCCACCGTGCAGGCCGGCCTCGCCGACGGCGCCTGGCGGACGGTCGGCGCCGACGCCCGGCTCGACGTGGCGCCGAGCGCGGAGAAGTTCACCGCGGAGGTGGCCGGCCGGCTCGCTGCTGCGCCGGGCGTCCGCCATGCCGTCGCTGCCCGGGTCACCGACGCCGAACGGATCGTCACCGACGAGACCACGGTCTCCCCGGTCCTGGTCGCCGTGGACGCCGTCGCCTTCCAGCGGCTCCTGGCCGACACCCAGCTGCCGGCCGAACCCGGACTCAGCCGGCTCGCCACCCCCTCTGCCGGCCCGATTCCGGCACTGGTCCGCTCCGCCGACGGCGCTCTGCGGCCCGGCCTCGGGCTGGACCTGCTGCGCGACGGCGCCCCGGCGGTACGGCTTCAGGCCATCGGCGCTGCCCCCGCCGTGAACAACCTGCCGGACGTGGTGATCGTCGATGCCGCAGCCCTCACCGCCGCCGGGGTTTCCGCCGCGCCGAACACCATCTGGCTGACCGGGCCGGGCGCTGCGGCCGCCGTCGCGGCGAGCGGGGTCGAGGGTGAGGGCGTCGTGCGTACCGATGTGCTGCGAACTCGGCAGGAGGCGCCGCTGGTTGCCGGGCTGCTGGCGCTCGCGTGGGCGTCGGCGGCAACATTGCTGGCGCTGGGCCTGCTGGGCCTCGCCCTGGGCGCGGCAGCCGGCGCCCCGGATCGCTGGCAGACCCTGACCCGCCTGCGCACCCTCGGCCTGCGCCCGTCGGAGGCCCGCCGGGTAGCGGCCGGCGAACTACTCCCGGCGGTCGCCGTGGCAGCGATCGGCGGCCCGCTGCTGGCGGTGCTGCTCGCCTGGCTGACCTTCGACCCGCTGACGCTGCGGTTGCTCACCGCCCAGACCAACGACCCGACCCCGGCGCCCCCGTGGTGGCAGCTCGCCCTCCTCGCGGTCACACTGCTGGCCGCGGTCGCCGTGGTCGTCCCGCTCGAATCCACTTTGCGGCGTCGCCGCCGACTGGCCGAAGTCCTCCGAGTCGGCGAATAGGACATGAGCGCAGCTCATTTTATTGATGACAATTGCTACTTCAAGCGCCCGGGGACCCGGTTCATTGTGATTGACAGAGAATGCGATTCTCCTTTCCTCCCCCGAGAGAGGACGTCCTTTCATCATGAATCGAACCGCAATCATCACTGTCGCAGCCGTCTCGGCCCTGGCGGTTGGCGGCACCGCCGCATATGCCTATTACTCCTGGACCCACAATACGAAGGTCACCATCAAGTCGGCCGAGGTGACCGAGCCCTCGGTCAAAATTTCCGGATCAGTGACCGGAATGCTTCCCGGTGACATCAGGACCCTGACAGCCCTCGTCGGCAACGACAATGACTTCCCGGTCCGGGTCACGAAGATGGCCGGCGGGACCGCCGCCACCCGCAGCGGGTGCCCGGAGTGGGCGATACGCGTGAAGGAACCATCCCGATCCGACCCGGCATTGCTGGTCCCCGCTCACTCCAGCAAGAAGATCACGGTGCGCGTCGAGATGCAGAGGTGGGCTGATCAGAAGTGCGCCGGCCAGGAGTTCGCCCTGGACTTGGTCACGTCCATCGCGCCGGCAAGTTGAGAACAGACCATGACCGTTGCCGCCTACACGTTCCTTGGTGCAATCGTCGCCATGGCTATCGGCTACCTCGTCAACCAACTTCCGCCGCTCAAGAAGAAATCCCGGAAAACGCACTGGGGGATCATCGCCGTCCTCGCCGTCCTGGGGATCAGTTCCGGCCTCGTCGTCTTCATGACTTCGAAGGCGGAGAAGGCGGACGACCCGATCGCCGCAATAATAGTTCCGGCCGGCGGAGACAAGATATCAAGAATTCTCGGTGTCGACATCGATGTGACGCGACGTCCCCCCGAGGACCATTCCTTGTGGCTTGGTTACCAGAACGAGGCAGGCGGGCCGCTGATCATCCAGGCGCAGGAGTGCGCCATCTTCCAGAAGGACGCGGACTGCGGCCCGCTGCACGTCGGCCGCGACGAGAAAGACCGGTCCGCTTTCAAACTCTTCCTTTTCGATGCCGACGAGGAGGCCACGGCGTTCCTCGAGGGAATCGGCGGCGGGATGGCAGGCGGCCCGGGCTCGAACATGGCGATCGACGCATGGCCGGACGGCACCGAGATCATCAGCATGGTTCGGAACATCACCTTGCGGTAGCAGTCCTGGCATCCGGTCAGTCGAGGGCGCGCAGGACCATGTCGACCAGGGCGTCGACGTCTGTGGTGGACATCGGCTCGCCGGTCATGCCCAGGCGGTGCAGCAGCGTGCCGACGACGACGTCGATGAAGAAGAGGACCCGGTGTTCCGGCTCGCCGAGCGCCTCCTCCAAGGCCAGCCGGTAGGGGACCTGCAGCTGGGTGGCGAGGATCCGGCGCAGGGCGGGGTCGTTGACGGCGTCGGTGAAGACTCCGGCGAAGGCGGCGCCGACGCCCGGCTCGCCGACTTTGGCGGCGGTCCAGCGGATCGCCGCGGCCAGGATCTCGGCGCGGCCGGGGCCGGTCAGCGGGGCCGGGCCGAACGCCTGGACCAGGCAGGCCGTGATCAGCGCGCCCTTCGACGGCCAGCGGCGGTAGATCGTGGTCTTCGCGACTCCGGCCGCCGCGGCGATGCGGTCGACGGTGGCCTGGGTGTAGCCCAGCTCGTGGACAGTTCGCAGCGTCGCGGCGAAGACCACGTCGTCGACACCGGAGCGGGGACGGCCGGGGGGCCGGGTGGTGGGGCTCGCCATGGCGCCGATATTACGCTACCTAAGGTATCGATACTTGAGGTAGCGTAATTGCATGAGCGAACGCCCACCTCTGGTCATCCGCCTGCTGCACACCCTGACGAAGGACCCGGACTGGCTGTCCATGCCGCCCGGGGAGCTGGCCGCCCGCAGCGCCGCGGAGAACCGCCGGCGTTCCTCGCGCCTGATCCGGGTGATCACCGGCTTCCCGGACCGCCGGGCCAGGATCGGCTGGCAGCGACTGACCGTGCCGGGCCGGGAGGCGCCGGGCCGGGAGGCGCCGGGCCGGGAGGCGCCGGGCCGGGAGGCGCCGGGCCGGGAGGCGCCGGGCCGGGAGGCGCCGGGCCGGGAGGCGGCGGTCCGGGTGTATCGGCCGGCCGGCACGCAGCCCGCCCTGCCGCTCGTGCTCCACGTGCACGGTGGAGGGTTCGTCGGCACCGCCGCGCAGAGCGACTGGATCAACAGCCACCTGGCCGCCCAACTGCCGGCCGTCGTCGTCTCGGTCGAGCACCGCCTGCTGGCCGCCGGCACGCCGATGGCTGCGGCCGTCGACGACGGCTGGGACGTGCTGCGCCACGTCGTGGAGGACGCCGCGCGGTGGCGGATCGACCCGGCCCGGATCGGTCTGTTCGGGGAGAGTGCCGGCTCGATGGTCACCGCCCTGGCCGCGATCCGGGCCCGGCGGGCCGGTCTGCGGCTGCGCGCGCAGGTGCTGGTCAATCCGTGTGTCGACGTCACCTCGACGGCGTACGACTACGCGTCGATGAAGGAGCACGCCGACGCCCCGATGCTGAGCATGTCCCAGATGGAGCTGTTCCGCCGGCTGGCCGCCCCCCGGCGGAACCGATGCTCGTGCGGTGTCGCCGCTCTACGCCGATGACCTCAGCGGCCTGCCGCCGGCGCTGGTGGTGATCCCGGCCGTGGATCCGCTCGCTGACCACGGCCGGGCCTACGCCGAGCGACTCCGGGACGCCGGCACGCCTGCGCGGATCGCCGAGTACCCCGGCGCCACCCACGCCTTCCTCAGCATCCCGGGCCTGGTTCGGCCGGCCCGGCCCGCCCGCACCGAGATCACCATCTTCCTCCGGGAGCACCTCGCGGCCTAGACCCCGTGGTGTTTCCCGGCGGTCGCGCTGGGGCCGCTACCGCGCTGGTGCTCGCGCGGTAGCGGGTAACGGTCCGGCTTCGGCGGGACGGCGTCGCGCGTACGAAGAAGGGCCTCTCAGATTGCGATGGAGATGCAGAAAGGGTGACCGGCCGGATCCAGCAGGACCCGCCACCTGTCCGGCTGGGGCTGAAAATCGGGCTTGGTCGCGCCGATCCCGATGATCGCAGCCTCGCCGGCGTCCAGATCGTCGACGCTGAACTCCAAGTGGGACTGTTTGGGCACGTCAGCGGCGGGCCAGGTCGGCGGCATATACTTGTCGACCTTGACGAAGCCCATGCCGGTGGCGCCGGGCTCGCCGAGGAAGACGAAGTCGTCGCTGCGGTAGCTGATCTCCACGCCGAGCAGCCCGCTGTAGAAGGCGGCCAGGGCGGCCGGGTCGTCGCAGTCCAGTGAGAATCCCGCGTATCGGGCGAGTGCAGTCATGGGGACAGCCTGCCGAGCCATGACTGACATCTTCTGTCAGCCATCTGTGGCAACCTCGGGAACTGTGCGAGCGAGCCGTCTGATCTCCCTGCTGCTGCTGTTGCAGAACCGCGGCCGGCTGACCGCGCAGCAGATCGCCGAGGAGCTCGAGGTGTCGGTCCGCACGGTCTACCGGGATGTCGAGGCGCTCGCCGAGTCGGGCGTGCCGGTCTACGCCGAGCTGGGCGCGGGCGGTGGCTATCAGCTGCTGGACGGCTACCGGACCAGGCTGACCGGGCTGACCCCGCAGGAGGCCGGGTCGATCTTCCTGGCCGGCGTGCCGGACGCGGCCGCCGAGCTGGGTCTCGGCGCGGTCCTGGCGACCGCCGAGCTGAAGTTGCGGGCCGCGCTGCCGGCCCGGCTGAACCGGCACGTCGGCGAGGTCCGCGACCGCTTCCATCTGGATCCGGCCGGCTGGTTCCGGGAGACCGAGACGCATCCGCACCTGTCCGCACTGGCCGCGGCGGTGTGGGAGCGGCGGCGGTGCCGGATGCGGTACCGGCGGTGGCGGGTGCCGCGCGAGGTGGACCGGGTGATCGAACCGCTCGGCATCGTGCTGAAGGCCGGGGTCTGGTATTTCGTGGCGCGGGTCGACGACGATCTGCGCACCTACCGGGTGGCGACGATCCTGGATCTGACGGTGCTGGACGAGACGTTCGAGCGGCCGGCGGACTTCGATCTGGCCCGGGCCTGGGCGCAGTGGGCCGCGGACTTCGAGCAGCGGCTGCACCGCGACGTGGCGACCGTCCGGTTGGCCCCGGCCGCGCTGGACCGGATCCCCTATCTGATGACGCGGGCGATGGCGCGCAACGTCGAGGCGTACCGGACCGAGCCCGGGCCGGACGGCTGGACCACGGTGACGCTGCCGATCGAGTCGGTGCGGCATGCGCACGCCGAGTTCCTGCGGCTCGGCGCGGACGTGGAGGTGCTGGCGCCGGCCGAGCTGCGCGATCTGATGCGGGAGAGCGCCGCCGCCATGAGCCGGCTCTACAACGACGTGGACTGAAGCTCGCGGCGGGACGTGACACCGAGCTTGGCGAAGATCTTGCGCAGGTGCCATTCGACCGTGCGGGGGCTGAGGAACAGGACCGCGCCGATCTCCGGGTTAGTACGGCCGGCGGCGGCCAGCCGGGCGATCTGAGACTCCTGGGCGGTGAGCTCCTCGCGTACGCCGAGGGTGCGTTTGCGGACGGTCTCGCCGGTGGCCAGCAACTCGCGGCCGGCGCGCTCGGCGAAACCTTCGGCGCCCATCGTGGCGAACGCGTCGTGGGCGGCCCGGAGCTGCTCGCGGGCGTCGCCGCGCCGGTTCTCCCGGCGCAGCCACTCGCCGTAGAGCAGGCGGGCGCGGGCGGTCTGCAGCGTCAGCCGGGTGCCGGCGAGCTGGTCCACCGCCTCCTGATACTTCCCGCTGTCCCCGGCGAGCGCCTCGGCCAGGGCCCGGGTTCCGCGCGCCCAGCCGGTCTCGACGCCGCGGGTGCGATCGGCGAGCAGGTCACGCGCCTCCTTCACCGCCGCGGCGTCACCCACCCGGGCGGCCGCTTCGGCGAGCTCGCCGAGCGCCCACTGCCGGACCGCGAGGTCGTCGTGGGCGGCGGCGAACCGGGCGGCCTCCAGCGCGGCCGGGTAGTTGCCGAGCCCGTTGTGCAGCACCGCCCGGCTGTAGGCGGTGACGCTGAGCAGCCAGCCGATCCCGCCGGCCTCGGCGTCGGCGGCCAGGGCGTCGATCTGGGCCAGGGCCTGATCGGCCCGGCCGCGGTGGGCGGCGAGGATGACCGCGGTGGCCGGGTGCGGTGAGGGGCCGGTGGCGTACGCCAACCCGGCCGCCTCGTCGACCAGGTCGGAGGCGTCGGCGAACCGCCCGGCGTAGAGCAGCGCGGTCGCCCGGAAGGTGAGCGCGGTCGGCAGCAGCGACAGGGTTCCGCTCTCCCGGGCCGAGGCAACGGCCTTCTCGGTACGCACAAGAAACGCTTCGTCGTCCCAGAGCTCGTGAACCACCATCCCGGAGATCCACACCAGGTCCACGTCCCCGTCCGCCGCGACCACGTCGATGGCCCGCGCGAAGTGCCCGACCGCCGCCTCGCGCCCCTCCCGCTGCCAGGCGATCAGCCCGGCCAGCAGCCGTCCCGCCGGTTCGTCGCCGGCCGGGACCGCAGCCGCCGCCGCAACCGCCCGGCGCAGGTCGTCCCCGCCGAGCCGTCCGGCGTTCATCGCCGCCCCGATCGCCGACAGGTAGGTCTCCCGCGCCGCAGCCGGGTCCAATGTCTCCAGCCGGCGGGCCGCTTCCAGCAGCGGTGGAACCGCAGCCCGCCCGGAGTGGACGGCGAACGCCACCCGGGCCCGCAGCCGTTCGATCTCGGCCTGCTGCACCGCGTCGAGCGGCCCGAGCTCGGCGGCGGCCAGCAGCTCCGGCACCTCGGCGACGGCGCCCGCGGCGAACCGTGCCCGGGCGGCCGCCAGGATCCGCGCCGACCGGGTGCCCGGGTCGAGGGTGAGTTCGGCGGCCCGTTCCAGAAACGACGCGGCCGCGGACCGGCCACCACGGGCGAGGGCCCGGCCGGCGGACCGTTCCAGCTCGGCGGCGACGTCCTCGTCCGGCCCGACCGCGGCGTGCGCGCGATGCCAGGCCCGGCGGTCCGGGTCGGTCTGCGCGTCGGTGACCCCGGCCAGCGCCCGGTGCACGGCACGCAGTTCGGCCGCGTCGGCGGAGCGCCGGGCGGCGGACCGCACCAGCGGATGCCGGAACCGGACCCGGGCCCCGACCTCGATCAGACCGGCGACCTCGGCGGGCACGGCCGCCTCCGGGCTGACGCCGAGCCGTTCCGCGGCCCGCCACAGCAGGGGCACGTCGCCGACCGGCTCCACTGCCGCGGCCAGCAGCAGCCGCCGGGAGTCGGCCGGCAGCGCCGCGATCCGCCGGACGAACCCGTCCTCGACCCGTCCGGCGACCGGTTCCGCGGTCGGCGTCCCGAACCCGAAGGCCAGTTCGGCCGGGGTCAGGTCACGCGGCAGTTCGAGCAGGGCGAGGGGGTTGCCGCGGGTCTCGGCGACGATCCGGTCCCGGACCCGGGCGTCGACCAGCCCGGGCAGAACCGAGTCGAGCAGCGCCCGGGCCTCGCCGTCCGGCAGCCCTTCGACGCGCAGTTCGGGCAGGCCGCCGAGCAGCTGGTCGTCGGCCGGGGTGCGGGCGGCGAAGACCAGCGCCACCGACTCGGAGTCCAGCCGCCGGGCCACGAACGTGAGGATCACCTCGGACATCCGGTCCAGCCACTGGGCGTCGTCGACCACGCAGACCAGCGGCTGTTCGGACGCCGACTCGGCGAGCAGCCCGAGCACCGCGAGCCCGACGATCAGCGCCTCCGGCGGCGGGCCGGCGCTGAGCCCGAACGCGGTGGCGAGGGCATCGCGCTGCGGGTCCGGCAGCCGGTCGAGGTGGCCCAGCAGCGGCGCGCAGAGCTGCTGCAACGCCGAGTACGCCAACTCGGTCTCCGGTTCCACCCCGGCCACCCGCACGACCCGGCCGGCCGGCGCGTGCTCGACCGTGTAGTCGAGCAGCGCCGTCTTACCGGTCCCCGCCTCGCCGCGCAGCACCAGCACCCGGCTGTGCCCGGCCCGGACCTCCCGCAACAGGCGATCCAGTGTTTCCCGCTCCCGGCGGCGCCCCCGCAGCTCTGACACGCCTCGGGACGTTACACCGCCCAGCTCAGCTCGCCGGCCGCCAGACGCAGCCGACGCTGCACCCCGATCTCGCGCAGGAACCGCTCGTCGTGACTGACCACCACGAAGGCGCCCTGATAGGCGGTGAGCGCGCTCTCCAGCTGACCGACGCTGACCAGGTCGAGGTTGTTGGTCGGCTCGTCGAGCAGCAGCAGTTGCGGCGCCGGCTCGGCGTAGAGGATGCACGCCAGAGTCGCCCGGAGACGCTCGCCACCGGAGAGCACGGCGACCGGCAGGTGGGCGCGGGCGCCGCGGAACAGGAAGCGGGCCAGCAGGTTCATCCGCTCGGCGTCGGGCAGGGTGGGTGCGAAGGCGGCCAGGTTCTCGGCGACCGTGCGGTCGCCGTCGAGCAGATCGAGGCGCTGGGACAGGTACGCCGTACGCCCCACCGCCCGCGTCGCCGTGCCGGACAGCGGCGCCTGCTTCCCGCTGATCAGCCGCAGCAGCGTCGACTTGCCGGCCCCGTTGGGTCCGGTCAACGCGATCCGCTCCGGTCCCCGGATGTCCAGGTCGACGCCGTCTCCGAGGAAGAGTGGCCGTCCGTCGTACCCGGCCTGCAGGCGCTCGCCGTGGAACACGGTCCGCCCGGCCGGCACGTTGGTCCCCGGCAGTTCCAGCACGATCTTGTCGTCCTGCCGGGCTGCCCGGTCCGCCTGGTCGTAGCGGGCCTGCGCGTCCCGGAGCCGGTTGGCGTGCGTCTCCCCCGCCTTGGCCGCCGACACCTGGGCGTTGCGCTGGTGGTTCCCGGCGTGCAGCCGGGACAGGCCGGCGTCGGACAGGTTGCGCGCCGCCGTCGACGCCCGCCGGGCGGACCGTTCCCGCGCCTGCTGCATCTCCCGTTTCTGCCGTTTCAGGTCCTGCTCGGCGTTGCGGACCTGTCGTTCGGCGGTCTCCCGCTCACCCGCGACAGCCTGCTCGTAGTCGCTGTAATTGCCGCCGTACCACCGGATCTCGCCGTGGTCGAGGGCGGCGATCCGGTCAATCTCGTCGAGCAGCTCCCGGTCGTGACTGACCACCAGCAGGCAGCCGGACCAGGAGCGCAGGACCGCGATCAGCCGTTCCCGGGCGTCGCGGTCCAGGTTGTTGGTGGGCTCGTCGAGCAGCAGCACGTCGGGCCGTTTGAGCAGCTGGGCGGCGAGGCCGAGGGAGACCACCTGCCCGCCGCTGAGGGTGCCGAGCCGCCGGTCCAGGGTGACCTCGCCGAGCCCGAGCCGGTCCAGCTCGGCCCGGGTACGTTCCTCGACGTCCCAGTCGTCGCCGACCGTGGTGAAGTGCTCGTCGGCGACGTCGCCGGCCTCGATGGCGTGCAGCGCCGCGAGGATCCGGTCGACGCCGAGGAGCTCGCCGACGCTGCGGTCGGCGGTGAACGGCAGATGCTGCGGCAGATAGCCGAGCACCCCGCCGAGCGTGACGCTGCCGCCGGTCGGCTTCAGCTCGCCGGCGATCAGTTTGAGCAGGGTGGACTTGCCGGCGCCGTTCGCGGCGACCAGACCGGTGCGCCCGGCGGGCACGGAGACGGACAGATCCTGGAACACCGGGGTGTCATCGGGCCAGGAAAAGGACAGATCGGTGCAGACGACGAAACCGTCGGACATGGCAGACCTCGGAGAAGGAGAGAAGTGGCGACGACGGGAACACCCGGGCTCTCACCCTGAGATGTCGTCGTCCCCTGCCATGTCAGCTCCTCGTGTGCGCGACTCCGGCAAACAATAGCGCGCTGATCGTCAGGCCAGCAGCTTCGCCAGATCCGCCGGGTACTCCAGGTGCGGGAAATGCCCGCCCGGCAGCAGGTCGATCACGACACCGGGTGACACCTCGGTGAGCCAGCTCGCGTACGCCGGGTCCGGCTCGCAGGAGCTGAGCCAGTGGTACTCGATCCCCTGGGCGGCGATGGCGGTGAGGTCGGCCCGGCGCTGCTCGGTGATCGTCTCCTCGGCGGTGTGCATGATCTCGTCCCAGTACCCGAGCAGCAGCTCGGCGCTCGGCCGGGCGGTCTGCTCGACCAGGGCACGGGCCGGTTCGGTCAGCGCCGGGATGCCCATCCCGTCGACCAGCAGGTCCCAGAACGCGCGCCAGCCGGGACCGTGCAGGGTGGGCTCGGCCTCGCGGATCATCGGGCCGAACCGGCCGGGCAGCAGCGGCTGGTCGAGGTTGAGCACGCCGCGGGCCGGATACCGCCCGGCGTAACCGGTCACGAAGATCCCGCCGATGGAGTGGCCGACCAGCACCGGAGCGGCGAGGCCGGCCGCGGTCACGGCGGCGTGCAGCGCATCCGCGACGGTCTCCACGTGGTAGTCGCGCTGCGGCCCGGACTCGCCGTGTGCCGGCAGGTCGAGGGTCAGCACCTGGCGGCCGGGATCGATCGCCTGGATCTCGCCGACCAGCGGGGCCCACTGCCGCCGGTCGAAGGTCAGACCATGCACCAGGACGAGCGGTGGCCGGTCCCCCGGTATACCGGTCAGCGTCCCCGCCAGTTCGTGAAACTGCGCCATATTCAGAAACCGTATCTCCTGCGGCGCGAAACCGCGGTTCCGTGGGTCACACCGGCCGTTCGCGACGCGTTCAGCGCCCAGGGAACCGTTCGGTGACCTCCTGCAGCAGGAACTCGTTGCCGTCCGGGTCGCGGAAGGAGGCGAACGATCCGTACGAGAGCCGGCCCGGATAGAGCCCCGGCACCCGCTTCTGCCCGCCACCGTGGTGGAACACCCCGTCCGCGTCGTGGAAGATCTCGCTGACCTCGACGCCACGGGCGATCAGGTCGTCGCGGGCCTCCTCGATGTCCCGGACGACCAGGTGCACGTTCTCCATCGAGCCGGGCGTGGCCGTACCGATCCCGGTGCCCACGATGATCGAGCATCGCGACCCCGGCGGGGTGAAGTGCACGACCCGGAAACCCGGCCCGCCCACGTAGTCCAGGTCCTCACGGAATCCGATCCGCCGGTAGAACTCCTGCGCCCGGTCCACATCGGCGACCGGCACGACGATCACCTCGAGCTGGTAGTCGACCACCGTCATACCTCCGCTCCAGTTATTCCTTGACAAGAATATTCTTCTAGAAGAATATTTGTGGCATGGACGTACTCCTGGCCGCTTTGGCCGACCCCGCCCGCCGGCGGCTGGTGACCCTGCTGGCCGAGCGGCCACGGCCGGTCGGTGTCCTCGCCGAGCTGGCCGGGGCCCGCCAGCCGCAGACCACCAAGCACCTGCAGACCCTGGAGCGTGCCGGCCTGGTCACCGCGCAGCGCACCGGCCAGCGCCGGGTCTACGCGTTGCAGCCGGGACCGCTGCGGGAGCTGGCGGCCGAGGTCAGCCGGCTCGCCGAGGCGGCCGAGCGGGCCGGGGCGGACTTCGCCCGGCACGGGCTGAGTCTCGACGCCGAGCGGCTCGCCGCGGCCGCCGACGGGTGGGCCGACGACCGCTCGTTCCGGTTCCACCGGTCCCTGACCGGGCCGGCCGACCAGGTCTGGCGCCACCTCACCGAGGCGGCGCTGCTCGCCCGCTGGTGGACGCCGGACGATCTGCGCGTCTCCCAGCTGGTCTTCGAGGCGCGGCCGGGCGGGCGGATCGTCCAGGAATATCGCGACGCCGAGGACCTCGGCGGCACCGACGTGGTCGTCGGGCGCGCGGAGGGCGCCGTCGTGGAGGTTCGCCCCGGCGAGCACCTCCGCTACCGGCTCTCCCCGCTGCTCCCGGACGGCAGCGTCGCCTTCACCGCCCACGTCGAGTTCGAACTGCGGCCCACCAGCGCCGGCACCGGCCTCGACGTCCACTACCGGATCACCGACAGCACCATCGACTCCGCCGACTTCGTCGCGGGCATCGAGCTCGGTTTCGGCCAGAGCCTCGACAAGCTCGCCGCCACCGTTTCCCAGAGGAGCCTGACATGACCCGCCGGATCGTCACCAACATGAGCCTGTCCCTCGACGGCCGCTACGCCCAGCCGGAGAACCCGGTCGACATGAGCTGGGTGATTCCCTATGCGGTGACCGACGTCGCCCGCGACCACCTGACCAACCTGTGGCAGCCGGCCACGACCGCCCTGCTCGGCCGGGTAAACGCCGAGGGCTTCCTCGGCTACTGGCCCACCGTGATCGGCGCGGAGGGCGCCGACCCGCGCGACGAGGGCTTCGCGAAATGGCTGGTCGACGCCGAGAAGGTCGTCCTGTCCTCGACGCTGGACAACGCGCCCTGGGAGCGGACGACGGTCGTCGACAAGCCGGCCGCCGAGGTGGCCGCCGACCTGCGCGCCACCGACGGCGGCGACATCGTGGTGTTCTCCAGCGCCAGCGTCATCAAGGCCCTGCTCGCCGCCGACCAGGTCGACCGGCTGGCCCTGATGGTCTTCCCGGTCTTCCTGGGCGGCGGCCCGCGCCTCTTCGACGACGGCCTGCCGCCCGGCAAGTGGTCGCTGACCAGCCAAGCCGCCGGCGAGCACGGCACCCTGTCACTGGTCTACGACCGCATTCGCTGACCGGCATCAGCTCTCGAGGCCGGCAGCCTTCGCCATGTAGGCGGCGTACCACGACGGCCACTCCTCGTCGTAGTGCCCGAGCTCCTTCTCGTGCACGCCGTGCGCCGCCGCGGCCTCCCGCAGCGCCTTCTCCACCTCGGCGACCGAGCCGTACACCACGTTGCCGACCCGGCCGGGCCGGCGCTCGGTTACCTCCTGCAGGTGGAAGACGTTGCCGTCCGGGTCACTGAAGGAGACGAACGAGCCGTACGACTGGCGGTCCGGATGTGGACCGGCCACCCGGTCGGTGGCGCCCGCGTGATGGAACACGCCACCGGCATCGTGGTACACCTCGCTCACCTCGACCCCGCGCGCCGCAAGGTGGGCGCGCGCCGCCACGATGTCATCGACAATCATGTGTACGCCCTGAGCCGAGCCCGGTTCCGCATCGGTGACCCCGGACCCGATGATGATCGAGGCAGCCGAACCGGGCGGGGTGAAGTGGACGACCCGGAAGCCGTTCGGCCCGGAGCAGTCCACGTCCTCCCGGAACCCGATCCGGTGGTAGAACTCCTTGGCCCGGTCCACGTCCGCGACCGGCAGAACCACTACCTCGATCTTGAAGTCCACCATCGTGCTCACTCCCCTGTTTCCGCGGATGCCGTCCGGCACCCACGAAGACCATCCCGCGGCACCCCCGGGCCTCGCCCCAGTGAGACACCCTGGCGAACCCCCTGGCGGCTACGCCTTCCCGGCCGCCAGGGCGCGCTCCACCGCGCCGGCAGCCGCCGGGACGCCGCCGGCGGCGGTCATCTCCTCGCGCATCCAGGTCAGCCGCTCGCGTACGTGCGGGTCGAAGGCCACCTCGCCGACGGCATTCCACAGCGAGTCCGCGGTGACCCCGTCCGGCGACAGCACCCGGCCGAGGCCGAGCCCGGCGATCCGGTCGGCGTTGGCCCGCTGCTCGGCCATCTGCGGGATCGCCACCATCGGCACCTCGAAGTGCAGGCCCTCCATCGTGCCGCCCATCCCGGCGTGCGTGACGAACGCCCGCGCGTGCCGCAGCACCGCCAGCTGCGGAACCTGCCGGTGCACCGCCACGTTGGGCGGAACCGTCCCCAGCGCCGCCGGGTCCACCCCGCCGATGGCCAGCACCACCTGCCAGGGCTGGTCCACGGCCGACCGCACCACGGTCCGGTAGAACTCGGGCCGGTCGTTGTAGGCGGTGCCGAGCGAGACCAGCACCACCGGGAGATCCCCGGACGGCTCCCAGTCGCCCTGGTAGCCGCGTTCGGCGAAGAGGGGGCCGACGAACTCGTACCGATCGGTGAAGGTGTCCCCCGCGTACTGGAAAGCCCGCGGCAGCGTCACCAGCCGGAGCGTGGCGCTGTCGCCGCGCATGAACGCCTCCATGCCACCGGCGTCCTGCTTCTTCAGGAACCGGCTCAACCGGATCGCCATCATCAGGAAACCCGGGCTCAGCGGGTTGAACGTCGTGTAGTTGCGGGCCATCGACCAGTGCTCGTTGCTGACCAGATTCGGCCAGGTCTCCACCGACGGGACCTGCCACCGGCCCGCCAGGATCCGGCCCCACCAGCCCATCGGACCGTCGTGCACGACCAGGTCGGGCCTCTCCGCGTCGCTCAGCTGCGCAAGCATGGACCTGGTCTCGGTGAAGAGCAGGTTCATCGCGCGGACGAGTTCTCTGCCGTGCATCTGCGGGGTCTCGATGTCATCACGCCCCTCCCAGGTCGAGGTGACCGGGACCACTTCGGCGCCGGTTTCGGCAACGCGTTCGGCGTACGCCGTCGTGGTTGCGTAGGTGACCCGGTGACCACGCCGCACCAACTCGGCAGCGAGCCCCAGAGTGGGATTGACGTGCCCGGCGGCAGCCGGAGCGAAAAAGGCAACGGTAGCCATGGTTGTCTATTTAACCCCGGTACGGAGGCGGTTTCCGTGGTGAGCACGGATGTGGATCCGTGGTGCCGGGCGAGAGGCTGAGGTCCACCGCCACTCGTCAAGGAGACAAGCCATGAACTCGCAGGTCAGCGTGAATCGGATCGGTGTCGAGAGCCCGCGTCGGGAACTGCGGTTGAGCCTGAACGGCGTACTCTGGGCGCTTCAGATCCTGTGGGGTTTCTTCTTTGCCGGAAGCGGCTTCGGCAAGGTGCTGCTGTATGACGCGGCGCTGTATGCGGAGGCGCCCCGGGTCGCGGCCTGGTACGCCGCGGTGCCGCGGCCGCTCATCGTGTTCATCGGGGTTTGCGAGGTGCTCGGCGGCATCGGCCTGTTCCTGCCGGCCATCACCAGGGTCAGGCCGAAGCTGGTGCCGCTCGCCGCCGCCGGCCTCGCGGTCACCATGGTCCTGGCTGCCGGCTTCCACATTGTTCGCGGTGAATGGGCGCTCGTGCCGGTCAACCTGGTCCTGGGCGGGGTCGCCACGTTCATCGCGGTGGCGCGATCGGGCCGGCGGCCCACCGCGCCGGCGCCGCTGACCACCCGGCGCGCGCTCATCTCGGCCGCGGTGCTGGCGCTGATGGTGGTCACCATGATCATTCCGACCTGGTATCGGATGACTTCCGGTCAATTCTGATCCGTACGCTCCGCGCGCGGCCGGCATGTCGAAGCTCTCGGCATGCCGGCTCTTTGCGTGCGACCTTCTTGCGTGCGAACTTCTTGCGTGCGACCTTCTTGTTTGCGTGCGACCTCCTCGCGTGCGACCTCCTCGCGTGCGACCTCCTCGCGTGCGACCTCCTCGCGTGCGACCTCCTCGCGTGCGACCTCCTCGCGTGCGACCTCCTTGCGGGCGAACCGATACGCCCCGATGACCAGCACCGCCGTCACCACGCCGACGGTGGCATCACTGAGGACGGCCGTCAGCGCCGACGCCGGCCGGTAGGCGGGAGCGAAGAAGGCCCCGGCCGCGGCGGCGATCAGGCCGGCGGACCAGCCCGCCACGACGTGACGCTGCGTCCAGCCGGCCCGCCGGGACCAGATCGACACCAGCACCACGGCGGCGATGACGGCCGCGACCCGCGCGGCGACGCCCGGCCAACCGGGGAGGAACCACAAACTCAGCTGTACGGCGAGCGCCAGCAGACCGAACAGCAGCGCATGCGGGACGTAGCCCGTTCGGAGCCGCTGCGCGCGTCGCCATCGGGGCAGCATCGCCGCGCCGGCCAGTATGAGGACCGCTGTCACCGCGAGCGCTGCCTGAGCAGGGGTGAGCATGAAGCCTTTCCGGCCGTTCTCGTCGTCCATGAAGATCATGAGGCTGCCCAGCAGGTACAGCGCCCCTATTCCCAGCAGGCCACGTCTGCGCAGCCAGGGGCGGTGCCGGCGCGCCGGTTTCAGGGTCGATTCGACCAGCATGATCGGCGCGCAGATGCTCAGCAGGACGTGGTTGCCGATGTAGGAGAAGGCCTCCTCGGCGCTGAACCCGAACGCCGGGATCAGGGTCGAGGGTGGTGGCAGGTCGGCGTACTCGGTGTCGTCGAGGAAGCCGGGATTGAACAACGCCTGATCCACAAGGCCCGCCTGAACGATGCCGAACGCCGCGGCGAGCAGCACCATCGCCGGCCACCCCGCGCCGGTGCGCCGGGCGAACTCACGGATGAGCACGGCGGCGCCGCCGTACAGCGGCCCCAGGAACAGAATCACCAGCGGGTAGTCGCTGACGGCGAACCCACCCCAGGAACATTCGGCAGCCCACGGCGCCAGCACCAGCAAAGCAACCACCGGCACCCAGCCGCGCGGCTCGGCCCCCTGCTCGGGCACCTCCGGCCCCACCCTCGACGCGCTGTCCATGGCCCAGCCCTCCCGCCTCTACCGCGCGGGCGTCGCCCCGCAAAAGCGGCGCCGAGCCCCAGTCATCTCCACAGTCGGCGCGACCCAACTCTCGCGTCTGGAGGAGGCGGTCGCTGCTGCCATCGGGCTATCACCGACCCGACCAAAGTCGATAGCCACCTCCAGCCGAGCGGCGACATCCCACTTCCCACCGACCCCCGCCTCCCTTCCCACCTCCCGCCGGCCCAGCCACATCCGGCCGGCCCTGCCACATCCGGTCGGCCCTGCCGCATCCGGTCGGCCCTGCCACATCCCGCCGGCCCTCCCACCTTCCGCCGGGGTCCCCTTCTTCCCGCCGGCCCTTCTCCCCGCTGGCGCTGCCACTTCCCGCCGGCGCTCCAGCCTGCCGGCCTCCCACCTCTCCCAAGCCTTTCCTCTTCCCGCCGGCCCTCCCATCCGCCGCCGGCCTTCCGCCTCCCGCTGCTCCCCGCTTCCCGCCAGCCCTCCCACCCTGCCGCCGGCCCCCACCTACCGCCGGTCTCCCACCTGCCGCTGGCCCTCACCTTCCGCCGGCCTCCCACCTGCCGCTGGCCCTCACCTTCCGCCGGCCTCCCACCTCCCGCCAGCCCGTCTCCCGCCAGCCCACCCACCTCCCACTTGCCGCCGGGCTCCCACCTCCGCCGGCCTTTCCCATCTCTCCCCAGCCCTTCCTCTTCCCACCGACCCTCCTACCTGCCGCCTGCCTCCCACCTCCCGCCAGCCCGCCTGCCTGCCTCCCGCCCTCCGCCAGCCCGCCTGCCTGCCTCCCGCCCTCCGCCAGCCCGCCTGCCTGCCTCCCGCCCTCCGCCAGCCCGCCTGCCTGCCTCCCGCCCTCCGCCAGCCCGCCTGCCTGCCTCCAGCCCTCCGCATGCGGGCGTCATCCGCTCGTTCTGGCGCCTGCGCACCGAGGTCGGGCCTCGGCTGCGCGTATTCACTCGTCGCACCAAATACACAGCGGACAGGGCACCCAAGCCGTGACGACAACACGGCGGCCGCGATGTCCGATCGCCACTTTCGCACCATTTCGGCGTTGCGCCGCTGGCCGCCGATTTGAGCCATTTAGAACTCTGGCTGATGCGAGATTTGGCATGATCATTTTCTTACACTTTCGACGAGCCGTGCGGGACAATTTATGCATGAGGCAGGCGTCATTGTTTAGCAGGGCAGAAATTGCTTCCATGCGTGACCGAACTGCGTCTCGGAATTACTCTGCCGCCCGTGACGAATTTCGTCGCGAGCATGAGCGGCATCGCATTTGGGGGTTGCGGCGCCGCCATGCCGAGAAGCTGCGCCGGGTCAGGCAGAGCGACTCCCCTGCGGCGACAGCGCCTGCCACCGGAAGCGTCCAGCCATGCCCGGCGGTGCCGGCTTCGCCGCCGATCCCCACCGCGCGACAAGTGACCCCGGCGCCGGAGCCGCCAACACGCGTGCGGCAGTCCCCGCCGCCGGCACCGCGGCAGCCGATCCTTGCACCGCAACCAATGCGCCTACCTCACGGCCAGCCCCTGCCGCACCGCAGTCCCCACCTGCACCAAGTCCCTCAGCGCCCGCAAAGCAGTCCCAGCCGCCTGCACTGCCGCCGTCACCGCCCACACCGCAATCCCCCCGACCTTCGCTAGTGCCGATACCTCCCGCACCGCGGTCAGGACGAACTGCACCAAGGTCAGCACCAACTGCACCACGGCCGGCGCTTCCGGCACCGCGGTCAGCGTCCGGGTGGTCGGCGTGTGCGGCGCAGTCTCTGGCGTCGGACCGGCCTCTGCGGATAGTTCTGACCTCACGATCGGCAGGTCGGAGGGAACGGCAGTCGCCGCAAGATCGGCATCTCACCGGCGGCTGTTCGTTGCGTAAACCAGCGGTCCACCATGCGGTTCCGGGGGCCGGTCTGCCTGGTCCGATCCGTCTTCGCTTGGCTTGTTCTGGGATTTTCTTGAATTCGTGTGGTCATTGCAGGGTGGTGGGCAAGGTCTTACTCGGCGATTGCAGGCACGGCAAGGTTCAGAACAATTACTGTGCGGTGGCTGAGGTGAATACCACTTTTACTGGAAGCTTTTCTCCTTACATTTCTCGCCTTCACAATAAGAGATTGCATCGATCACCCGAAACCGGACAGCGGGCACCTCCCGACCAGTGTTCGCTGCGGCGAGATTCGTTGACGCCATGCGTTCTAAGCGGCTTGACAGCGCGCTCGAGCCGGCCCGCTTACGCAGCACGCTTTGCCCGGGACGGCTCGGACCCGTGACCCCGGGACCGGCTTGGACTCGTGGCCTGGGCCAGCTCGGCCTTGTTGCCTACGGGACGGCTTGGCTTTGTGGTCAGTGTGCTTGCCCGCGAAGTCAGGTCGCGACGTCAGGCACCGTGGGTCGAGGCTGAGGAGGGGGGTGGGCTGGGCGGGTGTGTCAGCGCCAGGTGTGTTGGGGGTCGTAGCCGAGGAGGCGGCGGGCCTTGTCGATGGAGAGGAGGGTTTCGTGTTCACCCAGGGGTCTTGTCACCGGGACGTCGGGGTAGACCTCGGCTGCGAGGCTTGCTGAGGAGCGGCTCATTACTGTGTCGGCGTTGGCGATTATGAAGATTTCAGCGCCGGTGGGCTCGTAGGCGAGGGCCTTTCGGACTGCCTGGGCGCCGTCGCGGGCATCGATGTAGCCCCACAGGTTCCATTTGCGCAGATGGGGGTCGCTGTCGAAAGACGGGAACTCCGCGTAGTCGGCGGGCTCCATGACGTTGGAGAAGCGGAGGCCGATCATCTTGAGCGTGGGGTCCCAGCGGCAGAACTGTTCTGCCATGGTCTCCTCGAGGTGCTTCACCAGGGCGTATCGGGACTCGGGGCGGGCGGGGTAGTCCTCGTCCAGCGGGATGTACGGCGGTGGGGTGTCGAACGGGATGCCGAGGAGGGTTTCGCTGGAGGCCCAGACCACGTTGGTGATGCGGGCGGCTCGGGCGGCGGCGAAGACGTTGTAGGTGGCGGTGATGTTGTTCTGGAAGGTGGCGGCGTTGGCGGTCAGGCCGGGAGCGGGGATCGCGGCCAGGTGCACCACCGCGTCGATGTGGTCGTATCGGTCGTCGATGGCGGTGAGTGCCTCGATCGTCTGGCCGTAGTCCGTGAGGTCGATCCGGATGTCGGGGCGCTGCGCGGCCGCATCCAGGTTGATCACCTCGTGGCCGTGTTGCCGGAGATCGGTGACTACGGCCCGGCCCAGCTTGCCGGTGCCTCCGGTGACGGCGATCCGCATTGCGGCCTCCCGCGAAATGACAGCCCAAGGTCAGTCCCGACCGGCTATTGCCCGGCTTGAGCCGAGCGTAGTCGGCGTCCCGGCCGCGCATGGCAAATAGCAGCCGCGCCGGCGGGCAGGGAGGACGACAGCGCGTGGTCCGAGCAGCGGCAGGGCTGGGAAGAAAGGGCTGGAGGAGAGGGCTGGGAGGAGGGGCC
Organism: Actinoplanes sp. NBC_00393; assembly: GCF_036053395.1. Taxonomy (NCBI): domain Bacteria; kingdom Bacillati; phylum Actinomycetota; class Actinomycetes; order Micromonosporales; family Micromonosporaceae; genus Actinoplanes; species Actinoplanes sp. NBC_00393. Next base: position 11,242,387 of record NZ_CP107942.1, on the reverse strand, counting down.
TCGGTCAGCGCTGCGGCGGGCCGGAAGAGCAGGGCTGGGAGAGGTGTGGCCGTCAGGGCTGGCCCAGGGAGGTGCGGTCGATCGGGGCCGGGGGGACCAGATCGCCGGCCACGAAGGCGGTCACGCGGCGCATGACTTCTGGCAGGTCGGTCAGTGGGTCATGCGCAGGTAGAAAGTGTCCCGCGGGCCGCCCTGGGCGACCACGTCGAGGAAGTCCAGGCCGTCCTGGATGGGGAAGTCGATGAACGCCCAGCCGCGACCGCGGGGGCACGTAGTCGGCCATGTGCGGCAGCGTGTCCAGCCGGCTGCCGTTGCTCTCGCGGGCGTCCTGGCAGCTCGTCAAGGTCTCGACATCATTGCGCCAGAGGAAGCGGGGCCGGCATCTCGTCGATGTCGGCGTTGCGCGTGCCGACGTGGACGTTACGGGTGGGATGGACGTTGTCGCTGACCGCGGCAAGGGTAGCGGCGCGGCCCGCGGGAACGCTTGACAATATTCCGGAAACGATTCCAGACTGGGCCCAACCCATCGATCTCCATCAAATAAAGATCGAGAGATCGACCGCAGATCGAAACAAAGATCAGGGGGCGCCGGTCATGGCCGTGACGATCAAGGACGTGGCCCGGCTCGCCGGGGTGTCGCCGTCCTCGGTCTGCCGGGCGCTGACGAACCCCCACCAGGTCCGGCCGGAGACGCGGCAGCGGGTGGAGAGCGCGGCCCGCAACCTCGGCTACGCGCCGAACCGGGTGGCCCGCAGCCTGATCACCGGGCGGACCGGCAACATCGGCGTGGTTCTGCCGGATCTGGCGAACCCGTTCTTCCCCAGCGTGGTGAAGTCGATCCAGACGCAGGCCCGCCGGTTCGACTACGCCGTGTTCCTCAGCGACACCGACGAGGACCCGGCGGTGGAGGTGCCGCTGATCCGGGCGCTGGCCAAGCAGGTGGACGGGTTCCTGCTCTGCTCGCCCCGGGCCGCCGACGACGAGATCAAGGCGTTCGCCGGGCAGACGCCGATGGTGGTGCTGAATCGGCGGATCACCGGGTTCCCGTCGGTCACGGCGGACAGCGCGGACGGGATGCGCCAGGCGGTGGGGCATCTGCACGCGCTGGGGCACCGGCGTATCGCGTACGTCGCCGGCCCTCGCGCCTCCTGGTCGAACCGGGACCGGCTGCGCGGCATCAAGAGCGCCACCACCGCGTACGAGATGGAACTGGTCGAGATCGGCAACGTGGCGCCGACCGTCGAGGGCGGCACCGCCGCGGCCGACCTGGTCGTCGCCTCGCCCGCCACCGCCGTGCTCGCCTACAACGACCTGGTCGCGCTCGGCCTGCTGAACCGCCTGCAGGCCCGGGGCATCGCCGTGCCCGGCCGGATCAGCGTCGTCGGCTTCGACGACATCCTGCTCGCCGGCCTGGTCAGCCCCGGGCTGACCACGGTCGCGATCGCCAAGGAGAACATCGGCCGGGCCGGGGTGGAGTTGCTCCTCGATCTGATGGCCGACCCGCAACGGCCCACCGCCACCCGCCGGGTGCTTCCCACCCAGCTCATCGTGCGCGGCTCCACCGGCCCGCGCTGAAGGAGAAGACCATGCCGTCCAGCAGACGCCAATTCCTGACGATAGGTGCCGCCGCCCTCACATTTCCGCTGGTGAACGCCTGTAGCCCGCCCGAGACCGAGGGCCCGGCCACCGACAGCGGGCCGGTGCCGGAGAAGCCCGCCCAGCCGGTCACCCTCAACGCGCTCGACGTCGCCGGCAACCTTCAGCTCACCCAGGGCATGATCGACGACTTCGTGGCCAAGAACGGTGACGTGATCAGCAAGGTCACCTACACCAAGGCGACCGCGCCCGAGCTGGTCGGCAAGATCAAGGCGCAGCAGGACGCCGGCCGGGTCGACATCGACCTGGTGCTGACCGGTGTGGACGGTTTGGCCGCCGGCATCGACCAGGGGCTGTGGCTGCCGCTGCTGCCCACCCACGCGTCGCGGCTCACCGGCATGGGCAACTACCTGCCCGGCGCGGCGAACATGCAGAAGCTGGCCGGCGACCACGGCGTCACGGTCACCTACTACCCGTCCGGGCCGCTGATCGAGTATCTGCCGGCGCGGGTGCCCACCCCGCCGGCCAGCGCGCAGGCGCTGCTCGATTACGCGAAGGCCAACAAGGGCGCGGTCCAGTACGCCCGGCCGTCCAACTCCGGCCCCGGCCGGACGTTCCTGATGGGCCTGCCCTACCTGCTCGGCGACAGCGACCCGAAGGACCCGGTGAACGGCTGGGCCAAGACCTGGGCGTACCTCAAGGAGCTGGACGCGCAGATCACCCTCTACCCGTCCAGCACCAGCGAGACGATGAAGAACCTGGCCAACGGCTCGGCGAAGATCATCCTGTCGACGACCGGCTGGGACATCAACCCGCGGGTGCTCGGCACGGTGCCGAAGGAGGCGAAGGTCGGCACCCTGGAGGGCTTCCACTGGGTCACCGACGCGCACTACGCGGTGGTTCCGAAGGGCGTGAGCACCGACAAGCAGGCCGCCGTGCTCGGGCTGCTCGCCTGGATGCTGACCCCGGAACAGCAGGCGAAGGCGTACGACAAGGGCTACTTCTACCCCGGCCCGGCGATCAAGGACGTGCCGCTGTCGATGGCGCCGGCCGACAGTCAGCAGGCCATTCAGGAGTTCGGCCGCCCGGAGTACGAGAAGCTCATCGCGGACAACCCCCTCGAGGTGCCGCTCGACGCGAAAGCCCTGGTCGCCGCCTTCGACCGCTGGGACCGGGAGATCGGCGGCTCGAAGGTGAAGAAGTGACCCGCTTCGAGCGGCTGCGTTTGGACGGGGTGACCCGCCGGTTCGCCGGCGTCGACGCCCTGGCCGACCTGAGCCTGGAGATCCGGCGGGGCGAGTTCATCGCCCTGCTGGGTCCGTCCGGCTGCGGCAAGTCGACGGCGCTGAACTGCCTGGCCGGACTGCTTCCGCTGACCGCTGGCAGCATCTGGCGCGACGACACCCGCCTGGACACGCTTCCGCCCGAACGCCGCGGGTTCGGGATGGTGTTCCAGAACTATGCGCTTTTCCCGCACATGTCCGTACAGAAGAATGTCTCTTTCGGTCTGCAGATGCGTGGCGTGCCGCGCGCTGAAGCCCGGCGCCGCACGCAGGACGCGATCCGCCTGGTGCATCTGGAGGAGCACGCGACCAAGCTGCCCGGCCAGCTCTCCGGCGGGCAGCAGCAGCGGGTCGCGATCGCCCGCGCGGTCGTGGTCGAGCCGTCGCTGGTGCTGATGGACGAGCCGCTCTCCAACCTCGACGCCAAGCTGCGCCTGGAGATGCGCACCGAGATCCGGCGGCTGCACCAGGCACTCGGGCTGACGACGGTCTATGTCACCCATGATCAGGAGGAGGCGCTGTCGCTGTCGGATCGCCTGGTGGTGCTGCGCGAGGGCCGGGTGCAGCAGATCGGCACGCCCGAGGAGGTGCACACCCGGCCGGCCAACCGGCACGTCGCCGATTTCATGGGCTACCGCAATCTGCTGCCGGGCAGCGCCGACGGCGCTTCGATCAAGATCAAGGCCTTGGGGGTACGCGCAAACGGCACCCGAGTCGGCGACATCAGTGACGGCTCCCCGGTCGTCGCGGCGATCCGCCCCGAGGACGTGAGTCTCACCGGAGACCTGGAGGCCACCGTGGAGGTCGCCGAGTACCAGGGCCGGGAGATCGCCGCCGAGGTGCGCACCGACGACGGCCTGGTCCTGCACGTGCTCACCGGTCAGCGGCTCGCCCCCGGCGACAAGGTGAAGCTCGGTTTCCCACCGGAGCGGCTGCTGATCTTCCCGGCGGACGCGGCATGACCACGTCGACCGTCGCGCTGCGGCACCGGCTCGCCGAGCGCGGCGTGGACAGCCAGATGCTGCTGCTGGTGCCGGCCACGGTGTTCGTGGTCGCGCTGTTCATCTACCCGTTCGGGTACGGGCTGGCGGTCTCGTTGCAGCCGCGCGAGGGTGGGGTGCTCTCGGCGTACCAGAGTTTCTTCAGTGACGCCTACCAGCGCGACACCATCGCGACCACCCTGTGGATCGCGCTGCCCGCGGCGCTGCTCAACGTGCTCGCGTCGGTGCCGATCGCCTACCGGATGCGCGGCCGGTTCCGCGGCAAACGGGTGCTGACCACCGTGCTGGTCGTGCCGATCACGCTCGGGACCGTGCTCACCGCCGAAGGGCTGCTCAACTTCCTCGGCCCGGCCGGCTGGTTCAACCGGTTCCTGCTCACCACCGGGCTGAGCGATGAGCCGGTCCGGTTGACCAACAACTACTGGGGGGTGTTCTTCTCCCTGGTCATCACCGGGTTCCCGTTCGCGTTCCTGCTCGTCCTGTCGTATCTGTCGGGCATCGACCCGAGCCTGGAACGGGCCGCGGCCACCCTCGGCGCGGGATGGCGGCAGCGGTTCTTCCGGATCACCCTGCCGCTGCTCGCGCCCGGTCTGGCCACCACGTTCTGCCTGACGTTCGTGCTGGCGTTCAGCGTGTTCCCGTCGGCGATCCTGGTCGGTGACCCGTCCGGCAGCACCCGGGTCATCTCGATCGCCGCATACGAGGCGGCATACGTGCGCTACGACTACGCGGCCGCGTCGGCCGCCGCGATCATCATGGGCGTCGTCGAGCTGATCGTGATCGCGGTCGTCCTGGGGTTGCGGGGCCTCCTTTACACCGGCTCGACTGCGGGAGGTAAGGGATGAAACGCTCTATAGTCGCCAGCCCGGCCGCCTGGCTGGTCTGGGGTGCGGTGGTCATCTTCTTCATCGGGCTGGCCGGCGTCATCGGGTCGGTCGTGGTCAACTCGTTCGGGCTGCGCTGGTTCGACTCGTGGCTGCCGGAGGCGTACACCACCCAGTGGTACGGCCAGGCCTGGGACGAGTTCACCCTGCTCCCGGTCCTCACCGTCACCCTGATCGTGTGTCTGCTCGTCGCCGGCATCTCGGTGGCGGTGGGAGTGCCGGCCGCGTACGTCCTGGCCCGCCGTGCCTTCCCGGGCAGCCGGATCGTCTACCTGCTGTTCCTGCTGCCGATCCTGATGCCGCCGATCACCTACGGCATCCCGCTGGCGACGGTGCTCTACAAGTACGGGCTGGCCGGGCACCTCTCCGGCGTGGTGCTGGCCAACCTGGTGCCGTCGATCCCGTTCGTCATCCTCACCATGACCCCGTTCATCGAACAGATCGACCCGGCGATCGAACGGGCGGCGAGGATGTGCGGTGCGCGTACCCGTCATGTCTTTCTGCGGATCCTCGCGCCGCTGCTGATCCCCGGCATCCTGGCCTCCTCGATCCTGGTGGTGGTCCGCACCGTCGGCATGTTCGAGCTGACCTTCCTGACCGCCGGGCCGGACTCGCAGACCCTGGTCGTGGCGCTGTTCTACTCGATGTCGGCGGCCGGGATCCGGGCGCAGCAGTCGGTGGACGCGATGGCCGTCATCTACTGCGTGATGATGTTGGTGCTGCTGGTGGTCGCGTTGCGGTTCGTCAATCCGACGCAGCTGGTGGCCCGGGTCAAGGAGGATCCGGTCGAATGAGGATCACCGAAGCGCGGGTGATCGTGACGTGCCCGGGGCGCAACTTCGTCACCCTGAAGATCGTCACGGATGAGGGCGTGACCGGGGTGGGGGACGCGACGCTCAACAGCCGTGAGCTGGCCGTCGCCGCGTATCTGACCGAGCATGTGGTGCCGCTGCTGATCGGGCGGGATCCGGCACGGATCGAGGACACCTGGCAGTACCTGTATCGGGGGGCTTACTGGCGGCGGGGGCCGGTGACGATGTCCGCCATCGCAGCTGTGGACACTGCTCTCTGGGACATCAAGGGCAAGGTTGCCGGACTGCCCGTCTACCAGCTCCTTGGTGGGCGATCACGTTCCGGCGTGACTGTCTACGGGCACGCCAACGCCTCGTCCATCGAGTCCGTTTTAGCCGAAATATCGTCTTATGTTGACCGCGGCTATCAGGCAATCCGGGTGCAGACGGGCATCCCGGGGCTGGAGTCGACCTACGGCGTCTCTGCCGGGGCGCACTACGAACCGGCCGATGCCGCCCTGCCGACCGAGAACGTCTGGTCCACGGCACACTATCTCGACCACGTTCCGCGGGTTTTCGCTCGGGTCCGGGAGGAATTCGGGCCGACGCTGCGGCTCCTGCACGACGTTCACCACCGGTTGACCCCTATCGAAGCAGCCCGGCTCGGGCGATCCCTCGAACCCTATGCGCTGACCTGGATCGAGGACCCGGTGCCGGCCGAGCTGCAGGAGGGATTCCGGCTGATCCGGCAGCACACCACGACCCCGCTTGCCGTGGGCGAGGTCTTCAACACCATCTGGGACTGCCAGGAGCTGATCACCTCCCAGTTGATCGACTACATCCGTACGACGGTCGTGCACGCCGGAGGCATCACCCACCTGCGGCGCATCTTCGACCTGGCCGCGCTGTACCACGTACGTAGCGGCTCGCACGGCGCGACCGACCTCTCCCCCGTCTGCATGGCCGCGGCTCTGCACGTCGATCTGGCCATCCCGAACTTCGGCCTGCAGGAGTACATGCGGCACACTCCGGCGACCGACGAGGTGTTCCCGCATTCCTACTGGTTCGAGGACGGCTACCTGCACCCCGGCGAGGAACCGGGCTTGGGCGTCGACATCGACGAGGAACAGGCCGCCCGGCATCCCTACCGGCCTGCGTCCCTGCCGGTCAACCGCCTCCAGGACGGTACGATGCACAACTGGTGACCGGTCAGGAACTGGCCGCAAAGGCCGCCATGCTGGTGTCTCCACACGCCAAGCGGAGGTCCTGATGCGAATCCCCGGCGGCAAGTCCACGGTCACCCCGTACATCGCGGCCAAGGGCGCCGAGCGCTTCCTCGAGTTCGTCGAGACCGTGTTCGCCACCGGCAAGGCCATGCGGGTGCACAACGAAGACGGCACCATCGGCCACGCGGAGATCCGCGTCGGCGAGTCGGTGCTCATGGTCTTCGACTCCCGGCCGGAGTGGCCGGACACCCCGGCCTTCCTCAGTGTCTACGTGGACGACGCCGACAAAATGGTGGCCCGAGCCCTCGACGCGGGCGCCACGCTGGTGACCGAGGTGCGCACCTCCGGCATCGTCGGCGACCGCGGCGGCCGCATCAAGGACCCGGTCGGCAACATCTGGTGGATCCAGACCCACCTCGAGGACGTCGACGAGGACACCATGCGGCAGCGTTTCACCGACCCGGCCGAGCTGGCGACCATGCGCTACGCCCAGCAGTCCTTCGACGCCGAGATGCGCCGCCGCCGGTGAGCCTGCCGGGTCGAGGTCCGCTTACCGGTCCCGCTCCTTCGGGGTACGCGCCACGCCGCCCCGCCGAATCGTGCCCGTTCCCGTCTCTCCGCGCGAGCCGGCAGCGGGGGCACGGCAGCCGGCGCGGGCGCCGGGCTCACCCAGCTGGTCACGCTTGAACGACAGCCGCTCGGCGGGTGATCAGCTGAAACGACGCACAGAGGGTTGCCTTCGGCCTGACCGGCTACCTGAGCCCGGCGCTTGCGCCGAGAGCCGCAACCACATGCCTGGAGCAGTGGCACGGCAGACCGGGCACGACTCCGGCATGACGGCGTAGGCCGACCCCGAGAAACCGGACCGAAAGCACATCAGCTGGTGGCAGCGCCAACGCGCGGCTGAGGCTGCTATTTCGGCCGGTTCGATCGCGCACCGCCACCAGCGCTTCCTGCCGGACGGTAACGCTGCACCAGCGCACGGCCGACCGTTCTCGCTGCTCCGCACGAGGTGGCTGCCAGGACGCGGCAGCCGGCGCGACCACGGGCTCATCCTGCTGGTCACGCTCGAACCGCAGCCACCGACCACCGGCCGGCATCCGGCCGGTCGGCGGCAGACAGCGCGGACGCGCGGCCGAAGCCGCTTTTCGAGCCTGTTCGATCACTGGGCCGCACACCAGTGCTGCCTGCTTGGCGGTGGAACAGCGCTGCCGCAGGGCCCGGTGATCGACCAGGTCGGAAATGCCGCCTCAGCCGCCCGCTGGCGACGTCACCCGCTCCAGCGCCGGTTCTGGCTTTCCGGCTGGGGCGTGGGAAGCGGCTTGCACGGGCGGAGGCAGAGCTCGGAGCCGGCCGGGGCAGCCCTCGGAGCCGGCCGGGACAGCGCTCAGAGCCGGCCGGGACAGCGCTCAGAGCCGGCCGGGACAGCGCTCAGAGCCGGCCGGGGCAGCGCTCGGAGCCGGCCGGGGCAGCGCTCGGAGCCGGCCGGGAGGCGGCGGGGTGAGCGAGACGATCAGGGTGAGCCCGGCGGTCGCGTCGGGGCCGGGACGCGAGGCCTGGATCGCGTGGCACGGCGGGACGGACACGGCTTCGGCGGGACGGCGTAGCCCGTACCCCGAAAAAGCCGGAACCGGAAAGCAGACCCTGACCCGGGAAGGTCTTCAGTCGGCGGCGGGGACCAGCATCGGGGTGCCGGCGACCGGGTCGGGGACGACGACGCAGGTCAAGCCGAAGACCTTCTCGACCAGCTCGGCCGTGATGACCTCGCTGGGTGGGCCCTCGGCGACGATCGCGCCATCGGCCATGGCGATGATGTGGTCGCAGAAGCGGCAGGCCAGGTTGAGGTCGTGCAGTACGACCACGACCGTCTTGCCGGACTCGGCGTTCAGTTTGCGCAGCAGCCGCAGCAGGTCGACCTGGTGTGCGATGTCGAGGAACGTGGTCGGCTCGTCGAGCAGCAGCAGATCGGTCTCCTGGGCCAGCGCCATCGCCACCCACACCCGCTGCCGCTGACCGCCGGACAGCTGCCGGATCGGGCGGTCCACCAGGTCGGCGGTGCCGGTGGCGTCCAGCGCCCGGGACACCGCGTCGTGGTCGCGCTCGTTCCAGCGGCGGAACCAGCCCTGATGCGGGTAGCGGCCGCGGGAGACCAGGTCGGCGACGGTGATCCCGTCGGGGGCGACGGGGCTCTGCGGCAGCAGGCCGAGCACCTTCGCGACGTCGAGGGTGCTCATCTCGGCGATCGAGGCGCCGTCCAGGTAGACCGAGCCTTCGCGCGGGGTGAGCAGCCGGGCCAGTCCGCGCAGCAGGGTGGACTTGCCGCAGGCGTTGGCGCCGACGATCGCGGTGACCTTGCCGTCGAGGACGGTGAGGTCGAGGCCCGCAACGATGGGTTTCTCGTCGTATCCGAGGGTGAGGCCCTCGGCCCGCAGTCGGGTCATCCGCCCGCTCCTTGCCGGTTCGTGGTGGCGAGCAGCCACAGCAGATAGGGGGCGCCGACCGCACCGGTGACCACGCCGGTGGGCAGCGGGGTGGGCAGCAGGTGGACGGCGACGAGGTCGGCGGTGAGCAGCAGGGCCGCGCCGGCCAGCGCGGCTGCCAGGATGCCGCCGCCGGCCGGGCCGAGCAGCCGGTTCGCGATCGGGCCGGCGACCAGGGCGACGAAGATGATCGGGCCGGCCACCGCGACGGCCAGGGCGACCAGGACGACCGCGACGGAGAGCAGGCCGGCTCGGGCGAGCTCGGTACGCGTACCCAGGGCCCGGGCCGTGTCATCGCCCAGCTCGAGCGCCCGCAGTTGCCGTTGCAGCAGCACCGCGAGGGGCAGCAGGACGATCAGCGCGACCGACAGGAGCCGCAGTTCGTCGCCGCTGGCCTGGCCGACCGAGCCGGTCAGCCAGTGCATCGCCTGCCGGGCCTCGAACAGCTGGGCGCGGGTCAGCACGTACCCGGTCAGGCCTTCGAAGAACACGGCGACGCCGATGCCGATCAGGATGAACCGGTAGCCGCTGACCCCGTCGCGCCAGGCGAGCACATACATGAGCAGGGCGGCGAGCAGCGCGCCGCCGAGGGCCAGCCCGCTGACGACGAGCCCGCCGGCCTGCAGCAGCACGATCCCGAACACCGCGGCGAGGCTCGCGCCGGCGGTGATGCCGACGAAGTCCGGTGAGGCCAGCGGGTTGCGCAGCAGCTGCTGGAAGATCGTTCCGGAGGCGCCGAGGGCGAGGCCGACGGTGAGCGCGGAGATGGCGGTCGGCAGGCGAAGGCCGCGGACCACGAAGTCGACGCTCGGGTCGTCGCGCAGATGCAGCACCGAAGCGATCACCTCGATCGCGGTGAGCCGGAAACTGCCGACCATCATCGTGAGCACGAACAGGGCGGCCGCGACGCAGGCCAGGGCGACGGTCACGCTCAGCGCGCGGGTGGTGCGGCGGCGCCGGGTGGTGCGCAGGAGAACCGCGGTGGTCATCTCATGCCTCCGACAGCCGGCCGTAGCGGACGATGCCGACGAATACCGGCGCGCCCAGCAGGCCGAGGACCACGCCGACCTGCAGTTCGTCCGGTACGGCGACGACCCGGCCGACCACGTCGGCGAGCAGCAGGATGATCGGGGAGAGCAGCATGGAGTACGGCAGGATCCACCGGTAGTCCGGACCGCACAGCAGCCGGGCGAGGTGCGGCACGACCAGCCCGACGAAGATGATCGGCCCGCAGGCCGCGGTGGCGCCGCCGGCGAGCAGCGCGACCACGCCGAAGGCGGCGAGGCGGGTACGGCCGACGTTCTGCCCGAGGCCGCGGGCGACGTCCTCGCCGAGGGCCAGCCCGTTGAGGCTGCGGCCGAAGGCGAGCGACGCGATCAGCCCGGCGATCAGGAACGGCGCCACCCCCATCAGGATCGGCGCGTACCGGCCGGCGAGCGAGCCGACCTGCCAGAACCGCAGCTCGTTGAGGGCGTCGACGTTGGTCATCACGATGCCGGTGGTCAGCGAGCCGAAGCCGGCGGTGACGGCGGCGCCGGCCAGCGCGAGCTTCACCGGGGTGGCGCCCTCGCGGCCGAGGGAGGCGATGGCGTACACCAGCACCAGGGCGGCGATCGCCCCGGCGAAGGCGAACCAGATGTACACGTTGACGCCACGCAGGCCGAGCACGGTGATGGCGGTGACCACGAAGACGGCCGCGCCCGAGTTGATGCCCATGATCCCGGCGTCGGCGAGGGGGTTGCGGGTCACGCCTTGCAGGATGGCGCCGGCTACGCCGAGCGCAGCTCCGACCAAAATGCCGAGCAGCGTACGCGGGACGCGCATCTCCAGGGTGATGATGCTGCCGATCGACCCGTCGGCGTCCATGCTGCCCAGGGCGCGCAGCACCTCGGTGAAACCGATCGACCGCGAGCCCTGGGTGATGCTGAGGAAGGCGACGAGTGCGAGGACCGCACCGAGAACGACGAGCCCCGGCCCGAGGGCCACGGCTCGCCGTTGTGCCAGTAGGTTCACTAGGAGCCGATGTTCTCGTCCGCGGCCTGCACCGCGGTGGTGAGCTTGTCCAGCTCGGTGGCGAAGTCACCGTACGTGTGCAGCCAGAACGCCGGCCACGCCACCACAGCACCCTTCTCGGCCGCCTTGATCTTGAACCAGGTGGGCTGCTTCTTGCCCCACTCGGCGTTGGCGGTCTCGGTGTAGCTGCGGCCGTCCCACAGGATCAGGTCGGGCTGGTACTTGTCGGCGTTCTCCCAGCTGAGGTTCTCCCAGTACGGGAAGCCCTTGTCCGGAGCGTCCGGGTTGATCACCTTGAGGCCGAAGCTCTGGAAGTCGAGCAGCTCCGGCGCGTACACCGGGTTGGCGAAGTAGACCTTGTCGTCGGCCGGGGACATCGCGCCGACGGTCAGGCCGGGCTTGGCGGCGACCGCCGCCTTGAACTTGGTGACCGACTCCTCGAAGCGCTTCTTGTTCGCTCGGCGATCTGCGGGTCGTCCACCTTGGCGCCGAGGCTCTGTGCGAGATCCTCGTACCCCTCGGCCAGCTGCAGGATCGACTTGCCCTGGGTCGCGCCGACCACCGGGGCGAGCTCGGCGAGCTTCTTGCTCTTCTCGTCGACGCCCTCCTCGAGGCCGCTGTGCGCCTTCTCCGCGGGCCACCAGTCGGCGACGATCAGGTCCGGCCGCAGCGCCGCGGCCTTCTCCACGTCGATCTTGCCCCACTCCTCGCCGAGGATCTCGATCCCGGTGAGGTCCAGGCTCTTCAGGTTGGGGTCGGTCTTGACCGACTCGTCGGCGTAGATACCGACCGGCTTGATGCCGAAGGACATCAGCGCTGCCGCCTCACCGGCGTGCGCGATGATCCGGCTCGGTGTCTTGTCCGCCTTGACCACCTCGCCGGACCCGTCGGTGAACGACCAGGGCCCGGCCGCGGCGGCGGCGGTTTCGTCGGGGGAATCGGTGGAGCCGCAACCGGCGAGCACGACGCTCAACGCCGTGACAGCCAGAACCGTACGCCAGGCGCGCATGTATGGGTCCGTTCGAATTTAGGGTGCGCTTAGTTAGGCCAGGCTAACCATAGGCATCCCGGTTTGACCAGACGCGACCAGCCCCGCGGTCAGATCGGTGGCCGGGCGACCAGCCTTGCGAACACGCACTGGCGATGATCGTCTGTTCTCGATGGTCGGCAGGCGTGCAGTGCCGGCACTCGCCGCGCCGGCGCAGGTAGTAGGCGATCGTGGCGGCGCCGAGTCCCGCGCCCCACGCCAGCCAGAACAGGCTGGGAACCCAGAGAGCCCAGCTGGTGCGGGTCTCGGGGGTCCACACCGTCATCAGCCCGGCCGGGATGATGGTGACGGCGACGATCGACGCCGGGACGACGGCGAGCGCTGCGGGCACCGGCCTTCCCCGCTTCCACCAGATCCAGCGGGGGTAGACCTCGCCCCACCGGCTGACCAGGCCGTGCGTGAGCACACCGCCCACGATGGACGCGATGGCGCAGCCCAGTCCCACCTCGAGCATGCCGGGCGTGTCCTGCATCATCCGCAGGAATTCCGGGCTGATGCCGAGAGGATGGCCTAGATACCAGGAGAGCCGGGTGACCTCGTACGGCAGGGGCGCCAGCACGGCGACCGCGACCGCCACGCGACCCCACCGCAGCAGGGTCTCCCGGGACAGGCCCGTGCCGCCGCCGCCCGTGCCACCGCTGCCCATGCTGTGCCGGCGGCCGCAGTGCCGGCAGGCGCCCCGCATCCGCCGTTGGTAGACGAGAGTGGTCGCCGCCCACAGCAGACCCCCGGCGAACACGATGATCAGGTTGACGCGGTGCCAGTAGAGGATGTCGCCGATGCCGTCCTGCGGGCCCGGCACGCCGGTGAAGGCGAACACCAGCAGCAATGGTGCGAACGCCACCAGCGCGATCATGGTGTAGTCCGGGATGATCAGGGTCAGCACGGCCGCCATGACCCAGCCGAAGCCGATCAACGCAGCCGATCCGCGACCGCGGGCCCACCCCCTAGCCATCGCTAGTGCGACGACCGCGCCGAGCAGCCCGACCGCCGCCATGATCGGGGCAACGACCTCAACGCGGCTGCCTTCGAGCAGCGACCCTGACGCGCGATCCTCGTGCACCCGGGCGAACGGGAAGCCGTCACCGCCGGCCGCCCAGTACCACCCGAGTAGGCCGTAGAGCAGTGACCATGCGGCCGCCGCATACCCCGCCCAGGTCGGCCAACGCACCATCCACCTGACCATGGCCCTGCCTCCGTCCCGGTTGCTCGACGTGACCGAGCATCGCCGTCCGACTGCACAGCCGGATCCCGCCGCCGAGCCATCCGCCTCCCTCCCCCGAGGGAGTAAGGCCGCCCAGCAGCGTCATTCCGCGCAAGTCCGTCCGCTCGCCAGGCAGCATCAACCGGCCCGCCGCCGCTACCCACGCTCCGGCTGGCTCAGGTCGTTTCCGTCCACCGAAACAGCCCTGAAAGCCAGCCAGCCAAACCCGGCTGGCGCTCAGGGTCGCTTCCCGCCCACCGAAACAGCCGTGACAGCCAGCCAGGCATCTCCGGCTGACTGCCAGCGCGGGTGACGGCTGGGGTGGGCGTGGGGTTCGCGCGGCGCTGCGGCTGCAAGACCCGGGGGTGGCCCACGATCGCGGGCAGCGTTCTAGCGAGACGGGCCGGGAGTGTGGCCCGGGGCCACCGACGCCTGGACGACCAGGGAGGCGGCGCCGATGCTGGCGGCGTCGCGGGGCTGGGCGGATAGCTCGACCAGGACCGGGTGGCGCTGCCGGGAGTGGGCGGCGCGTTCCAGGTGGGCGCGCACCCGCCGGGCGTAGATGGAGCCGGCGAGGGCGGCGCCGGGGCCGGTGAGCACGATGCGGCCCAGGTCGAGGAGGTTGACCATCGAGGTGACCGCGACGGCCAGGTGGCCGGCGGCGCGGTCGAGCAGCTCGAATGCGGCGGTGTCGCCGTTGACCGCGGCCCGGGCCACCGCGTCGTACGCGCTGGAAACGGTGGCGCCGGCATCCATGGGGACCTGAGCGTCGGCGACGACGGCGGCCATCGAGGCGTAGCGTTCGACGCAGCCGCGGTTGCCGCATGGGCAGGGCCGGCCGTCGTAGTCGATGGACATGTGGCCGAGTTCGCCGGCGTCGAAGCTGGCGCCGCGGAACAGGGCGCCGCCGAAGACGAAGCCGGCGCCGATGCCGGTGCCCAGGTAGACGCAGCCGAAGGCCTGCTCACGGGAGACCCGCCGGCTCCAGAACTCGCCGAGTGCGGCGGCGGCCGCGTCGTTCTCCACCATCACCGGCAGGCCGATCCGCTCGGCCAGTTCGGTCCGCAGCGCGTGCAGTTCGCCCGGCGTTTCGGGACCACCCGGGTACGGCGTGGGCGCGACGATCGCCAGCCCTTCGATCCGGCCGCGGGGCAGGTCGAGGCCGGCGGTGAAGTCGTCGAACTGCCCGGCGAGCCGGTCCACCGGCTGGCGCGGCACCACCTCGCGGCCGACCACGCCGCCGGTCAGGTCGACGGCCACGCAGGTCACGGTGTCCGGGCCGAGGTGGAAGCCGATGCCGAACCGGTTGGCCGGCTTGATCGCGATCAGCTTGCGCGGTTTGCCGCGGATCGAGTCGGCCGAGCCGATCTCGTGGATGATGCCGTCGGCGATCAGGTCGCGGACGATGTTGGAGATCGACGGCTGGGTGAGCCCGGTCAGGTCGGCGAGCTCGACCCGGCTGATCGCCGCGGCGGAGCGGATGACGTCGACGATGAGTGCCCGGCTGCCGGGTCCGGCGGCGGGCGTTTCGCGACGTGCCATCGAGGTAGTGTCTCCGGGTCTCGTAATGGACAAGCGACACCCTACCTGGAGGAACAGGTGACTCAGGCGCCCCGGCGGGTCGGGTTGGTGCTGGCGCGGGCTGCGCAGGTGCTCGGCGAGGAGCCGTATTACCACGAGTTCCTGGAGGGCCTGGAACGCGTGCTCACGCCGTCGGGAGTCTCGGTGCTCGTGCAGGTGGTCACCGACCGGGAGGCGGAGACCGCGACCTACGAGCGGTGGGCGGCGCAGCAGCGGGTGGACGGGGTGATCCTGGTGGACCTGGGCCCGGACGACGACCGGGTCGCGCTGGTGGAGAGCCTCGGGCTGACGGCGGTGGTGATCGGCGATCCGTCGACCGCGCAGGGCCTGCCGACGGTGTGGACCGACGATGCCGGTTTCGCTCGGGAGGCGGTCGGTTTCCTGGCCGGGCTCGGGCACCGGGTGATCGGCCACGTGACCGGTCCGCCCGGGTTCGCGCACACCCAACTGCGGCGCGGCGGTCTGCAGGCGGAGGCCGCCGAGCGCGGCATGACGCCGCTGATGGCCGAGGGCGATTATTCGTACGAGGGAGGCCGCGCCGCCGCCCTCGCACTGCTCGACCGTAAGCCGCAGCGGCCGACCGCGATCGTCTTCGACAACGACGTGATGGCGCTCGGTGGCCTGGCCGCGGCCGCCGAGTGCGGGCTGCGCGTTCCGGCCGACGTGTCGATGGTGGCCTGGGACGATTCGCCGCAGTGCCAGCTCGCGGTGCCCGCTCTGTCGGCGATGAGCCACGACGTGGAGCGCATCGGCGAGCTGGCCGCGCAGGCGCTGTTGGCCGCCCTGGCCGGCGAACCGGCGGCGGTCTACGAGGCGCCCTCGGCGCACATCGTGGCGCGCGCCAGCACCTGATCTCACAGCACCTCCCCGGCCTCGATTCCACACGCTCTCGGACTACATAAATTATTAATTTAAACTTGACGTCATCGCAACAGGGGCACCATGCTGGGCCCTCAACGGGCGGCCCCGCATCCGCTCGGATCGATTCAGTGACGAACGGATGATCGACATGGCAGATAGAAGGACGTTCCTCGGCTTCGGCGCGGCGGCCGTGCTGGTCCTGGCGACCGGCTGCACCGGCGGCGCGACCGAGGAGGCGCCGACCGGCGACTTCGCCGGTGACGTCAAGGGCAACATCACGGTCCTGACCAACCGGACCGACCTGGCCACCACCGCCCTGCCGGAGTACGCCAAGAAGTTCGAGGCCAAATACCCCGGCACCAAGGTCTCCTTCGAGGCGGTGACGAACTACGAGGGCGACGTCACCACCCAGCTCAGCTCCGGCGAGTACGGCGACGTGCTGCTCATCCCGAACACGGTGGCGGTCGACCAGCTCGGCCAGTTCTTCGAGCCGCTCGGCACCGTCGACGAGCTCAAGACGAAGTACCGGTTCGTCGACGAGAAGGCGTACGACGGCAAGGTCTACGGCCTGTCGCTGGGCGGCGTCGCGAACGGCTTCGTGGTCAACAAGCGGGTCTGGGAGCAGGCCGGGATCACCGCACCGCCGAAGACGACCGAGGAGTTCCTCGCCGGGCTCAAGGCGATCGACACGAAGACCGAGGCGATCCCGTTCTACACGAACTACAAGGACGGCTGGCCGCTGAGCTTCTTCAACAGCCAGCGGGCGATCCTCGGCGACCCGAACGCCAACGAGAGGTTCCCGACCGATGCGAACCCGTGGCAGCCCGGGAAGATCCAGCACATCACCGACGGCCTGCTCTTCGACATCGTGCACAACAAGCTCAGCGAGCCGGACCCGCTCACCACGAACTGGGAGGGCTCCAAGCCGATGATGGGCACCGGCAAGGTGGCCACCATGCTGCTCGGCTCGTGGGCGGTGCCGCAGATGAAGGACGCCGCGAAGGCCGCGAACGCCAACCCGGACGACATCGTGTTCTGGCCGTTCCCGTACCAGACCGGCGGCAAGTTCCACGCCCGGATCGAGGGCGACTACAAGGCCGCGGTCAGCAAGACCAGCGAGAACAAGGCCACCGCCAAGGCCTGGCTGGAGTGGTTCGTCAACGAGTCCGGCTTCGCCGCCGACCAGCAGGCCATCCCGTCCGCGGTCGGCCAGGAGCTGCCCGCCGTGCTCAAGGACTTCGAGGCCACCGGCGTCGAGCTGATGGAGCTGCCGGCCGCCACCACGAACAGCGGCAAGGAGGACGAGATCATCAAGGCGTCCGAGATCGACCTGGCCGGCAACATCTACCGGCAGAAGCTGGTCGACATCGCCCGCGGCGCCGCCAAGGGCGACAAGGAGTCCTACTTCGCCGAGCTGAACAAGCGGTGGAGCGCCGCACAGTCGCAGGTCATGCAGTGACCACCACCATGCAGCGACGGCCGGCGGCGGTGCAGCCGGCGCCGGCCCGGCCGGCCGCCCGGCGCAGGCGATGGCTGCCCTGGCTGTACCTGGCGCCGGCGCTCGGCCTGCTGATCACCTTCACCTACGTCCCGGTCGGCAACATGGTGTTCTACAGCTTCCACAGCTGGGACGGCCTGGACGTCACGATGGACCCGGTCGGGCTGGACAACTACGTGCGGGTCTTCACCGACGAGCGGTACTGGCGGGTCTTCCTGATCAGCCTCTACTACTTCGTCGCGTCGTTCGCCCAGATCGCGATCGCCCTGTACTTCGCGGTGATCCTGTCGTTCAACACCCGGTTCCGGAACCTGTTCAAAGGCATCCTGTTCTTCCCGTACCTGCTCAACGGGGTCGCGGTCGGGTTCGTCTTCCTCTACCTGTTCCAGCCGGACGGCACCCTCGACACGGTGTTGCGCTGGATCGGGCTGGGCGATCAGACCCGGTACTGGCTCGGCGACCCGGACATCGCCAACATCTCCCTGGCCGGCACCTCGGTGTGGCGGTTCACCGGGCTCAGCTTCGTGCTGTTCCTCGGCGCCATCCAGTCCATCCCGGGCGAGATCTACGAGGCCGCCGAGATCGACGGGGCGAGCCGGTGGGACCAGGTGTGGCACATCATCGTCCCCGGCATCCGCCGGATCATCAGCCTCTCCTTCATCCTGGCGATCTCCGGCAGCCTGTCGGTCTTCGAGATCCCGTTCATCATGACCGGCGGCGCGAACGGCACCCGCACCTTCGTGGTGCAGGCGTACGAGACCGCGTTCCAGTTCCGGCAGATCGGCCTGGCGTCGGCGATGGCCGTCGTGCTGCTGCTGATCGTGCTGCTGGTGACCTGGATCCAGCGCCGCCTCGTCCCCGACGAGGAGGTCAGCCTCTCGTGAAGAGCGCCGCCAAGTACGCGTCCCTGATCGTCGCCTCGATCGTCGTGCTGCTGCCGCTGACCGTGGTGTTCTTCGCGGCCTTCAAGACCCGCTCGGAATACAGCACCACCGGGCCGCTCACCCCGCCGCGGAACTGGTTCAACTTCGACAACTTCGTCACCGCCTTCACCGAGGGCCGGATGCTGCTCGGCTTCTGGAACACCACGGTGATCCTGGCGATCTCGCTGACCGGCACGATCCTGGTCGGCACCCTGGCGGCGTACGCCGTGAGCCGTTTCGACTTCCCGTTCAAGCGCCTGGTCCTCGGCCTGTTCCTGGTCGCGGCCCTGGTCCCCGGCGTCACCACCCAGGTAGCCACCTACCAGATCGTCAAGTCGATGGGCCTGGTCAACACCCCGGGCTCGGCGATCGTGCTGTTCCTCGGCACCGACATCATCTCGATCTACATCTTCATCCAGTTCATGCAGTCGATCCCGCCCAGCCTCGACCAGGCCGCGATGATCGACGGCGCGACCCGGTTCACCGTCTACCGGCGGATCATCCTGCCGTTGATGAAACCGGCGATCGCGACCGTGGCGATCATCAAGGGCATCGCAATCTACAACGAGTTCTACATCCCCTTCCTCTACCTGCGCTCACCCGATCTGAGCGTGATCTCGACAGCGCTGTTCCGCTTCAAGGGTCCGTACGGCGCGCAGTGGGAGACGATCGCCGCCTGCACCATGATCGTCATCCTCCCGACCGTCGTGATCTTCCTGTTGCTGCAGCGCTTCATCTACAACGGCATCACCGCGGGAGCGACGAAATGACCCATGTGGAAGATCTGTCCGGCTCCTGGGAGCTGCACGGCGACGGTGTCGCCGCCCCCGCCACGGTGCCCGGCTGTGTGCACACCGATCTGCTCGCCGCCGGTCGCATCCCGGACCCGTTCCAGGACGACAACGAACTCGCGGTGGCGTGGGTGGGCCGGCAGGACTGGAGCTACGGCCGCGAGATCAGCTGGGACGGCCCGCACCACGAGCGTGTCGATCTGGTCTTCGAAGGACTGGACACGGTGGCCCGCGTCGAGTTGGGCGGCGAGGTGATCGGCGAGACCCGCAACATGCACCGGACCTACCGGTTCGACGTGACCGACCGGATTGCCGGCCGCACCCCGCTCAAGGTCCACTTCACCTCGGCGTACACCGAAGCCGAACGGGTGAAGGCGCTGGTCGGGCCGCGGCCCAACGCGTACCCGGAGCCGTTTCAGTTCATCCGGAAGATGGCGTGCAGCTTCGGGTGGGACTGGGGACCGACACTGGTGACGGCCGGCATCTGGCGACCGGTGCGCCTGGAGGGCTGGAGCACCGCCCGGCTCGACGTTGTGCGCCCGCTCTGCACGTACGCCGAAAACGCCGGAAGGCTGGACCTGACCGTCGAGATCGAGCGCACCCGGGACCGCGCGCTGAAAGCGCAGGTCCGGTTGGACGGCCGCGAGATCGCCGTGCTGGATCTCGCGACGGACCAGACCGCGGTTCGCGCCGAGCTCGCCGTGCCCGGCGTGACCCCGTGGTCGCCGCGCGGCTACGGCGACCCGGCGCTGTACGAGCTGACCGTGGTGCTGCTCGACGGCGACCGGGAGCTGGACCGCTGGGAGCGGCGGACCGGTTTCCGCAGCGTGCACATCGACCGCACCCCGGACGAGGCCGGCACCCGCTTCGTCATCCATGTGAACGGCGAGCCGGTCCTGGTCAAGGGCGTCAACTGGATCCCGGACGACATCTTCCCGTCCCGGATGACCCGGGAACGCTACGAGCGGCGGCTGCGGGAGGCCGCCGACGCCGGGATCAACCTTATCCGGGTGTGGGGCGGCGGCATCTACGAGGATCGCGCCTTCTACGAGGTCTGCGACGAGCTCGGTCTGCTGGTGTGGCAGGACTTCCTGTTCGCGTGCGCGTGCTACCCGGAGGAGGAGCCGCTGTACTCGGAGGTGGTCGCCGAGGCCCGGGACAACGTGACCCGGCTGTCGCCGCACCCGAGCCTGATCACCTGGAACGGCAACAACGAGAACCTGTGGCTGCGCGGCGCGCACGGCTGGGCCGACGATCCCGGTGGCGACCTCAGCTGGGGCGAGGGGTTCTATTTGACGACCCTGCCGGAGATCGTGGCGGAGCTCGACCCGACCCGGCCCTATCAGGCGGGCAGCCCCTGGTCGGGGTCGTGGGAGCACGAGCCGAACGATCCGGACCACCAGACGTTTCACTCGTGGGAGGTGTGGAACCGGCAGGACTACCTGCACTATCGCGACTCGAAGCCGCGGTTCGTCGCCGAGTTCGGCTGGCAGGCGCCGCCGGCGTGGCGCACGCTGCGTGACGCGATCAGCGACGAGCCGATGCTGCCGGACTCGCCCGGCGTGCTGCACCACCAGAAGGCCGAGGACGGCAACGGCAAGCTGGCCCGCGGGCTCGCGCCGCACTTCCCCGAGCCGTCCACCACCGAGGCCTGGCACTATCTGACCCAGCTCAACCAGGTGCGCGCGGTGCGTACCGGGGTGGAGCACTGGCGCTCGCACTGGCCGCACACCGCCGGCACCATCGTCTGGCAGCTCAACGACCTCTGGCCGGTCACGTCCTGGGCTGCGATCGACGGCGCCGGGCGGCACAAGCCGCTCTATTTCGCACTGCGGGAGATGTACGCGGACCGCGCGCTGACCATTCAACCGCGCGACGGCGGCCTGGTGGTGGCCGTGCTCAACGACCACTCTTCGCCGTGGACCGGAGCCCTGCGGGTCGAGCGGCGTGACACCGCGGGCGTCGTGAAGTACTCGATCATCGAACGGGTCGAGGTCGCGCCCCGCTCGGTCCAGCACATCCTGGTGCCGGACGGCGACCTGGTCGTGGCCCGCCTCGACGACCAGCAGGCCTTCTGGTTCGCCACCGATCACTCCATTGATGACCCCGGCCTGACCGTCTCCGCCGACCAGGTGGAAGGCGGCCTGGACGTCACCGTGCACGCCGCCGGAGTGGCCCGCGACGTGCTCCTGCAGCCCGACCGCATCCACCCGGAGGCGGTCGTCGACCAGGGCTTCTTCACGCTGCTGCCGGGCGAGTCGACGGTCCTGCACGTGCGAGCCCCGATCGAGCTGGACCCCGGCTCGGTCAAGGACCCCTGGGTGCTGACCGACCTGGCGTCGGTCCTGCGGGACGGAGCCGGGAAATGATCCGCAGACTGATCGGCGGCGCGCTGGCCGCGCTCCTGCTGACCACGATGGCCGGCACCCCTGCCTCCGCAACCGGCTCGTCCCGGTTCGTCACCCGGGACGGCAGCGCGCTGAAGCTGGACGGCAAGCCGTTCCGGTTCGCCGGGACCAACATCTACTGGCTCGGCCTCGACGAGAACGTCGGCGGCATCGACTATCCCACCCGGTTCCGGATCCGCGACGCCCTCGACACCGCGCGGGCCATGGGCCTGACCGTGGTCCGCTCGCACATGCTGGCGTCGTCCGGGCATCCGTTGACGATCCTGCCGTCCACCACCGGGCCGCTCAACGAGGAAGCGTTCCGGACCGTCGACTATGCCATCGCGTATGCCGGGAAGCTGGGCATCAAACTGGTCCTGCCCCTCACTGACAACTGGGCGTACTACCACGGCGGGCACGCCGACTTCACCAAGCCGTACGGGCTGCCGGACGAGGCGTTCTATACCGATCCGCGGGTCATCGCCGATTACCAGCGCTACGTCCGGGCCGTCATGAAGCGGGTCAACCCGCTCACCGGCAAGCGTTACACCGACGACCCGACGATCATGGCGTGGGAACTCGGCAACGAGCTCGAAGGCATGACGCCTGAGTGGATCGACACGAACGCGTCGTTGTTCAAGTCGTGGGCGCCGCGGCAGCTGATCGCCGCGGGCCGGCGCTTCGACATCGACCCGGACACCCTCGGGGCCTCCGCGGTCGACATCGTGGACGTGCACTACTACCCGCCGACCGCGGCCAAGGTCGCCGCGGACGCTGCCACGGTCGCGGCAGCCGGCAAGGTGTACATCGCCGGCGAGTACGCGTCGACTGCGGCCGGCGCCGAGCTGCTCGACCCGCTCGTGCCGAACAAGCAGGTCAACGGCATGATGTCGTGGTCGCTGTTCGGGCACGCCGACGACCACGGGTTCGTGCAGCACGACGACGGGTTCACCTTCCACTACCCCGGCGACGATCCGCGGATGACCGCGGCGGTGCAGGCCCAGGTCGGGTACGCCCGCGCCCTCGGCGCCAAGCCGCAGCAGGCCTCGACTCCACCGCTGATCACCGGGGTCGCCAAGCGGGCCGGTCTCAACGTCGTGCAGTGGCGGGGTGCCGCCGGGGCAACCGGCTACCGGGTCCAGAAAGCGCGCACCCCACTCGGGCCGTGGACCGCCGCGCACACCGGCCTGCTCACCGGCAACCAGACCCCGTGGACCGACTCCGCGACCCGCGGCGACACCTGGTATCGCGTCGTCACCGCGGACGGCCGCAAGTCGCTGCCTCGCCCCACCCACGGCGCGACCGACTCGGCGCCCGTGACCGGACCACCGGCCGCGCCGGCCCTGACGTCCCCGCCCGCGGACGGGCCGTGGACGTTCACCTGGAGCGCCGCCGCCGGAGCCGGCCTCTACGACCTGACCGTTTCCCGCAACGCCGACCTCAGCGACCCGATTCTCACCGCCACCGGCCTCATCGGCACGAGCCACACCCCCGTCACCGCCCTGGAACCGGGCACCACCTACCACTGGCGGGTCACCGCCATCAACGGCAAGGGCAGCACGCCGTCGGCGGTCGCCGCCTTCACCACCCGGGCCCTGCCCACCGAGCCGGTCGTCCTCGACGACTTCGAGAGCTACCCCGGCTCCCCCGAACTGACCGCCGCGTACGTCCGCAACCCGGGCGGCGGAGCGGTCACGCTGACCCTGGTCCCCGGCCAGGCTCAGGGTCAGTCGATGCAGCTGGACGCCGACCCGAGCGGGCCGGGCTACGCCGGGGTCACCCGCACCTTCCCGGCGAAGGACCTGTGGGGCCAGAAGGGCCTGCGGCTCAACCTGCAACGGCCGTCCGGCACGACGACGGTCAGCATCCAGTTCGTGGCCGGCGGCGCCTACTGGGAGCACACCCTCCCGAATGACGCCTCCGGCACGGTCACCATCCCCTTTGACGCGTTCCGGCAGCCGCCGTGGGCTCCGTCCGGCCCACTCGATCTGCGTGCGGTCACCCAGCTCTCCTTCTACACCGGGGGCTCGGAACCCGCCCGGCTCGTCGTGGACGACGTCATCGCGTACCCCTAGAAGGAGGTATTCGTGAAGATCCCCCGTCCCCCGCTGGTCATCGGGGCGGCACTGGCGCTCGGCGCCGCCGCGATGATCCAGTTCGCTCCCTCCGCATCCGCCTTCCCCGCGACGAACAAGACGACCGTGCTGAACTATCTGCGGTCGATCAGCGGCACGTCGATCGTGTCGGGGCAGCACAACAAGGAACCGGCCGGCGCTCCCGGCGCGTACACCGCCCAGGTCAACGCGGTCACCGGGCAGTGGCCCGGCCTGTGGGGCGGCGAGATGATGTTCCGCGCCACCGACCAGGCCAACCGGCAGCGGGTCGTCGACCAGGCCAAGCAGGAATGGGCCAACGGCTCGCTGGTCGCCCTGACCTGGCACGCCTGCACCCCGACCGGGCCGGCCACTTGCGAGTTCGACGGCGGCGTCAAGACCCGGATCACCGACGCCCAGTTCCAGCAGATCGTCACCGGCGGCACCGCGCTGAACACCACGTGGCGCAGCCGGATGGCGGCGGTCGTGCCCTACCTGCGGCAGCTGCGTGACGCCGGGATCCCGGTGCTGTGGCGGCCTTTCCACGAGATGAACGAGACCTGGAACTGGTGGGGCGGCCGGCCCGGCGCCAACGGCGGCGCCAAGATCTACCAGCAGATGAAGGACTACTTCGACAGCCAGGGTTTGACCAACCTGATCTGGGTGTGGAACGTCCAGGACAACCCGTCCGGCGGCTGGTCGTCGTACTACCCGGGCGCGAACTACGCCGACGTCGTATCCCTCGACGTCTGGTACAAGAACCACCCGTCGTCCGGTGACTACCAGCAGATGCAGTCGATCGCGGCCGGCAAGCCGATCGCGATCGCCGAGATGGGCAAGGTGCCGAACGCCTCGCTGCTCACGTCGCAGCCGCGGTGGGCGTACTTCATGGTGTGGTCCGAGCAACTGCGCGGCAGCAACAGCAACGCCGAGATCCAGGCGGCGTACTTCCACCCGCGCGTGCTCAACCAGGGCGAAGTGCGGTTCTGACCGGAGCCGGGGTGTCTCAGCTCTCCTCCTGCACGAGGATCTGCGGCACCCCGGCCTCGCACGTCAGGTCCACGTCGACCCGGACGTCGTTGTCCTCGACCGAGCGGAACTCGCCCTCGTCGTCGTCCTGCTCGTGCACCGCGAAACCCTGCGCGGGGGACATCGACAGGATGCGCTCGCAGTCGGCGACCACGGTTCCGCCGCGAGTCGGGAACGAGCGGCTCGTCGGGTTCCCGGAGGACGAGACCGATGGGGACGGCGAGGCCGAGGGGGAGGTGGGCGCCGGGCCGATGGCTTCCAGTTCCCGCTCGACCTGCTCCTGGCTGACCGGCGCGCCGCCCTGCCGGGTGGTCAGGTCCGCGCCGACCAGGCCGATCCCCACCACCCCGACCAGCACGGCGAGGACCGCGGCGAACAGCCAGCCCGCGGCGAGCAACAGGAAACGTCGGTCGAAGAGTCGCACACCCCCACTATGGGCGCGGCGACGCTAAGGGGAGCACCCGGCACGGATAAGGGAAGGTTAAGAACCCACTGATCAGGCCCTCCGGGCGGATACCGTGCAGCCGTGGCGCGACTGCTGTTGATCGAGGACGACCCGGCGATCCGGAACACCCTGCTGCGGGCTCTGCGCGAACGCGGGCACGCGGTGGCCGCGGCCGGCGCGGCGATGGAGGGCCTGCAGACCGCTCTCGCCGAACGCCCCGACCTGATCGTCCTGGACCTGGGCCTGCCCGACCTGGACGGTCGCGAGCTGTTGCGGATGCTGCGCGCGGTCAGCCGAGTGCCGGTGATCGTGGCGACCGCCCGCGACGAGGAGACCGAGATGGTCCGGCTGCTCGACGCCGGCGCCGACGACTACGTGGTGAAACCGTTCACCGCCGCTCAACTCGACGCCCGGATCCGCGCGGTGCTGCGCCGCGGCGCCGACACCGAGACCACGGCGGACCTCACGATCGGCGGGCTGCGCATCGACGCCGCGGCCCGCACGGTCACGCTGGACGGCGCCGAGGTCGAGCTGAGCCCCCGCGAGTTCGACCTGCTGCACCACCTGGCCCAGCGCGCCGGGCAGGTGGTGACGAAACGGGAACTGCTCAGCGAGGTGTGGCAGGTCCCGTACGGCGGCGCCGACAAGACCGTCGACGTGCACCTGTCCTGGCTGCGCCGCAAACTCGGCGAGACCGCGCAGGAGCCGCGCTACCTGCACACCGTCCGAGGTGTCGGGGTCCGGCTGAGCGAGCCGGCGTGAGACAGCGACTGACACTGCTGGTCGGCGGCACCACCCTGCTCGTGCTGCTGGCGTTCCTGATCCCGATGGCGGTGCTGGTCCGGCAGGTCGCCGCGGACCGGGCGCTGAGCCGCGCCGACGACGTCGTGCAGACCATCGTGCCGCTCGTCGGGTCCGGCGACGTGACTGTGCTGCGGCTGACGGTGACGGCTCAACCCGTACCGGTGACGGTCTTCCTCCCCGATGGAACCGTGCTCGGCGCGCCCGCCGCGCCCACCCCCGCGGTCCGCCTGGCCGCCGCCCGCGGCCAGGCGCTCACCGTGGTCACCGACGGTGGTCAGGAGCTGGCGGTGCCGGTGATCGGCGCGAACGGCACCACGGTCGTGCGCACGCTGGTCACCGACGCCGAGATCAACCGCGGGGTGAGCCGTGCCTGGCTCACCCTGGCCGCGCTCGGGCTGGCGCTGGTCCTGCTCGGCCTGTTCGTCGCCGACCGCCTGGCGCGCGCCATCACGAAGCCGATCACCGAGCTGTCCGAGGTCTCACACCGCCTCGCCGGCGCCGACCTGGCCGCCCGCGCCGCGCCCGCCGGGCCGCCTGAGCTGCGCGAAGTGGCCGGCGCCCTGAACCATCTGGCCGGCCGCATCCAGGAACTGCTGGCCGCCGAACGCGAACAGATCGCCGACCTCTCGCACCGGCTGCGCACCCCGCTGACCGCGCTGCGCCTGGAAGCGGAATCGCTGCGCGATCCGGACGAATCGGCCCGGGTGGCCGCGGCCGCCGACCAGCTGGCCCGCGCGGTCACCGCGGTCATCCAGCAGGCTCGCCGCCGGGATACGACGACGCCGGCGGTCCCGGCCGGATGCGACGCGGCGGCCGTGGTCCGGGACCGGGTGGCGTTCTGGGCGGTCCTCGCCGAGGACACCGGCCGCGAGATCCACCGCAGCGTCCCGGATGCTCCGCTGCCGGTCGCGGTCGCTGCCGACGACCTCGCGGCCGCGCTGGACGCTCTGCTCGGCAACGTCTTCGCCCATACTCCGGACGGCACGGCGCTTTCGGTCACGCTCGCCGCGCTTCCCGGCGACGCCGCCCGGCCCGGTGCCGTCCTGCCCGGCGCCGCCCTGCCCGGCGCCGCCCGGCCCGGCGCCGTCCTGCCTGGCGCTGCTCTGCCCGGCGCCGCCCTGCCCGGCGCCGTCCTCACTGTCGCTGATGAGGGGCCCGGATTTCCGGCCTCGGCAGCTCGCCGCGGCGCCTCCGGCGGCGACTCGACCGGCCTCGGCCTCGACATCGCCCGCAAGGTCGCTTCCGCTTTCGAGATCAGCGCGGGCCCGTCCGGCGGTGCGGTGGTCCGGCTTGAACTGCCTTCCCAGTACGCGTGACGAAAAGTCCCCGCTCTCCCACGGCGGCCTGAGTGCCACTCGAGGCCCCGACGCCGGCGTCCGGGCTTACCTATCGGTTAGACTACTAACCGAACGGTAAGTACCACCTCGGCGAGAGGAGCTTCCGTGAAGACGAACCATCCCCGCCTGATGATCGCCGGCGGCGTGATCACCGCACTCCTGCTGTTCCTCGCAGGCTTCCTCACCCGTGGCAGCGCTCCGGTCGGCCACTTCACCTCCGCGCAGGGTCGTGACCACTTCGTCTCCGCGTACGAGAAAGCCATGACCGACCTGCCACAACCCGCGGCCACACTGGACGTCCGCACCACCTACGGCCTGGTGCGGGTCTACCGGTTCACCGGCGCGGCGCCGGACGCGGCGCCGCTGATGCTGCTGCCCGGATGGGCAGCGTCCGCACCGATGTGGGCCGACAACCTGCCGTCGCTGCTGCGGCTGCGCACCGTCTACACCGTCGACCTGCTCGGCGAGCCGGGCGCCAGCATCCAGGAACGGCCCATCGAGAACCACCGCGAGCAGGCCGACTGGCTGCACCAACTGCTGCAGCAGCTGCCCGAGAAGGAGTTCCACCTGGTCGGCATGTCCTTCGGCGGCTGGACCGCGACCAACCTGGTCGTGCACCGCCCCGAGAAGGTCGCCGGGCTGATCCTGATCGACCCGGCCGTCACCTTCGCCGACCTGCCCCTCGAGCTGATCGTCCGGTCGCTGCCGGCGTCGGTGCGATGGCTGCCGAAGAGCTGGCGCGACAGTTTCAACAGCTGGACCGCGGGCGGCGCGCCGGTCGAGGACACGCCGCTCGCCGATCTCGTCGAGTCCGGGATGCGCAACTACGCGATCAAGCGCCCGGCCCCGGCCCGGTTCGAGACGGACCAGCTTCGCGCCATCGACGTGCCGGTGCTGGTCATCCTCGCCGGCGACTCCGTCATGCACGACTCGCGGGAGGCCGAGCGAACCGCGTCGTCGGCGCTGCGGCACCGTACGGTACTGACATACGACGGCGCCTCACACGCCGTCAACGGCGAACAGCCCGACCGGATCGCGGCCGACGTGGCCGCTTTCCTGACGCCGCCCTGACCTAGCCGCTTTCCTGACGTCACCCTGACCCGGCCGTCTTCCTGACGCCAACCTTATTCGCGGGAGCAGCATGCCGAGCACGTCGCGCGCCACCCGGGACGGGCGGCCGCTCACCTTCACCGAGCAGGCCCGCCGTGCCCAGTTCGTCGGGCTGACCATCAAGGTGATCGCCGAACACGGGTACGCGGGCTGCTCCCTGCAGCGCATCGCCGACGCGGCCGGGGTCACCAAGGCTGCGGTGCTCTACCACTTCGCGTCGAAGGCGGCCCTGGTCCGGGCCGCCTATCAGGAGGTGATCTCGCAGCTCACCGCGCATGTCGGTGCGCTGGTCGAGCAGGCTGCGGGGCCGGCGGAGGCGGTCGAGGCGTACATCCGCGGTCTCATCGGCCACCTTGCCGCGCACCCGGACCATGTGCGGGTCATCGTGGAGGCGCTCGACGACGACCACGACACTGCGATCCCGGACCGGCCCGGTTCGCCTTCGCGCTGGCGGGCCTTGGCTGCGCTGATCGACGCGGCCAAGGAGACCCGGGCTTATCGCCGTGACGTCGACTCCCGGGTCCTCGCCATCATGATCGGCGGCGCGATCGACGCTCTGATCGCTGAATCACGGCAGGATTCGGCCTTCGACGCGGCTGCGGCGGCGGGTGCGCTGGTCGATGTGGTGCGGCGCAGCGCTGGGAGCTCATAGGTGAGGGCGCCGGGCTTTCGCCCGGCGCCCCTGGTCTCCGCTGCTTCTACTCAGCCGCCGTCGTCATTCAGCCGCCGCCTTTATCAGTCGCCGTCTTTATTCAGTCGTCGTCACCGTGCCGGTCGCCGCCCTTGTCGTCGTCATCGTCGTCGTCCCGGCCGCCGTGCCGGTCGCCGCCGTTGTCGTCGTCATCGTCGCTGCCGCCGTGCCGGTCCCCGCCGTTGTCGTCGCTGCCGCTGCGGTCGTCGCTGTCATCGCTGCCGCTGCGGTCGTCGCCGCCGCGCCGGTCGTCGCTGTCGTCGTCGCGCTTGTGCCGCAGCACCTCGCCGGTCGTCACGTCCACGTCGATGTCGTGCTCGACGCTGCCGTTCTGGACCTCCACGTCCCAGACCTGGCGCCCATGCTCGGTGTCGCGCTCGACCTTCACCGCCCGCCCGCCGCCGGCCGCGTGCACCGCGATCGCCTTGGCGTCGTTCGCGCTGATCCTCGTGTTCCCGCTGGCGGCGCTGCTGCTGGCGCTGCTACTCGCGCTGGCCGACGCCGAACTGCTCGCCCGGCTCGACGGCTCACTCGACGGCCCGTTCGACGGCTCGCCCGACGGCTCGGCACTTGCCGACTCCGACGGCTCCGGCGAAACCGTCGCTGTCACCTCGCCCGACACCGACGGGCTCGGCTCGTCCGCCGCCGCCAGCGCCGCCCCCGCGAGGCCCAGCACGGTCAGGGCGCCGGTCGCCACCACCACTCCGGTACGCGTCCTCTTGTTCATCTCCGACCTCCCTCTCGATCTGACCTGCTCACGATCGCCGGAGATCAGCTATCGGCACGCTGCGGTAACGCTAAGACCCGGCTAAGACGTCGGTCTCACTGTGCCGCGCCACCCCGACCTGCTGGCCGATTTGCGGATATTGCACCGGCGCGGGCGGGGTGAGCGTCGCAACCTGGCGCCGGCGGGCCAGCCAGAGGATCACCGCGGCGTAGCCGAGCAGCACCGGCACGTCCACGACCGCCATCTGCCACGGCATGTCCGCCGCCGTCTCGTCCACCGCGAGCTCGCCGTAGGCCGCCGCCATCACACAGCTGACCAGGTTGTTCATCACGTGCAGGGCGATCGCTGCCTCGAGCCCGCCGGTGCGCACGGTCAGATAGCCGGTCACCACGCCGAACAGCAGCAGGTCCGCGAAGCCCCACGGCGTACCCCATCCGTGCAGCGCCGCGAAGACCAGCGCCTGCACCGCGATCGGCGGCCACGGCGAGCGGAACCACACCCCGAGGCCCTGCAGCAGCCAGCCGCGGGTCAGGTACTCCTCGGCCGCCGCCTGCCACGGCACCACGAGCAGCAGCACCAGCATCGACACCGCGAACGGTCCCCAGCCGGCCAGTTCCGCACCCAGCCCGAGGTCCTCCCCGGTGGCCGCGGTCAGGCCGAGACCGCCGCCGATGAAGATCAGGATCGCCGCGAACGCCACCGGAAAGCAGATCAGCAGCCACCGCCAGCGCAGCCGCCCGGTCACCGACGACAGGGTTCCGGCCGGCCGGCGCTGGATCCAGCGGGTCGCGAGCAGCGCCACCGGCAGCAGTACGGCGATGCTCGCGAACGCCATGGCCAGGTCGGGCAGCGCGCCGAAGCTGGGTATCCCGTCGACTTCCGGCCGGCCGGCGATCAGGGCGGCCAGCGCGACGGCCATGAAGATGCCCATCGTCAGCACGACCGCGACGACGGCGATGAACAGTGTTCCGACGACCGGCCGCCACCAGCGGTGTGCGGCGGTCCGGGCGATCCGGTGGTACGGGGTGAGCGGCGGCGGCGGAATCAGCATGCATGGAAGTGTGTCGCTTGCCGGGCTACCGGCGGATCTGGCCACGGCTGGATTCCGACCCCCACCCTGAGGTATAGATCCGCCCTGTCCCAGGGTGGTCCGGCGCCCGGCTAGGCTGTCGGCATCATGGCTCGCTGGAGGATCTGGCTGCTGCCCGTACTGCTCGCGGCGGCCCAATTCGCGCTCTGGCCGGGCCTGCCGCTGACCCGCGGTGACACCCCCGATCCGGTACGCCTGACCGCCATCACCGCCGTCACCCTGCTGATCACCGCCGCCCTCGGCTTCCGCGACCGCCGCCCGGTCGCCGTCCTCGTGACCGTCACCGCGGCCCTCACGCTCGGCGGCTGGATCGCCCCCGAGCAGGTGTTCGTGGTGCCGGCCGACACGCTCCTGGTGATGTCCCTGGCCGACCTGATCGCCCTGTTCAGCGTCTCGGTGCGGTGCTCACGCCGGGTGACCGCACTGGCCGTCGCCGGCCTCACCCTCTGGCTGACCGCCGACACCGCCATCGACGGCGGCGACCCGTGGGACGTGCCGGCCGGCGCCGTGACTTACGTCGTGGTCGCCGCCGCCGGCCGCCTGCGCCACCGCTGGGTCGCCGACCGCTCCGCCGCCGCCGACCGCCTGGCCGAGGCCGAGCAGACCCGCCGCAACGCCGCCGACGCCGAACGACGGCGTCTGGCCCGCGAGCTGCACGACGTCACCGCCCACCACTTGACGTCGATCGTGGTGAACGCCTCAGCCGCCCAATTCCTCGGCGACCAGCGCCCGGACCTGCGCGCTGAGGCCCTCACCTTCGCCGCCCGCACCGGCCGCGAAGCCCTGACCGACCTGCGCCGCCTGGTAGCCGTCCTGCCGGCCGCCACCGGCCCGACAACCCCGGACGCACCCACCCCGAGCCTGGCCGACCTCGCCGACGACTTCCGCCAGCTCGGCCAGACGGTCCTCCTCGAGGCTCCGCCCAACCTGCCGCCGGCCGTGGCCGAGGTCGTGCACAGCATCGCCCGCGAGGCCCTCACCAACACCCTCCGCTACGCGCCCGGCGCGACCGTCCGGGTGCGCCTGTCGCCCGGTCCGGAAGGCACCGAACTGCTGGTCGAGGACGACGGCCGGCTCGTCGACACAACCGGATCGGCAGCCGACCTCGGCGGTGGCCGCGGTCTCGCCGGAATGCGGGAACGAGCCGAAGCCCTCGGCGGAACGCTGCACGCCGGACCAGGCGACGACGGCGGCTGGCGGGTCCATGCGACGCTGCCCGCGGCAACGTCCGTACCCCGCGATCCCGGCCGCCTCCAGCGATGGCTGCGCAGCCATGTGGTGCTGGATGTGGCCCTGGTCGCGCTGACGCTGCTGCTCCCGCTCTCCAGCGTGGCCGCCTTCGCCGACGAAACCGCGGCAGTCGTGGGTACCGCGGACACCGCGCCGCAGCGAGCCGCCATCGCCTTGGTCCTACTGGCCGTCGTCGCCCACGCAGCCCCACTCCTGTGGCGTCGCCGCTACCCCTGGACCGCATTCACCGCCGTCATGCTGACCACCTGGCTGGGCCCGTTGTTGCCGGCCACCGAGGTGGTCCCGGCAGGAAGCAGCTGGGTCTTCATATTCAGCGCCGGCGCCGACCTGGTCGCCGTCTACACCGTCGCCGCCCGCGCCGAACGCCCCGGCCTGACCTGGATCGCCCCGCTCGCCACTTTGGTCACCGTTCCGCTCGCGCTGACCGTACTGATCATGCTCGAACCACCGGCCGACACCGATCCCGCCGCCGGCGGGCCGATCATGGTCGCGACCCTGCTGGCCTTCTTCTCGATCTTCATCGGGGTGCTCCTGGCCCTGCCGGTGTTCGGCTGCTGGCTGGCCGGCCGCGCCGCCCGCACCCGCCGGCAGCGCCGCATCGACCGCGAGGAGGGCGCGGTCCTGACCACGGCCGCCCAGGCCGAACTCCGTGCCCGCGACGAACGCGCCCGGGTAGCAGCCGGCCTGCACACCGCCGTCCTCGCGCACGCCGCCCGCGTGCCCCAGGCCGCCGACCAGGCCGATCTGGCCGGCGTGCTGTCCGCCAGCCGGGAAGCCCTGTCCGCCATGCGGTCCCTACTGGACAACCTGGGCCCGGCGAAGACCGCAGATCAACAGCCGACCGAGCCCACCGCAGCCCGAGCGCCGACCGCGCCCACCGCACGCCGAGCTCCGGCCGAGCCCACCGCAGGCCGGGCGCCGACCGAGCCCACCCTGCCCGAGCCCGTCCCGCCCGGATCCGCAGGAAACGACCAGGAGGTGCCGTCATCGCAACCCGGGTGATCGTCGTCGACGACCAGCTGATGATCCGGGCCGGCCTCTGCGCCATCATCGGCTCGCAGGAGGACATGGAAGTGGTCGGCGAGGCCGGTGACGGCGCAGCCGCTCTCGACCTGGCCGCCCGGCTCCGGCCGGACGTGGTGCTGATGGACGTACGCATGCCGGGCATGGACGGTCTCACCGCGACCGCCCAGCTGACCGCCGGCGAGAACCCGCCTCGCGTGCTGGTGCTCACCACGTTCCACCAGGACGCCTACGTCTTCCAGGCGCTGCGCGCCGGCGCCTCCGGTTTCCTGCTGAAGGACTCCGACCCGGCCGAACTGGTGGCCGCGATCCGCGTGATCGCCGCCGGCGAGGCGATGCTCAGCCCCGCCGTGACCCGCCACCTGATCGACGCCTTCGCCACCGGAACGGTCACCTCGGCCCGCCCCGACGACCCCCGCCTGACCCGGCTCACCCCACGCGAACGCGACGTGCTCACCCACCTGGCCACCGGCCTGTCCAACGCCGAGATCGGCACGGCTCTGGGCATCGCCGCCGGAACGGTGAAAGCGCACGTCAACGCGCTGCTACCGAAGCTGGGCGCGCGCGACCGGGTACAGGCGACGATCGTCGCTTACGACCTCGGCCTGGCCCGCCCCCGCTGACCCCCGGCTCAGTCGTCGTCGCCCTCGTCATCCCCGTCGTCGTCATCGCCGTCGCCACCGCCCGGGCAACCGGTGAGCGCGAGCAGCACGCCCGCCGCCCCCGCCAGCCCGACCGTCCGGCCGAAGAAGAGCCGCCGGCTCATCCCCCGCGCTTCGTCCTCTGAGGTGGTGCGCACTTCCTCCATCAGGGCATTCTCGCAGCCGCGGCTCACCCTGGCCATCCGGCAAACAACCCGGAGGGGTACGAAAACCGCTCCGCGCGGCCCCGGCCCCTGGTCCAGGCCGTTGCGCGACCGCCGGGCTGAAGCACGGGGTTGCGCTCACGGCATCGGGGGCTCCTGCTTTCAGTCGCTCACGGCATCGCCACGACGATCTTCCCAGCCACCCGGCCGCGGTCGATCCGGTCCATCGCCTCCACCGCCGCCGCCAGCGGAAACACCTCGTCCACGACTGGCCTGACCTGCCCTTTCTCCACCATCGTGGCCAGCTCGACCAGATCCTCCCGGCTGGGCCGCGCGACCACCGTCCGCATCCGGCGCCCGGAGACCGCCCCGATGACGCTCGCCGCGAGAATGCGCCGCGCCGGACCCAGCCATCGCCCACCGGTCCCCACCGACAGGGCCAGCGTCCCACCCCGGACCAGCGCGTCCCGCAGCACCGGAAGCGGATAGTTGCCGGCCAGGTCGAGCACCGCGTCATACCCCGTCCCCGGCCCGCCGCCCTTCTCGTAGTCGACCACCTGCTCCGCCCCGATCGACGACATCAGCTCCGCGTTGCGCCCGGCGCAGACCGCCGTCACCCGAGCCCCCAGAGCAGCCGCGATCTGTACGGCAAACGTGCCCACCCCACCCGAAGCGCCGGTGACGAGAACCCGTTGACCCGGCTGCACGCGGAGCGCG
Source organism: Actinoplanes sp. NBC_00393 (assembly GCF_036053395.1). Lineage (NCBI taxonomy): Bacteria > Bacillati > Actinomycetota > Actinomycetes > Micromonosporales > Micromonosporaceae > Actinoplanes > Actinoplanes sp. NBC_00393. The sequence continues at coordinate 11,207,698 of NZ_CP107942.1, read as the reverse complement.
TCGCGTACCTCCTGAAGTGCCGTAGTCCCTGCCAGCGGAAGCGCCGCCGCCTCGCTGAACGCCATCCCGGCCGGCTTCGGCGCCGCCAGGCGCTCGGGAACGCGGGCGAACTCAGCAATCGCCCCGGTGCTCTCGGCCATCACCTCGTCGCCGACTCGCAGCCCATCCACGCCGGGCCCCACCTGCTCGACCCGCCCAGCGAGCGCCCGCCCCACGACAAACCCTCGCCGCGGCCGCCGCATCCCGCCCGCTCCGGCCCGGATCGCGAACGGCTCACCACGCAACATCAGCCGGTCCGCAGCGTTGAGGCCGGCCGCCTGCACCCGGACGAGCACCTCACCCGCACCGGGCGCAGGCGTCGCGACCTCCTGGAACTCCAGCCGGCCTGGCGACCCGTACCCGGTCTGGACGAGCGCCTTCATGACCACCATCTCCCTGCTTACATTGTAAGCTTACGTCGTAAGCAAGAGTGCGGTACGGTTGCCGAGAACGCAACCCCCGGTTTTCGGAGACCACTCGATGACAGCCACACGCTCGCCGCTGAGCAGGGAACGCGTACTGAATGCCGCCCTGTCCCTGGCCGACGAAGGCGGCACCGACGCGCTGACCATGCGCCGCCTGGGCCAGGAGCTGGGCGTCGAAGCCATGTCGCTGTACCGGCACGTCGCCAACAAGGACGCCGTGCTCGCCGGCATAGTCGACCTGGTCATCGCCGAGATCACCCTGCCGCCGGCGACCGAGGGCTGGAAGCCCGCCATGCGCGCCCGAGGCGTGGCCGCCCACGAGGCCTTGCTGCGCCACCCATGGGCCCCGGCTCTGCTGATGTCACGCACCAACACCGGCCCAGCGATGCTGCGCTACATCGACTTCACCCTGGGCGTGCTGCGTTCGGCGGGCTTCTCCTGGCAGCTGGCGGACTACGCGTGGAACACGATGGACAGCTACATCTACGGCTTCACGCTGCGCAAACTGAACTTCCCGATAGCCCCCGCCGACTACGCCGACGTGGCCTCCGCCCACGTGCACATGCTGCCCACCGACCAGTTCCCCTACATGGCGGAGATGACCCGCTACGTGATGGCCGGCAACCACCCCGGCGACCCGGACCTGACCTTCGGCCTGGACCTGATCCTCGACGGCTTGGAGCGCTTGGCAGCCTGACCCGCAATATCACGCCGCGACAAAGCCTGATCCCGGCACCCTGGCTGACTCCCCGCCGGACAGGTTGTTAAGTTCTTCGCCAGCAGGTCCGGGTGGCGGAATGGCAGACGCGCTAGCTTGAGGTGCTAGTGCCCTTAACGGGCGTGGGGGTTCAAGTCCCCCTTCGGACACAGATCAACGACACGAGTCGCCGGGATTGCGGCCTCGGTGTTATGTGAGCAGGCGACGGCGGTAGCCCTCGGCCACCGCTGAGGCTCGGTCGCGGACGCCGAGTTTGTCGTAGATGTGTTGCAGGTGGGTCTTGATGCTCGCTTCGCCGATGAACAATGCTGCGGCGGCCTCTCGATTCGAGCTGCCGTTCGCGACCAATTGCAGCACCTGCTTCTCGCGATCGGTGAGCGTGCCGGCGCCGGGCCTTCGAATCTGCCCCATGAGGTGCTGCGTCACCGACGGCGCGAGCACCGACTCTCCGCGCGCGGCGGCACGGACGGCTCGCGCCAGTTCGTCGGGCAGGGCATCCTTCAGGAGGTAGCCGATCGCACCCGCCTCGATCGCCGGCAGCACGTCGCTCTCGCTGTCGAAGGTGGTCAGGATCAGCACCCGCGCGTTCGGGACCCGCTCGCGCAGGGCCGCGGTCGCGGCTACGCCGTCCATCCGGGGCATCCGGAGGTCCATCAGCACGACGTCCGCCGCCAGCAGTTCCGCACGTTCGATGCCCTCGGCGCCGTCCCCGGCCTCACCGACCACGACGATGTCCTCGGCGTCCGCAAAGGTGTCGCGAAGACCGCCCCGCACGATCGGATGGTCGTCGACGATTACCAGTCGGATCATCGGCCGGTCTCCCCCACTGCTCTCGTGCCCCCGGGGGCGATCGCCGGAACGCGTGCGCTGACGGATGTCCCTTCACCCGGTGCGCTCTGCACCTCCACGTGACCGCCGACTCCTCTGATGCGCTGGCGCATGCTCGTCAGGCCGAAGCCGGTGCCGGCCCCTTCCGCGAACCCGCGTCCATCGTCCCGCACGTCCAACAGCACCTCGGGACCCGTGTACGACAGCGTGACACCGACGCGCGAGGCGTCCGCGTGCTTCGCGACGTTGGTCAGCGACTCCTGCGCGACCCGGAAGAGCGACACCTCGATCGCCGGGCTCAGCGGCTCCCGGGTGCCGGTGACCTCGATCTGCGCGCTGATCCCCTGGTCCTGCGACCATCGCTCGGTCAACGTGCGCAGCGCGTCGGGGAGGTGTGCTCGCCCGAGTTCCTGAGGGACGAGTGCCTGCACGGATCGTCTGGCCTCGGTCAGACTGCTGCGCGCAAGCCGGAGTGCCCGCGCGACGTGCTCTTCCGTCTCGCCCCGCAGACTCGCGGAACGCTCCGCTGCCTGGAGCTGTGTGATGATGCCGGCGAGGCCCTGGGCCAGCGTGTCGTGGATTTCGCCGGCCAGCCGCTGCCGCTCGTCCTGCGCCCCGGATTCGCGGGCCTGGGCGACCAGTTGCGCATGGAGCCCGGCGTTCTCGTGCAGTGCCGCCTCGAGTCGCTCGACGAGTTCCTCCCGTTTGCGCTCCTCGGGTTCGCTGCGCGCCGTCAGCAGGATGCCCACCCCGATCGCCGCGGTCTGCACGGCGGCGATCAGGATGAACTCCGCGAGCACGTCCGGGGCCGGGTCGGCCCACACGTCCATCGCCGAGCCGTTGAGAGCAACCGAGGTGGCCAGGACTGCGAGCACACCCAACGGCCACGGCCTGAGCAGGTACGCGTGGAAGAAGCCCGCAATGGTGAACACGACGAAGATGTCGGAGTACGTCATGAGGGTGACGCACAGCGCCAGCAGCCCGACGAAGAAGACGCCCGCCGACACCGGCCGGAGCGTCCTCCTCTTGATGGGAAGCGTGTGACCGAGCAGCACCCACAGCACCGCGACCGCGACGAGCCCGAGGACGGTCGCGCCCTCGGGCCAGAAGCGTTCGCCGGAGGCCGGAAGAACCAACGAGAAATAGATTGCCGTCGATATCGTCAGCAGTAGCCACGGTGTGATCAACTGCAGAAGGTCCCAGACCCGCAGCTGCTCCTCTTTCCAGGCCAACCGGGAGCGATTCGCAGTCTCCGCGTCTGCCGCGACGACGGATCCGTGCGCCCCGAGGCTCGGGCGCTCACCGGCCCCGGCATCCCGCATCATCGACATCTACTCCCAGCGGAAGAGCTTAGCGGCGATCGCGCTCGCGATCACTGCGATACCCGCCATCACGGCGATCTGCAGCCAGAAGGGCTGCCCACCCGCGGTGGCGGTGATCTCGCCCGCTTCGGCGGACCACGCCGCGGTGAGTGCCTGCAGCCCCGGCGGCAGGAATTCGCCGGCCTCGCGCAGCACGTCGGGCATGAGGACACGGGGCAGGAAGGCTCCGCCGAAGAACATCAGCGCGACGAACAGGAAGGTGCCGACCTGGTTCGCGGCACTGCTCGTGCGCGCCACGGCCGCGGAGATCATGCCGATCCCGAGCAGCGCCGCATAGCCCACGATGAAGGCGACGGCGAACTCCAGGGGCCGCTCGATCGGCGCGATGCCCAGCACCGCCCACGCGAGGAAGATCAGGAGTGCCGCGGAGACGACCACGGAGGCGAACGCGACGATCATCTGCGCGAGCAGGACACTCCGCGGATGCACGGGAGTGGTCGACAGCCTGCGCAGGACGCCGCGCTCACGATACGTCGCGATCACCGCCGGAACGTGCTGCACGGCGATCATCACCATGCCGAACACCAGTGCGGTCGGCGCCCAGATGTCGATGGCCCGCAGTCCGCCGGTGTCGGGCGACGACTCTCTGAGCGCCGGGATGGCTCCCAGCCCGAGCAGGAGTCCCGCCGGGAACAGCACACCGAACATGACGGTGGCAGAGTCCCGAAGGAAGAGTTTCGTCTCGATCTTGACCATCTTCCGGAGAGCATGCATCAGTCAGTCCTGCTCTCGGAGGTTTCCGGGGATTGCGGGACGCGTCGCGTCAAGGCCACGAACGCGTCGTCGAGGTTGCGCCGGCCGGCGCGGAGACCCTCCGCCACGACCTGCATCGCGCTCGACTGCGCGATCAGCCCTGCGGGCGTGTCCACTGCGGCAACCCGGCCACCGTCGATGACGGCGATCCGGTCGCAGAGGCGCTCCGCTTCATCCATGAAGTGCGTGACGAGGAGAATCGTGACGCCCGTGTCACGGACCCGCTTGATGAGGCCCCAGGTGTCGCGCCGCGCCTGCGGGTCCAGTCCGGTCGTGAGCTCGTCCAGAATCGCGACCTTCGGACCGCCGACCAGAGTGAGCGCGATCGAGAGCCGCTGCTTCTGCCCACCCGAGAGAGCCTTGTACCGCGTGTTGCGCTTCTCGGTGAGACCGAGGAGTTCCATGAGCTCGCGCCAGTCGGCGGGGTTCCGGTAGAAGGAGCTGTAGAGCTCGAGGGCTTCGGCGACCCTGATCGCGTCCGGGAGACTGCTCTCCTGCAGTTGCACGCCGAGTCGCTCGCGTACCTCCGCCCGGTCCTTGATCGGGTCGAGTCCCAGCACAGAGATCGAGCCCGAGTCGGGTGTTCGCAGGCCGGCGATGCACTCGACGGTTGTCGTCTTGCCGGCGCCGTTGGACCCGATGATGCCGAAGACCTCGCCCTCATCAACGGTGAAAGAGACGTCGTCGACGGCAATGTGCTGCCCGTAGCGCTTGTGCAGATTCCGTACTTCCAATGCGGTCACACGGCGAAGTTACGGGCGCACCCCACCCGGCCAGATCGACCGCAGCAGCTGAGCCGGGGTTGATTCGCGCCTCCACCATTCGGTGGAGCGCGGCGGGATGGATTCCGTGCCGGCCGGACATCGAGGGCGCTATGGAACCACACGGAATGGCCGGGCGCTGCCCCGGAATTCCTGGGTTTGTCGCTATCCGGCCGCCCACCTGCGCGGCATCGAGGATGAGTGATGCGTCATAGCGGGGCGATCTTGTCGGTCATCGATGGGTCGGGCTAGCTTGGCCGGGCGTCCGCTGGGGTCGGACCAGGGGCCAATCACTGTTTACTCACGGGGGACAACTCCATGCCTAGAAATCCCTATGGGATCGTCGGCCGGCGGATCCTGGCTGCCGGCGTCGTCACGGCGACGATCTTTGCGGCGGCGCCCGCTGCCGCTGTCGCCGCGCCTACGGTGCTGCCGGTTTCGGCGGCAGCTGCAGCCGATCCGTACGACCAGAAGCTCGCTGTGCTGGCCAAGTTCGGCCTCAGCGACCGGTTCCAGCTGCTCGAGCTCGACGACCGCAGCTTCGTCATCGAGGTGTGGCGGATCCTCAAGGACAACGCCGACCACGCGGAAGTGGTTGTCGCCGCTGAGCTGGCCTTCACCACGGGCGCCGAGGCGTCCACCGAGTTCATCGTCACGGGGGTCTACGCCGCCTACGACCGGGACGTCGCGCGGGAGCAGACTGAGGCCGAGGCCAAGCGGAAGAGCGACGAGGCCCGCGCCACGGCTGCGGCGGCGATCGGGATCGTCGCCGGGGAGGAGTTGCTCAGCGGGGACGACGCCAACTTCGCCCGGCTGATCTGGAACCACGTCGAGAACGACAAGGACTGGCCGAAGGTCAAGGCTGCCGCCGACGCCGCGTGGAAGGGCACCGACGCGCAGCGGACCGAGTTCATCGCGACCGGCCTCGCCGCCGCCGCCAAGCAGGACACCGACGACCGCATCATCGCGGACGCGGAACGGACCGAGGCGGAGAAGGCCGCCGCGCTCGCCAGGGCCGCGAAGCAGTTCGCCGCCAACCGGATCGGGCTGCCGGTCACCGAGGAACTGCTCGCCCTGCCGTACCGCGACCTCGTCGTGACCGTCCTGAACCACGCGGTCGACGGCACGCACGTGGACCGGGCCGCCTTCACCGCCGTGAGCAGCCTCGACGAGGCGGTGTGGAAGGCGTTCGTCAACACCGGCATCCACGAGGCCAAGGACCGCGACATCGCGGACGAGATCGCGGCGCGGCGGGCCGAGGAGCGCCGCCTCGTCCAGGAGATCCTCGCCCGTGCCGAGAAGGCCGGCGGGATCAACATGGCGAAGGCCGCGCGCGATGCGCTCGCCGGGACCCCCGACGACATCTCCACGTTCCTCCACGAGGGCCAGTACGACGTCGGCGCGGACCTGCCGGTCAAGAAGGGCGACGCCGAGCACGGCAGCGTCCGCTGGGCGGACTTCGACGGCGACGGCCGCGACGACTTCATCCACGTCGAGGACAGCGGAGCGGTGTACGTCTACATCAACCGCAAGACCGGCGGCTTCAAGGCCCTGGGCAAGGTGCACAACGGCAGCACCCCGGACCGCAACCGGGTCCGTTTCGCCGACTGGGACGGCGACAAGAAGGCCGACTACCTCTTCTTCGACGTCGAGGGCAACATGTACGCCACCCTCAACCGCGGTGGTCTCAACGCCGGCGGCTGGGTGTACCGGGGCAGGTTCGGCAAGGCCGCCACCCTCGATCACAGCCGGTCCCGGTTCGCCGACTTCGACGGCGACGGCAAGGACGACTACATGTTCCTCGACGTGGAGGGCGGCATCTACGCCTGGCTGAACCGGGGCGGCGAGGGCGCCGGCGGCTGGGTGAACCGTGGGCTGGTCCACAAGGGCGCCACCAAGGACACCACCCGGTCCCGGTTCGCTGACTTCGACGGCGACGGCAAGGCGGACTACATCTTCTTCGACGTCGAAGGCGCCTCCTACGCCGCCATCAACAAGGGCGGCGACGGTGCGGGCGGCTGGCAGTCCCGTGGACAGATCCACAAGGGCTCGACCAAGGACACCACCCGGGCCCGGTTCGCCGACCTCGACGGCGACAAGAAGGTCGACTACGTGTTCTACGACGTCACCGGCAACGTCTACGGCGCGCTCAACCGTGGCGGCGAAGGCGCCGGCGGCTGGGCGGCATTCCCCCGCGACTACTGAGTCTCCCCCGCACACAGCAACGGGCTGTGCCGGCATCTCGCCGGCACAGCCCGTTGTCTGTCAGGTGGTGAGCCTCAGAGGGTGCGCCCCACCGTCAGGTTCCGGCAGTGGGGCTGGATCACCGCGAGCGCCCGCTCGGAGAGGACCAGACCGAAGCCCTGCTCGAGGGAGAAGTCGGCCGACGCGTCCGTACCGACGATGAGCTGGACCAGCTCGGGCACGGGCACACCCTCCTCCGCGGCCGGCGACTGTTCGTCGAACGTCGCGCGCGCCGCGCCGGTGGTGTAGCCGGTCAGCCCTGCACCGGCCATCACCGCGACCAGCTCGGGGCTGGCGACCAGCTCCGGCGGACGGCCGGCCAGCGAGTCGGGCACCCAGGACAACTCGACGGTCAGCACGCCGTCCTGCTCGTCGGACAGGTCCCAGGCGGGGTCCGGATCGATCTCGTACCGGCGAGGCCCGCCGTCAGGCTTGTCGCTGCTCATCGCCCGAACCTACCTCTCACCTGATCCTCGGTTCGAACCACTGGCCCAGCATGTCGTCGACCTTGGTCGCGTGGTCGAGCACCTGCTGCTTGGTGGCATTCGGGTTCGCTTTGTAGAAGGCGTTCCAGGACAGCCGGATGGCGCTGAGGTGGATGTTGCTGTTGATCGCGCCCTTCGGGATACCGCGCAGGTTCTCCACGGAATGCAGTTCGTCCGCGGTGAACATGCCCGGGTACTTCTTCACGATCCCCTGCTCGATCGCATGGTGGACCACCACCTTGCCGCGAAGCTTGTCGAATTCAGTGTTCTGCGAGAAGAAGTTCTCCTTGTAGTCGTGGCTACCGTTTGCGTTTCCGACGACCGCCGGCTTGCGGGTCGGAATCGTGCCAGTCGTCGGGAAGACCGGGCCGCAGGGAATCGGGGTGACGTTGTGGACGAGCACAGCCATGCCGCCCGGCACCACGTAGTACGTGTGCAGGTTGGCGACCGACAGGTTGTGGACCGTCGCCCACCGGCGGCGCTCCCGGACAGCCTCGACCTCGACGCGTTCGCCGGACGCGTTCAGCAACTCGAGACCCGCGATGATGTCGCCCGCCTCGACCCACTCGCCCAGGTTCGGCGCCCAGAACGGGTGGTTGTCGGTGGCGGTGATGGTCGCGGTCCGGTCGCCTGCGGCGCCGTCCGTGTCGACCCTCAGATCAACGAGGACCTTCCTACTGGTACGGGTGAACGTCTCCAGAACCCGCTCCGGCCTGGTCACACCGGTCACCGGATCGGTGGCGACGACCAGGTCGCCGACGCGTATGTCCTCGATCGGCTTACTGGCACCGCCGGCGAGCAGCACCGGCGTACCGGGAACGAAGCTGTTGGTCCGCGGCAGGTTGAGCACCGGGCAGCCGTTGCGGTTCCGGACGGACGCGATCAGCTCCTCGACCTTGCGGCGAGCGGCCTTGACGCCGTCGAGGAAGCGCAGCAGCTTCGGCGCCAGCTTGGCCAGCTTCGCCGAGGCGCCGAGGATCTTCCCGATCGGGAGCATCCCGACGAGCGTCCACAGGCAGGCCTCGACATTGCCCTCCATCACGCACTTCTTGATGTCGCCGAGACCGGACAGCTCCTCGAACAGCTCCCAGGCGTTCTCCTGGAGGAACTCCATCAGGCCCTTGCCGGCCTCCTCCTTCGCCGCCAGGTACGCCGCCCGCTCCTCCTCGGTCAGCGACTCGAGCAGCGCCTGCTCGGCCTCGCCCTCGGGCAGCCCGCCGGTGTCGGCGATGCCGTTGGCGAGCGCCTCGGCGGCCCGCCTGCGGTCGGCTTCCTCGGCGCGCGCGGCGGCCTGCTGTGCCTCGGCGGCGAGTTGCACCGCACTGTCGGCTGCGATCTTGGCCGAATCCGCGTACTCCTGCGCGCTGTCGGCTGCCCGCTGCGCCGCCGCAGCGTCGGCCTCCGCCCGGCTCGCCGCACCCCGTGCCGCGGCCGCGTCGTTCTCGGCAGCCGTCGCCGCTGATGCCGCGGCATTGGCCGCGGACTGCGCCGCCTGGGCGGCCTGCCCGGCGATCCGGGCGTCGTTGGCAGCCGCGTTCGCGGCCGCGCGGGCCGCAGCCGCGTCGGCACGGGCCTGCGCATCCGCACGCCTGGCGCTGGCCGCGGCGGTACGGGCGGCTGCCCCATCGGCGGCAGCCTGCGCCGCCGCCTTCTTCGCCTCAGCAGCGGACGCAGCCGCGTCGGCTGCCGAGCGGGCCGCCTGAGCGGCTGCGGTGTACGCCGGCTTGACCTGCTCGTTCGCCGTGTCCGCCGCCTCCTGCGCACGCTGCGCCGCGACCAGCGCCTCGGCAGCCCGCTGGGACGCCGCGGCCGCCTGCTCCGCGCCGATGGACGCGGCCTGCTCGGCGACCAACTGGACGAAGTCAGCGTCGATGTCGCTTCCGGTGAACGGCGAGACCATGCCGATCGCGGTGTCGGCCGGCGCGGCGATACCCGCCGAGGACGCCCGTGCCGCGGCTGCGGCGGTGACCGCGATGTCCGCCTGGGTCGCTGCGGCGACCGCCTCGGTCGTTGCCGCCTCAGCCTCCTGCTTGGTGCGGTCGGCGGCCCACAACGCCTTGACCGCCTCATCGGCTGCCTGCTCCGCCAGGCTCACCGCCGCCTGCGCTGCGCGGGCGGCCTTGACCTCCTGCGCGGTGGCTTCCGCCGCCTTGGCGTCCGCCCGCAACCGGGCCGCGTGGGTCTGCCGGGCGCCGGCCTCCGCCTTGTCGGCCGCGGCGTCCGCGGCGGCTGCTGCCGCCTCGGCGGCTTCGGCGGCCGCGAACGCGTTCTCGGCAGCCTGCTGGGCCCGGTTGGCCGCGGCGCGCGCGTTGGCCGCGGCGCCGGTCGCCCCGTTGGCCGCCGATCGGGCCGATCGCGCGGCGGAACCGGCCGTACCGGCCTCCACGTCGGCCTGGTCGGCCTGCCGCTGCGCCTCCTGCCGCTCGGCCTCGGTAGCAGCGCTGGCCGCGCCCGCCCGCAGGGCAGCCGCCCTGGCCTTCGCGCTCTGTTCCGCGCGCTCCGCCGCGTAGGCCTCGTCACGAGCGACGCGAGCCCGGCCCTCCTGGTCCCAGGCGCGTCCCGCGGCGGCCCCGGCGGCCTGATCCGCTGCGTCAGCACGGCGCCGTGCCGCATTCGCGACGGCCGCCTGTGCCTCCGCGGCGGCCCGTTGCGACCGGGCCACCGCGGCCTGCTGCTGGGCGATGCCGTTCTGCCGCTCCGCCTCGGCACGTTCGGCCTCGGCGATCTGCCGCTGCCGCTTCGCCTCCGCGGCCTGCGACTCGGCGATCTCGCGCTGCGCCCGGGTGCGTTCCGCCGCGGCCCACGCCGCCCTCTCGGCGGCCTGGGCCTGCTCGCGGGCCTTGGCGGTACGGGCGGCCGCGGTCTTGGCGGCGGTGGCCTGCTTGGCAGCCGCGGCGGCCAGCTTCGCCGCCGACTTCGCGTGTTCCTCGGCGTGCTGACGCCACTTGATGGCCTGCTGCGCGTGGGCCTCGGCCTGTGCCTGCGCGCCCTGCGCGTTGTTGGTCGCGACGGTGGCGTCGGTGGCGTGCGCGGCGGTCTGGGCGGCGCCGGCCGCCGCGGCGGCGGCCTGGCTCATGCCCTGGGAGATGTCGGCCCACTCGACGCCGTACTCCAGGCCCGTTTCCACGATGTCGCCGGCCGCCGTCGTCGCCACCTGAGCGGAGCGCTCCGCCTCGGTAGCGGCCGTCTGCGCGTACCCCAGCTGTCGTTTGGTCTCGGCATTTGCTGCCGCGAGCTCCGTCGACTTCGACGCCGCCGTGCCCGAACCGGCCAGCACCCGCGTCGCGTGCCGGGCGGCGTTCGCCGCCGCGGCCATCGCATTGGACGCCTGCTGCAACGCCCTCACGCTCTCGCCGTGCGCGGCCAGCAGCCGGGTACGCGCCGCGTTGGCCTTCGCCGACTTCTGCGCCAGATCCGTCAGTTCCTCGGCGGCTTTATTGCGGGCTTCGAGGTCCTTCAGGTACTGCTCGCGCTCGGCCGCGTCCGCCTTGGCCGCCTCCAGATAACCGGTCGCCAGGAACGCGTTGATCGCCGCGTCGTCACCGTTCGCCGCCGCCTGCGCGGCCCGTTTCACATGGGTCTCGGCCGGCGCCGTCGCGGCGATCAGCTCGACCCGCTTGCGCAGGGTCGCGGCGCGCTCGGCGGCGTCCGCGGCCACCTTGGCGTCGCGGTCACGGGTGATGTCAGCGCCGTAGGCCAGGAACGCCGCCCGGTCACTGTCGGTGCCGGCGAGAACCCGCTCCACCTCGGCGTTGAAATACGGCCCGCCGGTGCCCTTCAGCGCCTGGATCTTCGCCAGGTTGTCGGCAGCCTCCTGCTTCTTGCGGGCCGCGACCTGCTTGTCCAGCGCCGGCTTGTCGACCGTCGCGAACTTCTGGATGGTCGCCGAGTCTCCGGTGGTCAGTGCGGCCAGCGCCGCGTCGCGGACCTCCGGCTCGGGGGTCAGCGCCGCGATGTCGGCGACGGCCTTGCGCCACCGCTCCGCCATCAGGTCCACACCGGTCGTGCCGTTCCACGACTCGGTCACCAGCGGCGGAATCTGGATGGTCGGGGCGGTGCTCTCGCTCGCCGCCGGTGCCGGCGCCAGCGCCAGGGCCGGCGGCGCGTGCAGCAAGGTGCCGAGCAGCACGGCGGCCAGCGAAGCCGTCACCGTGGGGCGTATCCACATGAGTTTCACAACCAGGCAGTCCTGTTCGGAGGAGGGAGAGCGCGCTTCGCCCGCCCCTGTCCGGGAGCGCGACGAGTCGACTGGACGTCAGTTGGTGGGATGCTCGGTGGTGCGGATCCAGCCCGGAAGGCTTGACAGCGTGCCGCTGTTCCTCATCGAACGAACCCCCCGTTGCCATGCGCGAACCGCGGCGGGCCCTGACGTGCGCGCGCCCGACGCGATGAACGGAGATAGAAGCACATCGACCTACTCGGCCGCGGCCCCGTCACGCGCGCCAAAGGACCCGGTAGCCGCTCCCGCCAGGGAAAACATTGATTCAGAGTGATTTGTCATAGCGGCGGCGCCGGGTTACCCGGAAGACGGGCCAACCGATCTCGGTACGCCAGGCGGCCGGGTCCGGCGTGTCGCGGGGGCCGACCACGTAGTGCTCGCGGACCGGGCCGGCCACGGCGAGCGCGTTGTCGACCACCCAGGTGCCGAGTTCGCCGTAGGTGACGTCGATGTCGTCGTGCTCTCCGGCGTGCGTCGTGACGGCCAGTTCGACGGCCGGCAGGGTCACCGGGTGTACCCGGCCCCGGTGCGGTGGTTCCAGCGTCGGGCGGTAGACGAGGACGTGGCCGTGGCCGTTTTCGAACAGCACGTTGTCGTACAGGCCGCCGGGAACGCCGGTCGGTTCGCCGAGCAGGGCGTCCAGCTCGGCCATCGCGCCGGCGTACCAGGCGACGACGTAGTCGTGGTCGACGTCGTCCTCGATCGCGGCGACCGTGGTGGCCGGGACGGCACGCAACTCGACGTCGAGCGGTGTCGGCTCCGGCTGCAGCAGCCGGCGCAGCGACGCGACGGCGGCGCGGGTACGGTCCAGCTCCGATTCGAGGCGTCGCAGGTGGTTCGCGACGAGGGTGCCCCGCGTGCCGGGGTCCGGGGAGCGCAGGATGCGCTGCACGTCCGGCAGCGGGACGTCGAGCTCGCGCAGGCGGTGGATGATCTGAGCGACCGGGATCTGGTCCGCGCTGTAGTAGCGGTAGCCGGTCGCGTCGTCCACGGTCGCGGGTTGGAGCAGGCCTGCTTCGTGGTAGCGGCGCAGCGTACGCACGCTCAGATGCGTCAGTCGGGAGAACTCGCCGATCGCCAGCATGCCTGACAGTGTGCACCCTCTCCCCGCGGGAGAGTTTTCGGTTTGACCCGTCCTGCAGGCGAGGCCGCACCGTTGAGTCATGACCACACCGACCAGCATCGAACCCGCTCAGCTGCCCGCCACGATCCGCGACTACCTCGCGGCGCACGCCGCCGGCGATGCCGAGGCCGCCCTGCGCGCCTTCGCCCCGACCGCCGAGGTTGCTGATCAGGGCCAGACCTTCCGTGGGACCGGCGAGATCCTCGGTTTTCTGCGTGAGGCCGGCGCGGAGTTCAGCTACACGACCGAACTGATCGGCGCGCAGCGCATCGACGACGCGCGCTGGGTGGCGACCAACCGCCTGGAGGGCGACTTTCCGGGCGGGGTCGCCGAGCTGAACTACCGCTTCACGCTCGACGGCGATCTGATCACCGAGCTGGTCATCGCTCCCTGACCGGCGGTCCGCCGGTGGTCCCGCCCACCAGCGTCAGTGCGCCTCACGGACATCGAGGCCGGGCAGGATCCCGGATGTCACCAACGCCGTCGATGGCTGCGCTTGAAGCCGAGGCCGGCCGGTGGGGACGTTGCGCCGGAGGGGCTAGGGACGGTGGTTCATCACGCGGGCCACGCCGCGGGCCGGGTGCGGGGTCGTCGGGTACTGGTTCGGGCTGCCGAAGCCGTCGAAGTCCGGCGCGGGGCGGCCGTCGACGTCCGCCTCGGCCGGGTCGACGCCGGCGGCCAGGGCGCGTTTGCGGGCCAGCAGCCGGCGGACCACCAGGAAGATGACGAAGGCGACGCCGAGCGCCAGCACGACCTTCGACACCGGGCCGAGGTAGCCCTCGACACGCTCCCAGTTGTCGGCGAGCAGCCAGCCCGCGCCGATCAGGGCGCCGTTCCAGATGCCGCTGCCGATGGCGGTGAACAGGACGAACCGGCTCAGCGGCATCCGGGCGACGCCCGCCGGCAGCGAGATCAGGCTGCGGACGATCGGGACGCAGCGGGCGCCCAGCACCAGCCAGGAGCCGTACTTGTTGAAGAGCGCGTAACCCCGCTCGACGTCCGCCCGGGTGGCCAGCACGAACCAGCGCTTGCCGGCCAGCGCATGCAGGCGGTCGTAGCCGAGCAGGGCGCCGACGTAGTAGAGGACGAGCGCGCCGGCCAGGGCGCCGAGGGTGGCGGTGGTCCAGACGGCGAAGACGTTCAGGTCGCCGTCGCGCGCCCGGAAGCCGGCCAGCGGCAGGATCAGTTCCGAGGGGATCGGCGGGATGACGGTCTCGAGGAAGAGCAGCAGGCCGACGCCGATCGCGCCGAGCGCGTCGACGAGCCGGAAGACCCAGTCACTGATCAAGTCGGTGATGCCACCCACGCAGAAATCGTCTCCTCGTGCGGACCGGTGCCTGTCGCAGGCGACTCCACCGCAGAAGATACGGGCGGAAGCTACATACTTCCTGAGAGCGGGAACGATCACTTCCGGCCACGCGTTACCTCCCGTATGCGCCTTTCGATCTTGGATCTCGCACCGCTCGCCCCCGGCGAGAGCGTTGCGCAGGCCTTCGCGAACTCCGTCGCCCTCGCTCAGACGGCCGAACGGCACGGCTACGAGCGGGTCTGGTATGCCGAGCATCACAACATGGCCCGGATCGCCTCGAGCGCGACGAGCCTGCTGGTCGGGCATGTCGCCGGCCACACCTCGACGATCCGCCTCGGCGCGGGCGGCATCATGCTGCCCAACCACTCGCCGCTGGTGATCGCTGAGCAGTTCGGCACGCTGGCCTCGCTCTACCCGGACCGCATCGACCTGGGGCTCGGCCGGGCGCCCGGCAGCGACCAGGCCACCATGCGGGCGATGCGCCGCAACCCGATGTCAGCGGACTCCTTCCCCCAGGACGTCCTGGAACTGCAGGGCTATCTCAGCGGTGAGTCACGGATCGAGGGGGTGCAGGCCACACCCGGCGCCGGTACGAACGTCCCGCTCTTCATCCTCGGCTCGTCGATGTTCGGCGCCCGGCTCGCCGCGCAGTACGGGCTGCCGTACGCGTTCGCCTCGCACTTCTCCCCCGGCCTGCTGCACGAGGCCGTCACGTTCTACCGCCGGGAGTTCACCCCGTCGGCGCAGCTCGCGTCGCCGTACGTCATAGCGGGTGTGAATGTGGTGGCCGCCGCCTCGTCGGAGGCCGCACGGGACCGGTTCGAGACGACCCGCCGCATCCTGGTGCGCGGCCTCGTCACGCGCACCCCCGGCGCGCCGGACTACTCCGACGCCGAGATCGACGCGTTCCTGAGGACACCGAACGGCCGCCAGCTCGCCTCGATGCTGACGTACACCGCGGTCGGCACTCCCGACGAAGTCGGCTCCTACCTCAGCAATTTCGCCCAAGAAGCTCAGGCCGACGAGCTGATCGTCGCTCACCAGTCGACGCGGATCGAGGACCGGCTCGAGTCGGTGGAACTGACCGCCAAGTCCGTCTCCGGCTGAGAGCGGCCGAACAGGGCGGCCAGGCTCGCGTCCGAGGCGGCCAGCGCGGCCCGGTCGAAGGTGCTGCCGGCGGCGACCAGCTCGGCGGCCCCGGTACGGTCGAGCAGCTCGGCGAGCCGGCGCTCCACCTGGGCCGGCGTGCCGGTGATCGCCGCCGCGGCGGTCTGTTCGAGGTGCTGCTGCTCGCGCGGTGTGCGGGCGGCGGACCGGGCGGTGGCCACCGGTTCCAGGGGCGGGAACTCCCCGGTGGTCCGGCTCCGGGCCATCGCCCACGCCTCGGGCAGGATCAGGTCGGCGGCCTCGTCCGCGGTGTCGGCGATCAGCACGTCGAGGCTGATCGCCACCCGCGGCTCCGGCTGCTGAGGGGACGGCCGGAAACCGCGCCGGTAGCCGGCCAGCGCCTCCAGCCCGGGCGCCGGGTCGCCGCCGACGCCCAGCAGGGGCCCGCCGACGATCACCGGCAGCCCGAGCCCGGCCGCGATCTGCAGTCCGCTGCCGGTGGCCAGCACGTACAGCGGCACCGGCCCGTCCGGCTGCGGGTGCACGGTGACCTCCGCCGTGCCGCTGAAATACGCGCGCAGTTCGGTGAGGTCGGCGGCGAAGTCACTGTCGCTCTGCCGCAGCGCCCGGCGTACCGGGGCGGTGAAGCCGGGCGAGCGACCCAGTCCCAGATCCACCCGTCCCGGGGCGAAGGCGGACAGCGTGGCGAACTGCTCGGCGACCACCAGCGGCTGATGGTGCGGCAGCATCACACCGGCTGAGCCCAACCGGATGCCCGTCGTCGCCCCGGCAACCGCGGTGAGCAGCACAGCCGGGGCGGCGCCCGCTATCCCAGGCACACCGTGATGCTCGGCGACCCAGATCCGGTCGTACCCCAGCTGTTCTGCCTGTGTTGCCCGCGCAACCGTCCCTCTGAGCGCCTCCGTCTCGGTTTCCCCGGCGCGGATGCGGGACCGGTCCAGCAGCGAGAGCTGAAACTCGGCGTTGATCACATCAGGGGACAGCGTCATCGGTGGAGGGCTTGTTCCCCGGGGTCTCTAGGCTGAGGTGATGAAGGTCTTGTCCATCCAGTCAGTGGTCGCCCACGGCCACGTCGGGAACTCCGCGGCCGTGTTCCCCCTGCAGCGCATCGGGGTCGAGGTCGTCCCGATCCCCACGGTGAACTTCTCCAACCACACCGGCTACGGCGCCTGGCGGGGCCCGCTGCTGCCGCCGTCGGATGTGGCCGAGATCCTCCTCGGTGTCGAGGAGCGTGGGGTGTTCCCGCAGGTCGACGCCGTGCTCTCCGGCTATCAGGGCGGGGCGGGCATCGCCGACGTCATCATCGACGCCGTACGCCGGGTGAAGGCTGCGAACCCCTCGGCGGTGTACGCGTGTGACCCCGTCATGGGCAACGCCAAGTCCGGCTGCTTCGTCGCCCCCGAGATCCCCGTCCTGCTGCGGGACCGGGTCGTGCCGGTGGCCGACATCATCACGCCGAACCAGTTCGAGCTGGGCTTCCTGACCGGCACCGAGCCGGCGAGCATCGAGTCGACCCTCGAGTCGGCCGACCTCGCCCGGGCCATGGGTCCGTCGACCGTGCTGGTCACGAGCGTCGAGCGCCCCGACCGGGAGGAGGGCGTGATCGAGATGCTCGTGGTGGACCGCGCCGGCGCGTGGCTCGTGACCACCCCGCACCTGCCGTTCAAGGCGAACGGGTCCGGTGACGTCACGGCGGCCCTATTCACGGCCCACTACGTGAAGACCGGGGACGCGGCGCTGTCGCTGGAGCGCACCGCCTCCAGCATCTTCGACCTGATCGAGACCACCTACCGGTCCGGCGAGCGCGAGCTGCGGCTGGTGCAGGCCCAGGAGTTCTACGCCTCGCCGCGCATGCAGTTCAGCGCCAAGCAGGTGCGCTGAGCATGGTTTCGGCGCCCCACGACGATCTCGGTCTGGGGACCTGGCGGCGGGACCCGGGCACGGTCGTCCGGCGGGCCGTGTCGGTGCCGGCGGAGGATCCCGCGCCGCTGGCGATCGTCGCGGAGTCGGAGGTGCCCGGGGCCGCGACGGACTGGTTGCCGCATTCGCACCCGATGCACGAGCTGGTGTGGGTGCGCGGCGGGACGCTGACCTCCCGGATCGGGAACCGGATCTTCACCGTGCCGGCCGGGTTCGGCCTGTGGCTGCCCGCCGGCGTGGTGCACGGGGGCCGGCTGACCGCGGGCGCCGAACTGCACGACGCCTTCTTCGCACCCGACCGCACGCCCGTCGAGTTCGCGGGACCGACGTCGATCACGATGACGTCCCTGCTGGAGTCGCTGCTGTTGCGCCTGGCTCGCAGGGACCTCGATGCCGGGGCGAGGGCCCGGACCGAGGCGGTCGTCTTCGACGTGCTCGATCCGTCGGAGCGGCAGTTCGCGCTGGAGCTGCCCGGGGACCCGCGGATCGACATGATCGCCGAGGCGCTGCTCGCGGATCCCGCCGACGATCGCGGTCTGGAGGAGTGGGCAGAACAGCTGCGGGTGAGTGAGAGAACGATCACGCGGGCCTTCCGGGAGGCGACCGGGCTGTCCTTCGCGCAGTGGCGGCAGATGCTGCGCGTACACGAGGCGCTGGCGTTGCTGTCGGCGGGCGCGGACGTTCGGAGCGTGTCGGAACGGCTCGGCTATGCGCAGCCGAGCACGTTCATCGCCGCGTTCCGGCGCGTGATGAAGGTGACACCTGGTGCGCTCGATGTCCGAAATCCCGTATCGGATGTCCGGAGTACCGGATTGCTGACAACCAGTTGATCATCTAGCCTCCGTTAGGCAAGGCAAACCTTACTAACGGAGCTCCCGATGTCCCTACGCGGCGAACAGCTCGTGCTTCGCTACGCGAGGACGGCAGTGGTGCACGGCGTCTCCGTGGAACTGGCGCCGGGCCGGGTGACGGCGCTGATCGGGCCGAACGGCAGCGGGAAGTCCACCCTGCTGCGCGCCCTCGCCCGGCTGCATCGCGCCGACGGCGGCGAGGTGATCCTCGGCGAGCGCGCGGTGTCGCTGCTCAGCGCGCGGCAGTTCGCCCGCGAGGTCACGCTGTTCTCGCAGTCGCGCCAGGCCCCGCACGGGCTGACGGTGCGCGAGGTCGTCTCCTTCGGGCGGCACCCGCACCGGCGCCGCTTCGCCGGGCCGTCCGCGGCGGACCGCGACGCCGTCGACCGGGCGATGCGGGTCACCGGCGTGACGGACATGGCCGAGCGGCCGGTCGGCGAGCTCTCCGGCGGCGAGATGCAGCGCGTCTGGCTCGCCGCCTGCCTGGCACAGGAGACCGGCGTCGTGCTGCTCGACGAGCCGACGAACCATCTGGACCTGCGCTACCAGATCGAGACGCTCGACCTGGTCCGTGATCTCGCCGACGAGCACGGCGTGGCCGTCGGCATCGTGCTGCACGACCTGGACCATGCCGCGCGGGTGGCGGACACGCTGGTACTCCTGCACGCCGGGCGCATCCACGCCGCGGGCGACCCCCTCGGAGTGCTCACCGCCGAGCACCTCAGCGAGGTCTACGACCTGCGCGTCGAGGTCGAGGTCGACCCGCGTACCGGCCGGCTGCGCATCGACCCCGTCGGGCGGCATCCCGCCCGCGTCCACCCTGGAGAAAAGATCCCATGATCCTGTTCAAACGCCTCGCGACGCTCGCCGCGGTCGCCGTGACGGTCACCGCGTGCGGCACCACGAAGGTCGACGAACCCGCAGCCGGCGGCACGTCCGCTCCGGCCTCGCAGACCTGCGCCGACGACACCACCACGACCTCGGCCGGCCCGGTCTCGATGACCGACGGCGTCGGCCGCAAGGTGGAACTCGCCAAGCCGGCTCAGCGGGTCGCGGTGCTCGAATGGCAGCAGACCGAGGACCTGCTCACGCTGTGCCTCACCCCGGTCGCGGTCGCCGACCCGAAGGGTTACGGCACCTACGTCAAGGCGGAGACGCTGCCCGCGAACGTCGTCGACGCTGGTCAGCGCGGTGAGCCCGACCTCGACGCGCTCTACGCGACGAACCCCGATCTGATCATCGTGGAGGCGTTCAAGGCCGACGACGAGCTGATCACCAAGCTCGAGAAGCGGGGCGTCCCCGTGCTGGCGACGGTCGGCGCCGACGCGTCCGGTCAGATCGAGAACATGAAAAAGGTCTTCAGGATGATCGGTACGGCCACCGGCCGCACCGAACGCGCCGACCTCGTCCTGCGCCAGTTCGACGAGCACCTCGCCGCCGCCAAGGAGAAGGTGGCGGCCGCGAACGTGACGGCGAAGGACTTCCTGTTCTTCGACGGCTGGATCGAGGGCGGCAACGTCGTCATCCGCCCCTACGGCAAGGGCGCCCTCTTCACCGAACTCGGCGAGCAGCTCGGCATGACCACGGCCTGGACCGACAAGATCAATGCGGCGTACGGCAGTGGCGGCGTCGACCCCGCGTACGGTCTCGCGCAGACGGACATCGAGGGCCTCACCGCCGTCGGCAGCGCGACCCTGTTCTACTCCGACGACGAGACGCCGGACAGCTACGTCAAGGAGCTGCGCAAGAGCCCGATCTGGACGGCGCTCCCGGCCGTGAAGGAGGGACGCGCCTACTCCTTCCCCGCGGGCGTCTGGGGCGCCGGCGGCCCGCTCTCCAACGAGCAGGCGATCGACGCCTACGTGAAGATCCTGACCAAGGGGTGAGCGACACCCGAGTGGGACTCGGGCGCGGCGCGAGCGGGACGGCCGTCCTGGCCGTTCTGCTCGGCGCGGTCGTCCTGGTCGGCCTGTGGCACATCACCCAGGGCACGTCCGGCGTCGGGTTCGCCGACCTGCTGCGTCACCTTCTCGGCGCGCGGGAGGACGTTGGCGGCGTACCGATCTCCGATGTGCTGACCGGCTCGCGTCTGCCGCGCATGCTCGCCGGCATCGCTGTCGGCGTCGCGCTCGGCGCGGCCGGGGCGCTTCTGCAGTCGGTCACCCGCAACGCCCTCGCCGCTCCGGACACCCTCGCCGTCACCGCCGGGTCCTATTTCGCGCTGTGCGTGGTCGCGGCGTTCGGCATCGCGGTGCCGCTGTGGGCGTCGGGTGCGGTGGCGTTCGGCGGCGGGCTGCTGGCGGCGGCGCTCGTGCTCGGCCTGGTCGGCACCGCGTCCGGCATCGGCTCGACGCGGCTGATCCTGGCCGGCTCGGCCGTCGCGATGGCCCTGGACGCCGGAACCGCGATGCTGCTGATCCTGTTCAAGGAGAACACCACCGGCCTGTACGCCTGGGGCAGCGGCTCCCTCGCCCAGCTGAACCTCGACGCGGCCACGCGCGCCGCCCCGGTCATCGTCGTCGTGCTCGGAGCGGCCCTGCTCCTGTCCCGGCGGCTCGATGTGCTGGGGCTCGGTGACGACACGGCCGCCTCGCTCGGCGTACCGATCCGCTCGACCCGGATCGTCGCGGTCCTCTGCGCCGTCCTGCTGGCCGGCCTGTCGGTGACGCTCGCCGGACCCATCGCCTTCGTCGGGCTGGCCGCGCCGGTCGCCGTACGCCTGATCGCCGACCGCATCGGCGTGCTCAGCCGGCACGCCTTCCTGATCCCGGCCGCCGGCCTGGTCGGTGCCCTTCTCGTGCTGCTGGCGGACGCCGTGCTCCGGGCCGTCCTCGGCGCCCAGGCGGCTGCCTCGATCCCCACCGGCATCCCGACCTCGCTGCTCGGCGCCGTGGTGATCGTGGTACTCGCGCTGCGGCTGCGCGACGCCGGCGCGGCACGCGAGGCGCCCCGGGCACACGTAGCCGTACGCTCGTACCGCCGCTTCCTGACCGTGATGATCGTCGCGGCCGTGCTGCTCGCCGCGGCGGCGCTGGCCGGCCTGCTGGCCGGCAGCCTGTGGCTGCGCACCGGCGACATCGTGCTCTGGCTGCAGGGCAGCGCGCCGGATCTGATCGGCCGGGCGCTCGACGACCGGGCCCCGCGGGTCGCTGCGGCCGTCGTCGCCGGCGCCGCGCTCGCCCTGGCGGGAACCGTCGTGCAGGGCACAGTTCGCAATCCTCTCGCGGAGCCGGGCGTCCTCGGCATCACCGCCAGCGCCGGCCTCGGCGCGGTGATCGTGGTGACCTCGGGCGGGTCCGGCGGGCGCACCGCGCTCATCGTCACGGCCGTCGCCATGGGCCTCGCCACCTTCGCGTTCATCGCGCTGCTGGCCTGGCGCGGCGGGCTCCTGCCCGACCGTTTCCTCCTGATCGGCATCGGCTGCGGGTACGCACTCACCGCCATCAGCACGTTCCTGCTGCTGCGCGCCGACCCGTGGGACACGCCGCGCATCCTCACCTGGCTCTCCGGCACGACCTACGGCCGGTCCTTCGCCGACGTGCTGCCGGTCGCCGTCGTGCTGCTCGTCGCCACTCCCGCGGTGCTGGGCATGCGCCGCCAGCTCGACCTGCTGGCGATCGACGAGGACACCCCGCGGATCTTCGGCGTCCGCCGGGAAGGCGCACGCTTCACCCTGCTGACGATCGCGGCGCTCGCGGCGGCGGTCAGCGTGATCGCGGTCGGCGTGGTCGGCTTCGTCGGCCTGGTCGCTCCGCATCTCGCCCGCGGCCTCGTCGGCGTCCGGCACGGCCGTATCGTCCCGGTCGCCATGCTGCTCGGGGGCCTACTCGTGTGCGTGGCCGACGCGCTCGGCCGTACCGTCATCGCCCCCTCGCAGATCCCCGCCGGGCTGATGATGGCCCTGATCGGGGCGCCCTACTTCATCTGGCTGCTGTCACGAAGTCCCGCACGAGCGCACTGATCAGTTCCGGACGCTCGGCGATCAGGTTGTGCGTAGTCCCCGGCACGATGCACAGCTGCGCGCCGGGGATCGACGCGGCGATCAGAAGGCTGTGATCCGGCCGGATCGTGTCGCGGTCGGCCGCCATCACCAGCACGGGCGCCGCGATCCGGGCCAGGTCCGCCGGGTCGATGCGCGGCTCACTCGTCCAGAGACGAAAGAGCTTTCCGAGTACGACCTCCGCGTGCCCCGGCCCGTCCGGCGACAGCCGCTCGTAGTGCATCCGCTCGACATCCGGCTTCTCTTCCGGCGGTTCCGCGGGCGTACTGAGAATGGTGCCGGGCGAATTCGTGAATGCCGACGGGTCAAGGTTCGCGCTGATCGCGGTCAGCGAACGCACCCGCTCCGGGTGGTCGAGCGCGAGCAGGAGCCCGATGATCGCGCCGTCGCTGTAGCCGACGATGTGCGCCGATCCGATCCCGACAGCATCGAGACAGGCCAGCGTGTCGGCGACGCCTCGCTGGTAGTCGTACTCCCCGTCGATGTCGGCCGAGCGTCCGTGGCCGGGCCGCTCGAAAGCGAACACCCGGTGATCCGGCACGAGCGCGTCAGACTGCGCCCGCAACGACTCCAGCGAGCAGAAGCCGCCGTGCAGCAGGAGGACGGGCTCCCCTTCTCCGGCGATCTCCGAATACAGGTCCACCCCGCCGATCCGGAGGTACGCCATTCCGCTGAGCCTAGCCGGGACCGTTCTGCGAGAGCTGATCGGGCCGCGCAGGCGAGCCCTGAGGGTCTCACTGTTCGACGGGCCTGGATGGTAGAAGTACGAGGTGCTGCTTACGGACGTCGATCAGTGAAGCCCGGGATGGGGTCCGTCGAGGAGGGCCATGCCGGCCACCTCTCGACGCTGCTGGAGTTTGTGGAACGGCAGGATCTGGACCGGCGGGAGACCTATCACGTCTGGGAGGCGGACCTTCCGCCGGCGGAGCGGGACGCGTTCGCCGGGCTCAAGGACTCGGCGGCGATCCAGGAGAGCATTCTGGAGGCGTTCCCCGGCTGCACGGTCCTCAGCGTGGACGACATGAACGAGGTCTACGTCTCGAACATGGGCGCCAAAGGGTCCGACAACGCCTTTCTGCAGCATCACATCGACGGGCCGTTCGGCTTTCTGCCGTTCATGACGCTTCTGCGGTGCCTGATCGTGGTTCGGGGGAACGAGCGGGTCGCGACGATTTTCCTGGCGCAGAAGCAGTCGAGCACGCTGCGCACGGGGCAGTACTGCTGGTTCGACTACAACCGGGACATCCACTACATCACCAAGAGCGGGGATCAGGACGAGCTGCTGGAGGACAGCCGCATCTGTCTCAAGGTGCATTACGCGGTCGTCCCGCGGTGGCTCTCGCCGTTCCACAAGCTTTTCGCGGGGTGGAACGAGACTTACAACCGGCGGGCGCGGCAGCTCTTCGTCGCCAGCAAGAACCCACAGTCGGCGGTCGGCAAGTTCCTCGGCGGCGTCGTGAACGTGGGCACGTTCCTCTATCCGCTCTTCCTCCGGTATGTCGGGGTGCTGAACCTGCTCATCGTTCTGCTGTTCTGGCAGGTGAGCGCGGGGCATCCGACCGAGCGGGTCTATCTGTTCAGTTTCGTCCACTACTTTCTCTACTTCTTCGCCTACACGTTCCGCGCGGTCGAGCCCGGCAGGTTCGCCCGTGATGCGACGTTCTTTCAGCTGATCGCGCTCGGCACGCTGTTCCTGGAATACGGACGGGCCGGTTTCGATCTGCTGTCGCTCGTGGTCGCCGTGCTCGGGTTCGGGCTGTCCGGGCTCGCGTTCCTCCGGGTCGGCTCGGATCGCACGTATTTCGGCGTGGAACTCGGTGTCGTCCCGCCGGGCCGGGTCACGCGCTTCCCGTACGGTGTCATTCCGCATCCGATGATCGCCGGCAAGCTGATCGGTTTCGCCGGGCTGGCGCTGCATGCCCCGTTCCGCGCGGCCTGGTGGCCGCTCCTGGCCGGCCATGTGGCTTTTTATCTGCTTGTCCTGTGCCAGGAAATGACGAACCGGCATCTGGGGAACAGCTACCGGTTCGAGGAGACGTTCCGGGATTTCGCCCGATTCCATCAACGTACGGGCAACGTGATCGCCCACCTCGTCACCACAGGTCTCGGCCTGCTCGGTGTCTTCGGCCTGGTCGGCGCCTTCGTTCCGGCTCCTGCGGTGGCGGTGTCGTTCGCGGCGGCGATCTACGCGCTTTTCTGCGCGTACACGGCGCCCGATCACACCGCGCTGATGTCGATTCTTTACACCGGCGTCGTGCTCGCGGCCTATCTCGCCCTGCCGGTGCCGAGCTGGCCCGTTTCCCTGGGGCTGCTCGTCTTCGCCACGGTGGCCCAGGAGCTGTCGCACATCGTTTATCGCGAGCGGACCTACATGAGCTCCTACCAGCGGGAGCGCGGGGCCTGGGCGCAGTTCGTGCTGCACAGCGTGCTGCTCGTGCCGCTGCTGTGCCGGGCGGCGTTCTTCCGGGCCGCGCTCACCGAGAAGGCAGCCGCGTGATCGCGTACCGGATCTCCATCGGCCGTTCGAACGGGATCGCGTGACCAGTTTCGGTCAGGATCGTCAATCGGGCGGCGGGCAGGCATTCCGCCAGCACGCGTGAGTTGCGCGGCGACAGCACCCGGTCCGCGGCGCCGGCCAGCACCTCGGCCGGCACGCGTACGCCCGGCAGCCGCCGATCCGTCCGATGGAACGACATGGCGACCGCTTGCAGGAGCGAGTTGAACCGCGAGTAGGGCTCGCCGCGCTGAATCCGCCGGAGCGGCGCCAGCAGGCTGTGCGCGTTGCGTCCGTCGTGGACCAGCAGGCGGTCGCACCTCGCCCACACGCGGACATCTTTCGAGAGCGCGGCCGCGACGGTCAACGGCAGTGAGCGTACGAACTCCGGCGACACGACATCCCCGCGGGCCGAGCTGGCCGACAGCACGAGCCCGCCGACCCGGTGCGGGTGCCGGAGGGCGAGATGCTGCGCGACCATGCCGCCCATCGACTCCCCCACCACGACCGCCGGAACGTCCCCGGCGGCGTCGCACAGCACCGCGGCCACGTCGTCCGCCAGCGTGGCGAGGGTGTAGGGCCGCCACGAGCGCGCCGACTCCCCCGTGCCGCGGTGGTCGACGAGCACCACGCGGAACGGGAGAGGTCCGACGCGTTCGAGCCAGGGGATCCAGCTGCTCCCGGACCTGCCGTACCCGGCCAGCAGCACGAGCGGGACGCCGTCGCCGGAGACCTGATACGACAGCCGCACCCCGGAGCGGTCCACCCACCGGCGGGACAGCGTGATCATGCCGGGAACCGCGCGACGACGTAGTAGCGGAGCGGACCGTGCTCGACGTGGCCGGCGCCGTGTCGACGCAGCAGCTCGTCCGGGATCGCCTGGACGTGGAACGCGGAGAGAAACCTGCGCATGGGCGGGAAGACCGAGAAATCGGCGAAGTCGACGACCCACAGTTCGCCACCGGGCGCCAGGTGCCGCCGCGCGTTGTCGATGGCCCGGCCCTTGTCCGTGAACATCGACAGGGCGTACGACATGAGAATGCGCTCGGGCGGCGTACCGAGAATGGCTTTGATGTCGGTGTCCTCGGCGAAGCCGGGGCTGATGCGCGCCCAGCCGCAGCGGCGCGTGGCGTGCGCACGCATGATCTCGCTGGCCTCCAGCCCGCCGAACGTGGCATCCGGCCGGCGGCGATGCAGGCGGGCGAGGTTGCGCCCGGTGCCCGGACCGACCTCGACGAGCGTCGTCCACTCGCTCGCGAGCAGGCGGTCGAGCACGCCGTCGCGGCCGAACAGGTAGTACTTGCGCGACACGTCGTAGACGCGATGCGTGAGCCGGTAGTAGCGGTCGAGGAATGCCCGGTGGGAGGCCTGCGCGTCGGATGTCATGCGCCGCTGACGACCCGGTAGACGTTGACGCGCCCGTAGAGCCGGGTCCGTTCCTGTTCACTCGCCCGGCTGGACGTGGGTTCGGCGCGTTCGAACAGGCCGGAGAGGCCGACCCGGTCGACGACGCAGTCGTCCTCCACGCTGCGGGTCAGGACGACCGCGCCGGGCCCGCCGACCCGGGCGATCCGGCGGAGCAGCTGGCGCTGCGCGTCGGCCGGCAGCCAGTCCAGCAGGTCGCAGAGGGAGAAGTGCGACCACTGCCCCGGCGTCGCGGCGGCGAGCATCCGTTGCAGGGACTCGCGGTGGAAGTCGACCTCGGTCGGCGCGGCCAGCGACCGCTGATGGTTCTCCGGGCGCAGATAGGGCGGGACCGCGGCGGGGTGGTCGTGGTTGAACTCGCCGGTCAGGCCCACCCAGACGAACCAGTTCGTCGCCAGGTCCGTCTGGGCCAGCCGGGCGAAGTGCGCGGTGACGACGTCCGCCATGGTGGCCGCCCGGTTCGCGCGGAGGTTGCGCTGCCGCTGCTCGAAGTTGACGCCGATGCCGAGCAGGAACAGCGGGGTGTTCACCAGCGTGCGCACCGGCCACGGGATCGGCGGCAGGTGCGCGAGGCGATCGGCGGGTGGGAGCCGTTGCAGGGTGCGCAGGAACTCCGCGCCGACGCCGAGCTGTCGCCGGAGCTGTCGTTGGAAGGCGCCGGCCAGGCCCTCGGCGTACAGGTTGGTGCGGAAACGGCGGTGGTTCGTGTGCCAGTAGCGCCCGATCCAGGCCGGCAGGTCGCTCGTCAACGGCTGGAGCGTACGTTCCGGATCCTCGTGCCGGCCCCGGCCGAGCAGCTGGTAGAACTCGGCGTAGGACGTCAGCCGCCGGGCCGCGGCGACCTTGAGGGCGGCCAGCGCCAGGTGGTGGGGGTTGGTGTCGATGGCGTCGATGCGCGCCGGGTGGGCGGCCAGCAGGCCGGCCACACCGCAGCCGGCGCCGCTCACCGCCAGCACCCGGGACCGGGAGTCGAGGTCCAGGACGTGGTTGTCGACCTCCGAGTCCTCGTAGAGCAGCGAGAAGGTGAAGACGTGCTGGAAGGTCGCGGCGAAGGCGCGGTCAGCGACCGTCCCGGACCAGGTCGCTGAGCTCGTCGGAGAACCGGGCCATCCACTCATCGATCTCCGCTCCCGACCACTGCAGGTGGCGAGGTGAGTAGTACCAGTCGATGCGCGCGGCTCCGCCGACGATCGCGCATTCGACGTAGAGCGGCGGCTGCTTCACCCCGGCCTCGGGATCCCACATGTCGCCGAGCGGCGCCTCCCGCAGCGAGAACAGGCCGCTGCGGCTCCGCGTCGGCAGCTCACCCTGGAAGTTGAACCAGAGGGTCGGCGCCGGCGCATCGAGCACGCTCGGATCTTCGTGCAGATACGTGAGCGCGTCAAACGAGAGACCTGCAGAGGGTACGCGAGTGAGGCGCTCGGCCACCGCGGTCACCGTCTCCGTCGGGCTCTGGCCGGAGCTGTCCTCGAAGGCGAGCGGGAACGTGCAGTGCAGGTAGCCGACCGTCCGCGAGAGGTCGAGGCCGTGCACCGCGGGTTGTCTGCCCGAACTGGACAGCTGGACCGCGAGACGGCCGCAGGCCCACTGGCGCTGCGCGGTGCGCACCAGCGCGGCGAGCAGCGTCGTCGCGATCGGCGAGCGGCGGCCGTCCGCGCGCACGTTCCGCAGCGCACGCGTCTCGTCCGGGCCCAGGACCTGGTGGGCGCTCGCCAGGTCCTGCATCTTGACGCCCGGGTACGCAGCCGGTGGGGCCGAGTCGAGCTGCTCTCGCCAGAAGTCCCGATCAGCGATCGCCGCCCCGCGCGCGAAGTCGTGCTGCCAGCGGGTGAAGTCCTCGAAGCGCGCCGCCGTCCGGGGCAGCTCGTCCAGCCGGCACAGGCGGTCCAGCTCATCGACCAGGATGCCCATCGTGACGCCGTCCATGACGAGGTGGTTGACGGTGATGAAGAGCTGCTGCGCCGAGCCGGTCTGCACCAGGAGCAGGCGCAGCACCGGGCCTTTCTCCAGGTCGAGGCGGCGATGCTGCTCGTCGAACAGGGGCGGGAGCTCGCCGGGGCCGCTCACCGTGACCGACTCGACGGCGAAGCTGCCCTCGACGTCGCCGTAGCGCTGGGTGAAGCGGCCGTCGTCGCGGCGGAACCGCAGGCGCAGCGCCTCGTGGTGGGCAACCAGCGTGGACACGGCCCGGTGCAGGCGCTCCCCGGTGAGCGGGCGGTGCACGTCGAGAAGGACCGCGCGGTTCCACCAGTTCCACTGGCCGAGGCGCAGGGCGTGCACCTGGGCGGAGCTGAGCGGGACGTCGCCCGTGGAGAGTTCGCTCGTCGCCGGGCCCGGCGCGGCGAGTGCAAGCGTGGCCGCCATCTCCCGCACGGTGGAGCCGTCTGCCGGCGCCACGCGCGCCCCGGTCTGATCCGCGATGCGTTTGGCCAGATCCATCACCCCGAGCGAGTCGAGGCCGAGATCGCGCAGCGGCACGTCCACCGGCACGTCGTTCGGATCGGTCAGCTGCAGCATGGCCGCGACCTCGGTCCGCAGCAGCCACCGCACGTAGTCCGACTCACCGGAGAACTCGGCGGTCTTCCCCGAGGGTGCGGAGGAGCGCAGCGAGCCGTCCGCCCACTGCTGCCGGCACGCGCTGCGCTGCAGTTTGCCGCTGGTCGTCTTCGGCAGGCTGTCCGGCTTCAGGAGCAGGACCTCATGGCACTGCACACCGCAGTGCGCGGCCACCGCGGCCCGGATCGCGGACGCCGCCCGATCGAACGGGACGGGCTCCTTGAGCCGCTTGCGCACCTCGGCGGCCACCACGACCCGCTCGACCCCGTCGACCTGCACCCCGAATGCGACCGCGTTGCCCGGCCGCAGGATCGGATCGGCCGCCACCACCGCCGCTTCCAGATCCTGCGGGTGGATGTTCCGGCCGCCGACGATGATCAGGTCCTTGAGCCGGCCGCAGAGGAACACCTCGCCGTCGTCGCCGATCACCCCGAGGTCGCCGGTGCGCAGGAACCGCCGTTCGTCGCCGGTGGCCAGGTGCCCGACGTACTCCCCGTCGGGCCGCCCCCAGTAGCCGCTCGCCACGCTGGGGCTGGATATCCAGAGCTCGCCGACGGTGTTGGGCGGACGCGGCTGCCGGGTGTCCGGGTCGACGGCGAGCGCCGACACGCCGAGCTCGGCATCGGGCACGCCGCTGCCGACGAGCGTCACCTCGGGCGCCTGCGGCCCCGGCGGGACGATCACGCCGTCCCGGTCCAGCACGGCCCGATCGCCGCGGAGCAGCGTCGGCCGGCTGCCGATCTGACCGCTGACGAACAGTACGGCCTCCGCCATGCCGTAGACGTTGCAGAGCGACGCCGGATCGAAGCCCATCGGCGTGAGCGCGGCTTCGAGGCGGTCCATCGTCGCGGCGAGCATCGGCTCACCGCCCTGCAGCGTGGCGCGCAGCGACGAGAGGTCGAACTTGTCGCCGTCGCCGAGACCGCGCAGCACGTACTCGTAGCCGAAGTTCGGCCCGGCGATGTGCGTGCCGCGATAACGGTCGATCGCCTCCAGCCAGAGCCGGGGCGCGGCGAGGAAGGTCATCGGGGAGAAGGAGACGCAGCGGGCCCCGGTGTACATCGCGTTGAGGATCCCGCCGGCCAGCCCCATGTCGTGGAACAGCGGCACCCAGCCGACCAGCACCGATTCGCTGTCGACACGGGTGTTGCGTGCGATCAGCTCGAGGTTGTGCGCGAGGTTGCGGTGGCGGACGACGACGCCCTTGGGCGCCGACGTCGAGCCGGAGGTGTACTGCAGATACACGACGTCGTCCGGGCCGAACTCGTCCGCCGCACTCGCCAGCGAGGCCGCGGCCTCTTGCGGCTCGGCACGCTTGACGCGGTTCGAGAGCAGCCAGGTGAGCCTGGGCCAGCCCGAGCGGCCGCGCAGCCGGCCCGGCACGCCCGCCAGCGTGGTGAGCGCACGGTACTTCGCATGCGTGAGCGCGACGCGCGCGCCGCAGTCCTCGACGACATGCCGGAGCTTCGGCAGCTCCCGATCGAGGTGCCTCGGGTCCGGGCTCGCCACCGGGACCGCGATGGCGCCGGCCAGCATGCACCCGACGAAACCGGTCACGAATTCCAGGCCGTCCGGAGGAAAGATCAAGAGAACACGATCACCGGGTACGACCCCCGCCGCGCGAAGGAGATCAGCGGCCCCCGCGCCACGCCGCACGATCTCCTCGTAATCGGCCGAGTCCACTTCCTTCCCGTGCCGGTCGAGGAAGGTGTAAAGGGGCGCCCGAGGAGCTGCGCCGAGGCGCTCGGCCATTCTGGCGAGGAGGCTCGCGGTCATCCGTGACTCCGAGGGGTGGTTTGGCGGCGGGAGCGAAGCCCAAGCTTCGCCCCCGCCGCGATCGTCAGTCCACCGGGGGGTTCGGTCGCGGTTGGACCGGAAGGCCCCGGTGTTCGACCGATCCGTCGATCAGGCCGACCACCAACGACAGCATGGTGCCGTCATGCTCCCACCAGTCGAGGTTCCTGGAGAACACCACGGACGGCCATCGGTCCGGATCGGGGCCGCTCATCCGCCAGAAGAACATGTCACCTTCGCTGGAGCCTCCCCAGGGAAACAATCCGCCGGCCTCGGGATGGAACGTGTAACCCTCCGTCATGTCGTCGTCGGCCATGCCACGAAACAGCTCGAGATGCTCGGCCGTCGCCGCGACATAGCCCTGTTCATCCCCCGGGACCGGCCCGAGA
Organism: Actinoplanes sp. NBC_00393; assembly: GCF_036053395.1. Classification (NCBI taxonomy): domain Bacteria; kingdom Bacillati; phylum Actinomycetota; class Actinomycetes; order Micromonosporales; family Micromonosporaceae; genus Actinoplanes; species Actinoplanes sp. NBC_00393. Next base: position 11,176,855 of record NZ_CP107942.1, on the reverse strand, counting down.
ATCGTCAGGAAACCATCGATCAGCAGGTGCCGGTAGTGACTGCGGTATTCACGGTAGTCCGCCGGGAAAGTGATCCCGAAATGGTTCTGCACGAACTCCCAGTCGATCGGCAGCACGGTTTCCGAACGTTGTGCGAGGAACGCCGGAGCCACCCGTTCCAGGTCATTCAGCGTGGCGGTCAGCACGTCCTCAGTCCTCCACTCCGCACGACGTGAACCTCTCGTTCTTGTTCTCGATGAAGAGACTGAAGACCTTACCGCTCTGCTCGGTCGATGCGGACATGTGGATTCCGGTGGGTTTCTTGTCCCCCGGGTTGTACCGCACCGTGCCGGTGTAGGTGAGCACCTCACCCCTCCGGAGCACCCGCACCATGGCATATTCGCATCGCAGCATTCCACTGGTATTCATCAACCGGTAACCGGTGAACAGATTCTCCGATATCGCTGCTCCGTTGAGCCGGTCGGCGATGATGTGCGTCTTGTTGTACTCCGGGAATCCGTCGGCGGCCACCGGGATCGGATCCGGAAAACCGTCGACCGGCACCGATTCGATGGAGAGTCGCTTCGCGTTGGCCGGCTTGACGTCGGCGGGGCAGATGACAGCGGTCGCCCCGACCGCAAGGTTGTTCTTCAACGACTCGTACTTGTAGCGCTTGTCCCGCGACTTCTTGCAGATGCAGGGCAGGCTGTCGTTGTGTACCAGCACCGAGGTGCCGGCCACCACGACGTAGAAGGTGTGGATGTCGGCGACGGTGAGGTTGTGGACGCGAGCCATGGCGTCACGCTGCCGGATCGCGGTGATCCGCACGTTCCGGCCGTCGCGGTCCCGCAGCAACTGGCCGGCGGCGAGGTCCTCGGCCTCGAACCATTCGGACACAGCCGGGATCCAGAAGGGATGGTTGTGGGTGGCGGTGATGGTGGCGGTCCGGTCCCCGCGCTCACCGTCGGTGTCGACGGTGATGTCGACAAGCCTCTTCTTCCCGGCGCCGGTGATGGTGTCGGTGACCGGCTTGGCGACGGTGACACCGGTGACCGGGTCGGTGGCGAGCACACTGTCGCCGATGCTCAGCTCCTCAATGGCACGAGTGCCGCCGTCCGCGAGCAGAACTCGGGTGCCGGGCAGGAAGCTGTTGGCCTTGGCGCTCGCGTCGCACGGCTCCTCGTCGTCGTCCTTGAGCTTCTTGCGGCGCTTGGCGAGCTCCAGGAGCGCCTCCCGCCGCTTCTTCGCATCCTTGACCTTGTCGAGGAACTTGAGCAGCTTGGGGATCAACTTGACGATCTTGTAACCGGCGCGGACGGCCTTGATGGCGCCGAGCATGCCGGCCAGGCTCCACAGGCACGCCTCGATGTTGCCGTCGCGGATGCAGGACACGATGTCCCCCACGCCGGACAACTCCCAGAACAGGTCCGCGGCCTCGGCCTTGATGAAGTCGAGGACGCTCATCCCGGCTTCCTGCTCCGCCAGGCGCAGCTGCTCGATCTCCTCCGGAGTCAGATACTTCAGCAGCTCCGGGTCCGCCGGGTCGAGCGGGAGCTCGGCGGCGGCGTCCGCGACGGCATTCGCCTGGCGTTGCCGCTCGGCCTCCTCGGCCTGGTCGGCCGCTTTCTGCGCGTCGATGGCAGCCTGCAGCGCGTTCTTCGCGGCGTCGGCCGCACCGTCGGCATGGTTCTGCGCGCTGTCAGCCGCCTTCCGCGCTCCAGCGGCGTCAGCCTCCGCCTTGTCAGCGGCCTGCCGGGCCGCGCGGGCGTCGGCTTCGGCGTCGTCGGCCGCCTTGTCTGCCTGGTCGGCCTCGTTCTGCGCCTGCTGGGCGCTGCGCCCGGCGATCGCCGCGTCGCTGGCGGCCTCGTTGGCGGACTGCCGGGCCGCGCCGGCATCGGCCCGGGCCTGCGCGTCGGCCTTCGCCGCGTTGGCCGCGGCGGCACGGGCAGCCGCCGCGTCGGCAGCCGCCTGGGCAGCGGACTGCCGGGCCTCGGCCGCGGACACCGCGGCGTCGGCGGCCGAACGGGCCGCGGCAGCCGCCGCCGTGTAGGCCGGTTTGACCTGCTCCGCGGCGGTGGCCGCAGCCGCGGCCGCACGTTCCGCCGCGGTGATCGCCTCGGTGGCACGGGCGCGGGCAGCGGCGGCCTGCTCGGCGCCGATGGTCAGGGCCTGCTCGGCGACCAGGCGGACGAAGTCGGCGTCGATGTCGGCGCCGGTGAACGGGCTGACCATGCCGATCGCGGTGTTGGCGGGCTCGGCGATGCCGGCCGCCGAGGTGGCTGCCGCCTGCGAGGCCGCGACCGCGGTCTCCGCCTGTGCGCTCGCGGCCACGGCCTCGGTGGTCGCCGCCTCCGATTCGGCCTTGGTCCGGTCGGCGGCCCACAGCGAGCGCACCGCCTCCTCGGCGGCCTGTCCGGCCAGGGTCTGCGCCGCGTTGGCGGCGGCAGCGGCCTTGGACTGCTGTGCGGTGGCCTCCGCCGCCTTGGCGTCGGCACGGACCCGGGCGGCATGCGTGGCACGGGCACTGGCCTCGGCCTTGTCCGCCGCCGCGTCCGCAGCGGCGGCCGCGGCCCGGGCCTTCTCGGCGGCAGCCCAGGCCCGGTCGGCGGCCTGCTGTGACTGGGTGGCGGCGGCGCGGGCGTTGGCGGCCGCACCGGTGGCGGTGTTCGCCGCCGACCGGGCCGCCCGGGCAGCGGTGCCCGCGGCGGCAGCCTCGCGCTCGGCCGCGTCGGCCTCCCGCTGCGCTTCCTGCTTGTCCGCCTCGGTCTCCGCGGAGGCCGCGGCAGCACGCAGCGCCGCCGCCTTCGCCTTGGCCGTCTGCTCGGCCCGCTCGGCGGCCATGGCCTCGTCGCGGGCCTTGCGGGCGGCTTCCTCGTTCTGCCACGCCCGGTTCTCGGCCACCGCGGCCGCGTCGTCGGCGCTCTCCGCCTTGCTCCGGGCCTGCTTGGCGGCCGCGGCCTGCGCTTCGGCGTCGGCCCGCGCGGTACGCGCGATGTTGCCCTGCCGTTCCGCTTCGGCGCGATGGTTGGCGGCGTTGTCGCGTTCGGCCTCGGCGGTCTGCCGGTGCTGCTTCGCCTCCGCCGCCCTGGCCTCGGCGGTCTGCCGGTGCTGCCTGGTCTTCTCCGCCTCGGCCAGCGCCTTGCGTTCGGCGGCCTGTGCCTGCTCACGGGCGGTCTTGGCGCGGGCAGCGGCGGTCTTGGCGGCCTGTGCCTGCTTCGCCGCCGCGGCGGCCAGCTTCGCCGCCGACTTCGCGTGCTCCTCGGCGTGCTGGCGCCACTTGATCGCCTGCTGCGCGTGCGCCTCCGCCTGCGCCTGGGCGCCCTGCGCGTTGTTCGTCGCCACGGTGGCGTCACTGGCGTACACCGCGGTCTGCGTCGCACCGACCGCGGCGGTCGCGGCTTCGCTCATGCCCTGTGCGATCAGCGACCACTCGGCGCCGTACTCCAGACCGATGGCGATCAGTTCGTCGGCCGAGGTCGAGGCGGTCTGCGCCGCGATCGCCGCCTCCTGTGCAGCAGCCTGCGCGTAGCCCAGCTGCCGCTTGGACTCGGCGTTCGCCGCCGCCAGCTCGGTCGCCTTGGCCGCTGCCGTGCCGGAACCGGCCAGCACCCGCGCCGAATGCCGCGCGGAGTTCGCCGCGGCCGCCATCGCGTTCGACGCCTGCTGCAGCGCGCGGACACCGTTGCCGTGCGCGGCCAGCAACCGCTGGCGGGCCGCCGACGCCCGCGCCGACTTCTGCGCCAGCTCCGTCAGCTCCTCCGCGGCCTTGTTGCGGGCCTCGAGGTCCTTCAGGTACTGCTCGCGCTCCGCGGCGTCGGCTCGCGCGGCGGTCAGGTAGCCACTGGTGAGGAAGGCCTCGATCGCGGCGCCGTCGCCGGCGAACGCCGCTTCGGCGGCACGCTTGAGGTGGGACTCCGCCGGTGCCATCGCGGCGATCAGCCGGACCCGTTCCCGCAGCGTCGCCGCTCGCGCGGCAGCGTCCTCCTCGACCTTCTTGTCCCGGTCACGGGCGATGTCCGCGCCGTAGGCCAGGAAACCGGCCCGGTCGAAATCGGTGCCGGCCAGCACCCGGTCGACCTCGGCGTTGAAGTACGGGCCACCGGTGCCCTTCATCGCCTTGATCTTGGTGAGGTTGTCGGCGGCCTCCTGCTTCTTGCGGGCCGCGATCTGCTTGTCGAGTGCCGGCTTGTCGGTGATCGCGAACTTCTGGATGACCGCCGGGTCACCGGTCGCCAGCGCCGCCAGCGCGGCGTCCCGGACCTCGGGCTCCGGTGTCAGCGCGGCGATGTCCGCGACGGCCTTGCGCCAGCGCTCCGCCATCGCGTCGACACCGGTCGCGCCGTTCCAGCTCTCGGTCACCAACGCCGGGATCTCGATCGCCGGGCCCGGGTCCTCGGTGGCCGCGACGGTCGGCGCCGGTGTCGGTTCCGCCAGTGCCGGCGGGGCATGCAGGCCTGCTCCGAAAACCGCCGCGATCAGCGACGCCGCCACCCAGACGCGTATCCGCGCCCGTACGAGATTTGTCACCACAACCCCCGCCATGAATCGATAAACGTCAATACAGAACAGCACGAACCGAGGACACGCCGAGCGCGCCCTCGCACAGAAAGGGATGGGTCAGGGCAGGAAATTGCCACCTGGAGCAGCGAATGTGCGCAGCAAACCGTCTGCACGCCTCAAGAGATCCCCCGTAGATCCTCGGCAAGCCCGATGAGAGTCGACCGGAGGCAAGCCGCGACTGCGGCGGGCCCGGTCGAACGACATCTAAACATGCACATTCATCGTGATCCACCCCGACGTTTCGGCCGAACCGTCACCGCGCGTCCGTCACCAGCGGAAAGGTTTGTATGGCGGGCATAAAGAAATGGCTTACGTCACCGCGACCATCCCCCGGTTTCGATGGGGGCATGAACTCCAGCGCATCCCTGTCAGCGCCGCCCCGCCGTACGCGCCGGATCGCGCTCGTCAGCCTGGCGGTCCTCGGTGCGCTGGGAGTCGCGTACATCCTGCGGCGGCCGCTGTTGATGTCCGCGCCGCGATGCCTGGCCGGGCACTGGCACGGCTGCCTCGACACCGAGAACGGCGTGCTGTTCATGATGCTGGCCGGCGTGCCGTTGGCGGCCCTCGCGGCGTGCGCTCTGGCGGGCCTTCGGCATGCCGCCGGCAGGACCGCGGCGTGGCGGAGATCGGTGGCCGAGGTGGGCATGGTCTACGGGACGGCGCCGATGCTCTGGCTGACCATGATGCCGGGGCCGGCGGCCGGATTCGTCGCGGGCCGGTTGAGTCTGGTGCCGCTGCGCGACCTGGTCACGATGGGGCCGCTCGGGATCGGCGGCAACCTGCTGATCTTCGCGGCGCTGGGGTTCTTCGCGCCGATCCGGTTCGCGGCGCTGGCGTCCGTCCCGCGGATCCTGGTGCTCGGGGCCGGCTGCTCGATCCTGGTCGAGACCGCTCAGTACGTCCTGCGGCTGGACCGGGTGTCCTCGGTGGACGACGTGCTGGTCAACGCCGCCGGCGCCGCGCTGGCTGCGCTGGCGTCGCGTCGCTGGTGGGCGGATCGCCCCTGAGCCGCTGGGTCACCCCCTCCAGGATCGAGATCATCTCGCGGACGACCGGCGGCTGATAGGCGCTGTCCGGATAGGCCACCGAGATCCGCCGCACCGGCGCGCCCACCCGGAGCTGCCGGACCTCGACATCGGCCGGCGCGCGGACCACGGCCAGGCCGGGGATCACGGCCACTCCGAGACCGGCGGCGACGAATGCCTGCACGGCCCGGTAGTCGTCGGAGGTGAGCGACACCCTCGGGTCGAAGCCGATCGCCCGGCAGGAATGCCGCACGATCGTGAACCAGGCGCTTCCGGGTCGCCCGCCGACCCAGACGTCCTCGGCCAGGTCGGTCAACTCCACCGTACGGCCGGCGGCCGCGGCCCGGTGCCCGCGCGGCAGAACAGCCTGGAACGTGTCGTCGAACAGGTGGACCCGGCCGCCCTCGAACCGCGGCGACCCGGCCAGCGCCGCACTGTCGTAGATCACCGCGAGATCCAGTTCGCCGTCGGTCAGCCGGGGCAGCAGTCCCTGCAGGTGGTCGTCGACCACGGTGAGGGCGGTGCCGGGTTGCCGGCTGCGCAACCGGGCCAGGGCTCCCGGCACGAAGGTGGTCAGCGCGGTCGGGAAGCTGCCGAACCGCAGGCGGCGGGCACGCCGTCCGGCGATCTCCGCGAGGTCCTGCTCGGCGCTGTCCAGGCGGGCGTTGATCGCCCGGCCGTGGCGGACCAGAGCGTGACCGGCGTCGGTCAGCCCCAGCGGGCGGGTACTGCGCTCGACCAGAGGTAGGCCGGTCTGCCGTTCCAGCGCGGCGACATGCTGGCTCACCGCGGACTGGGTGAGGCCGAGCGCCTCCGCGGCGGCCGAGAACGACCCGTGGCCGGCCACCTCGCAGAGGACGCGGATGGCTCGTACGTGTCCTATTAGTTCCACTGATGGACCCCCAGTCATCAGCATTGTCCCTAATATCTCGTCACCCTAGCGTCGGGCCATGACCAGCATCGACACACCTTCCCCGATCGATCCCGACAAGTTGATGGCCTTCGTCTTCCGTGCCGTCGAAGAGGTGGGGGCGACGCTCAACTGCGCCCTCGTCGTGATGGGTGACCGGCTCGGCTACTACCGCGATCTGGCCGCGCACGGGCCGGCCACCGCGGCCGAGATGGCGAAACGGACGGAGACCGGCGAACCGTACGCGCGGGAGTGGCTGAACGCGCAGGCCGCCGGTGGATTCGTCGAGTACGACGCCGGTACCCGCCGATACACGCTGCCCGCCGAGCATGCGGTGGCGCTGACCGACGAGAGCAGCCCGGCGTTCCTGCCCGGGTTCTTCCAGATCGCGCACGGGACGGTGCGTGACGCGTACCGGATCATCGAAGTCGCCCGCCGCGGAGCGGGGGTGGGCTGGCACGAGCACAACGATGATGTCCACCTCGGCTGTGAGCGGTTCTTCCGGCCCGGCTACGCCGCCAACCTGGTGGAATCGTGGCTTCCGGCGCTGGACGGCGTGGTCGGCAAGCTCCAGCAGGGTGCGAAGGTGGCCGACGTGGGATGTGGCCATGGCGCGTCCACCATCCTGATGGCCCGGGCCTACCCGAAGTCGACGTTCACCGGCTCCGACTACCACCCCGAGTCGATCGCCACCGCGCGCGAACGGGCGGCGGCGGCCCAGGTGCAGGACCGGGTGCAGTTCGAGGTGCGGTCCGCCACCGGCGCCACCGGCGACGGCCACGACCTGGTGACCATGTTCGACTGCCTGCACGACATGGGCGACCCGGACGGCGCCGCCCGGCACGTCCGCGACATCATCGCCCCCGACGGCACCTGGATGATCGTCGAACCGGCGGCCGGCGACCACGTCGAGGACAACTTCAACCCGGTGGGCCGCGCCTACTACGGATTCTCGACGCTGCTCTGCACCCCGGCGTCGCTGTCCCAGGAGCCCGGCGCCGCCCTCGGCACCCAGGCCGGGCCGGCACGCATCCGCGAGGTCGCCACCGCCGCCGGCTTCACCCGATTCCGCCTGGCGGCGCAGACACCTTTCAACAATGTGTACGAGGTACGCCCGTAGCACGCCGACGCAGCCGCACCCGGCCGGATGCGGCTGCGTGTTCGCCGGTGGTTCACGACCGGAGCAGCGCCAGGATCGCGTTGAGGATCGCGGCCAGCGCGCCGGCGCCCGGGTTCTGGTCGAGCAGGCCCGCAATCGCGCACAGCAGGTTGCCGAGCAGGTTGCCGGGCCCGGACTCGGCGGTGATCGTCAGGTGCACCCGGTTCAGATCCACCACCAGACCGAGCAGGTCCAGGTGCAGCGGGCCGAGGGTGAGGTCCAGGATCCGGCACGACGCCTGGGCGACCGCGGCCGGCATGCTGACAGTTCGCGTGACCGTGCCGACGCGGTCACCGGCCGAGTCGGTCAGCACACCGGTCAGTGTGCCGGTGGCCAGCAGAGTTCCGTTCCGCGCGGCGAAGCTGGTGGGGGTGAACCTGCCGGCGAAGGAGCCGGTGCCCCCGGCCGCGTCCGTGAAGGCGCCGGTGACCGGGATGCTGGGGACGACCGCGGCCGGGGCGGCCGGGGCAGCCGCGGCCGGGCTGGTGCCCACGGCGGCCAGTCCCAGCGCCGCGAGCAACGTCACGACGATCATCGAGAGCCGTTGGCGAAGTGTCATCGTTCCTCCTGTCGATGGGGATCCCTGTTCCGCCTCCAGCCTCGATGTCCGCACGGGCCGAACCCAGTGAGCACTGTCATCGGCTGAGGGTGAGTGCAGTCATGTCCTCAGGGGAGCCAGCCGGCGTTCTCGGCGACGCGGACCGCCTCCAGCCGGTTGCGGGCGCCGGTCTTGCGCAGGATCACCGAGATGTAGTTGCGGACCGTGCCGGCGGTCAGGTGCAACGTGGCAGCCACCTCCGCCGACGGGATCCCGGACGCGGCGACGCTCAGCACGTCCAGCTCCCGCGCCGACAGCGGACTGCGCGGCGCGGCGACCATGGCGACGGCCAGGCCGGCGTCGATGACCCGTTCGCCCCGGGCCAGCCGGCGGATGCCGCGCACCAGCTCACCCGGCGCGGCCTGGGTGCCGAGCACGCCGTGGACGTGGACGTCGAGCGCGCGGTTGAGCCGGCCCGAGGCGTCCGGTCCGGCCAACACGAGCAGGGCGCAGCCGGGCTGCTCCGCGCTGAGCTGCGTGAACAGGTCCAGGCCGTCCCCGGCGAGCAGGCCGACGTTGACGACGGCAACGTCCGGCGGCACGGCACGGGCCATCGCCGGGGCCTCGTCGAGGCAGCCCAGTTCGGCGACCACGGCGAAATCCTCTTCCAGGGACAGGGTCGCGGCGAGGGCGCCGCGCAGCAGATTCATCGGTTCGACGAGCAGAATGCGGATCACGATGGCCTCCCAGCCAGGACTTTCGCGGTAGGAATGCCGGCGTCCACTCCGGGGCCGGCTGGTGGCGCGCCGGGTCTGTGCACCGGCGTCGGCCTGATTCCGGACCGCGCAGATCAGCTGGGAGGGCCGCAATACCGGACGCTACGTCCGGGGGTGTTCGCATCTGTGGGCAGGCTTCGGGCGGCGGCCGGGAGATCCGGCCACCAGGACGACGGGACGATGCCCGCCGGGGGCGCATTGCCGCCGCCGGAGTCACGTGCGTGGGCGGCGCCCAGGGATTGGTCGTTCGGGTCGGGCGGCGACTGCGGCTCGGGGGTGCTGGGCGCCGAAGTCAGGCCGGGTTGGTCGTCCTGGACGCCGGCTGGTTCGGTGCCGTCACACCCGAATCGCGGTGCCTCCGGTTCGAAGACGACCGCGGGCGGCAAGGACGGCGTCATCGCCGTCGCCGTCGGCATGGCGGCCGGCGACACGGGCGACTCGGCCGCCGCCTCCGGTGAGGGGCGCGGCGGTGCCTTCGGCGCGGGACCCGGCAGCGCTTGCGGCGCGGGGCTCGGCAACGCCTGCGGTGGCCCGGCGGACGGGGCGCGCTCGATCACCTCGGCCACAGCTGCCCGCGCCGTCCGCGCGGCCCGGAGAAGCTTCCGCTCCTTGACCCCCGAGGCTGAAACGACGTGGTCGACCACTTTCCGCGCTGAGACAACGGGCCTGTCGATCACCTTGCGCACTGAGGCAACCGGCTTCTCCACCACCTCGCGCGGCTTCTCGGCCACCTTGCGCACCGAGACAGCACGCTTCTCGACCACCTTGCGCGCCGAGACAACCGGCTTGTCGACCGTCTTGCGCGCCGAAGTCACCTGCTTCTCGGCCGGCTTCGTCCGCTCCTTGACTGCTGCCTTCAGCGGCACAGCCTTGCGCGCGACAACCCGGGAAACCGGCCCCTCCACCGCACGGTCCTCGCCGACATCGGCGACCGCTTTCTCGACCGAGGCCAGCGGATCAGCGTTCCCCAGCCCCTCGTCGGCGTGCGCGGCGTGGTCGAGAAGGCTCAGGGCGAAGTACGCGGCCAAGCCCAAGCCGATCATGACCAGGAGGCGGGCGATGCGCTGCAGTGCCGCTGCCGCCACGTTCCCGCGCACGATTCACCTCCCGAGCCAAACCATCGACGTCGGTTGATTACCCATCAGTCCATGGCTGACACCGCATGCACACTGCCGGATCCGGAGCTCAGGTACGAACGACCACACCGGGGAGCCGGTCCCGCAGGTCAGCGGCGCTCATCGGCCGGGCGAAGTGGAAACCCTGAGCCTTCCCGTACCCCAGCTCGGTCAATCGGACCGCCTGCTCCGCGGTCTCCACACCCTCGGCCACCGCGTCCAGCCCGAACGCCCGGGCCATCTGAGCCACCGCGTTCGCGATGGCATCCGAGCCGCCGTCCGGCGCGAAGGAGCGGTCGAGCTTGATCTGGTGCACCGGGCAGGTGGCGAGCAGGCTGAGCGTGGACGCACCGGTGCCGAAGTCGTCCAGCGACAGCCGTACGCCCAGGTCCCGCAAACCCTGCAGGTTGTCACCGGTCGCCCCGCCGCCCACCGCGACCGACTCGGTGATCTCCACGGTCAGCCGGTGGGCCGGCAGCCCGCTGTCACGCAGCGCCGCCGCCACGACCTCCGGGAAGCCGACCTCGCGCAACTGCCGGGCCGACACGTTCACCGACACCGTCAGCTCGCCCGGCCAGGTCGCCGCCTCGCGAGTCGCGGCGCGCAGCACCCAGGTGCCGAGCGGAACGATCAGGCCGCTCTGCTCGGCGGTCTCGATGAAGGCGCCCGGCCCGAGCAGGCCCTCGTCCGGATGTTGCCAGCGGACCAGCGCCTCAGCGCCGGTGATCCGGCCGTCCGGGAGGGTCACCACCGGCTGGAAGTACACCACCAGCTGGTCCTCGAGGATCGCCGTCTGCAGCGCGGCGACCCGCCGCCGGCGTTCGGCGCCGCGGGCCTCCATGCCGGGCCGGTACCGCTGGTGGCCGCCCTCGCCGCGCTCCTTCGCCTCGTACATCGCGATGTCCGCCTTGCGGAGCAGGTCACCGGCATCCTCGCCGCCGCGGCCGTCGACGATCCCGAAGCTGGCCCGTACGGTCATCGGCTCGCCGTCGATCACGGCCGGCTCGAGCAGGGCGGCCGTGATCCGGGTCAGCACCTGGTCCACGTCCGCGCCGCCGGTGCCCTCGAACAGGATGGCGAACTCGTCGCCGCCCAGCCGGGCGACCGTGTCGGCGGGCCGCACGCAGGCCCGCATCCGTTCCGCCACGTGCACCAGCAACGCGTCGCCGGTGGCGTGCCCGAGGGTGTCGTTGACGATCTTGAAGTCGTCCAGGTCGACCAGCACGATGCTGACCGGCGTGTCCGGGCCGGCGCCGGTCACCGCGGCGGCGAGCCGCTTGCCGAAGAGCGCCCGGTTGGCCAGACCGGTCAGCATGTCGTGACTGGCCTCGTAGCTGAGCCGGTCCTGCACCTCACGCGTCTCGGTGATGTCCCGCGCGTTGCTGACGATGCCACCGACACTGGGCTCGTCGGTCAGGTTCGCACTGATCACCTCGAGCCAGCGGTAGGTGCCGTCGGCATGCCGCAGCCGCATCTGGTAGGTCGCCGCGTTGCCGGGCGCCGCGGCCACCGCCGCGGTCCGCTCGGTCACCGCCGCCAGGTCGTCCGGGTGTGCCCGCAGCGCCATGTCGGTGCCGACCAACTCGTCCGGGTGCGAGCCGAGCACCTTCTGCGCGGCCGGGCTGACATAGGTGAGTGTGCCGGCCGGGCCGGCGATGGTGACCATGTCGGTGGAGTTCTGCACCAGCAGCCGGAACCGCTTCTCCTGGACGCCGATCCGGGCGAGCAGGGCGTCGTTCTGCCGGAACGCGATCAGCTGCCGGATCACCACCAGTGCGGTCAGCGTGACCGCGACACCGTCGATCAGCACGCCGTTCCCGACGCCCCGGATGTTGTGGTAGGCCACCATGGCGCCGACCGCCGCGATCCCCACGTACGGCATCAGGCTGTAACCGCGCGGCGCCCGCCGTGGCCGGGCGCCTGCCGCGGTGTCCACGACCTGCATCCGGGCCCCGACCGCCGCCGCGTACGCCGCCAGCGGAAGAACCACCACCAGGAGGTTGCCGTCCGGCTGCTGCGGGTGCAGGAAGCTGATCGCCGAGCCCAGCCCGCCGATCAGCGCCGACGCGCCGATCCAGTAGAGCCCGCGCCGGGCGAACGAGTCGACCCCGGCGAGCACCACCTTGGCGGCCAGGTAGACGCCGTTGAGACCGGCGCCCATGACGACGACCGCGGCGAGCACCCGGGGCAGGGTGACCCGGCCGTCGGCGAACTGGTGCGACGCGGCGAAGTGCCAGATCAGCAGACCGGTCGCGGCCAGCAGGGTGCCGAGGTCGAGCCAGACTCCCACCTTGCGGGCCCGGCCACGGGCGCTGAACGGCAGACCGACCAGCGGCCAGGTGAGCACGCCGCCGCCGACGATGTGCAGCACCACGGAGGCCGGCAGTAACCAGCCGCCCGCGCCCAGCTCGGACAGGATGCGCAGCCCCGCGACGCCGACGAACAGCAGGACGCCGACGCCGACCGTGCGCCAGTAGTGGCGCACCACGGGGGCGGACGCCGGGTCGTCCTGCACCCGGCGGCAGAGCAGCAGGGTGGGCACCAGGACCGCGATCATGAGCAGCCAGTTCACCGGGGTGGGCCACAGCCGGCCGGTGTGCTCCTGCAGCAGGAACGCGGCGACGTCGACGACCGACAGCGCGGTTACGGCCTGGAACGCCCGGTCGGCGAAGAGCGGCAGGCGGCCGGGTGTGTCGGGCACGCTTTCACCATCGACTCCGCCGCGGCCGAGTTGAGTCAGATCATCCCAGGACACGTGTCCGGAAGACCGGCGGTTTCGTGCCGGACGGCGGCACACGGTAGTGGAACAGCGCGTCGGCCATCATCCGGCTGAACGCCGGGGCGGCCACGTCGCCGCCACCGCCGGACGAGACGTCCATCGACACCGCGATCACGAACCGCGGGTCCTCGGCCGGGGCCATCCCGACGAACGAGCTGGCGTTGTGGCTGCTGTACTGCCCGTCGACGAGCGCGTCCGCGGTGCCGGTCTTGCCGGCCACCCGGTGCCCGCGGACCTTCGCCGCGCCGCCGGTGCCGTCGGGCACCTCCACCACGGCTTCCATCATCGTCCGCAACTCGGCGGCGACGTCCGGATCCAGCACCTTGCGGGTCTCCGGCGCCGCGGCCGGGGTGACCTCCTCGTCGGCCGAGATGGTCGCCTTGATCAGGTGCGGCTGGATCCAGGTGCCGTTGTTGGCGATCGCGCCGTACCCCGCCGCCATCTGAATCAGGGTGGCCGAGACGCTGTGCCCGATCGGCACCGACCCGGGCGCCGAACCGCTCCAGTCGGCCGGCTTCAGCAACTGCCCCTCGGCCTCGCCCGGCATGCCCACGCCGGTCGCCCTGCCCAGTCCGAACTTCTGCTGATACTCGTAGATCTTCTCCTTGCCGAGCATCTCCCCGATCAGGATCGTGCCGACGTTCGACGAGTAGGCCAGCAGGCCCGGCATGGTCATCCTGGCGCCGGCGGGCTGCGGATGAAGATCCTCGAACGGCTCCCCGCCGCGCACGATGACCGGATCGATCGGCAGCACGGTGTCCGGCGTGATCAGGCCCTCCTGCAGTGCTGCGCCGAAGATGAACGCCTTGTGCGTCGACCCCGGGTCGGTGACCACGCTGGTCGGCACGTCGGCCCGGTCCTGCGGGTCGGCCTTCTGCGGCTCGGCCGCGCTGTACGGCGGGTAACTGGCCTGGGCCAGCACCTCACCCGTCCTCGCGTCCAGCACCACCGCTCCGGCCACCGTGGCGCCGCGCTTCTCCGCCTCCGCATCCAGCGTCTGCTGCACCATGTACTGCAGGCGCCGGTCGATGGTGAGCTGCAACGATCGGCCCGGCTTGGCGGCCGTCTCCCGCGCGTACCCGCCGGGGATGGGTTTGTTCAGTGCGCCCTTGCCGGTCTCGAACACCCGCTCACCGTCGGTGCCGTGCAGCAGGTCGTCGTACCTCGCCTCCATGCCTTCCAGACCGTGCAGGTCGTCACCGGTGAACCCGATCAGGTTGGCGGCGAGATCCCGGCCGGGCACGTCCCGCCGCTCGTCGCTGTGCGTGTAGATGCCCGGCAGCTTCATCGCGTCGATGGTGTCGGCGACCCGCACGTCCACACCCCGGGCCAGGTAGCGGAACTGCGTCCACGTGCCGTCGGGCAGCTGCTCGCGTTGCATGGCCGCCTCCAGCTCGGAGCGCGGGACGGCAAGCCGCGGCGCCAGCCGGCCCGCGACCGCCCGGAGATTGCGCTGCAGCTCCGCGTTCTCCGGGTCGGCGGAGACGTAGCGGGCCTCCACGCTGTGCGCCAGCACGTTGCCGTCGCGGTCCAGGATGCTGCCGCGCGGCGCCGGCAGCTCGACCGAGCTCAGTCGCTTCGCGCGCAGGGCCAGCAGGCTGCGCACCTCGGCGTCCGAGGTGCCCACCTGCAGCACCACCAGCCGTACCCCGATGGCGGCGAAGAGGGAGAGCGCCAACAGGGTGCCCAGCCGCAGGCGGCGGGTGCTGTTGGCCAGCCGGCGCGGCCGGGCAGGCACCTGCCGGGGCGGCCGGGCGGGCGCCGGCCGTGGCCGCCGCTCCGGTCGATCGCGCCAGGTTTCGTCGTCGGCTCGCCACGGCATGCGGTGAGCCTAGTGAGCGACCGCCACGGCCGGTTCGCGGTGCTCGACCGCCGGGAGGCGATGCGGCCGGACCACCAGGAAGCAGACCAGCGTGGCGGCCAGCATGCCGCCGAAGACGACGACGGCCATCGCGACCGCGCCGACGCCGAGCATGCCCACCAGCGGCGCGGCCACCGCACCCACACCGAACTGGACCGCCCCGAGGAGCGCGGCCGCGGTTCCGGCTGCCTCGCCGTGGCGGGAGAGCGCCAGCGCCGGAGCGTTCGGCATGGCCAGCCCGACCATGGTCAGCACCAGCCAGAGCGGGATCAGGATGCCGGTCAGGCCGCCGGTCTCCGTGACGGCCAGGATCAGCAGCACCAGGCCGAACCCGAGGCCGGCCAGCAGCGAGCCGCCCAGGATCTGCTGCGGTGTCCAGCGCAGCAGCAGGCGGACGTTGAACTGGGTCGCGCCGATCAGACCGACCGCGCCGCCCGCGAAGACCAGCGCGAACTGCTGCTCGCTCATGCCGTACTCGTCCTGGAAGACGTAGGACGAGCCGCTCACGTACGCGAAGAGGGCCGCCATCGCCAGCCCGGCCACCAGGACCAGGCCCACGTAGACCCGGTCGGTGAAGAGGCGGCCGTAGTCGCGGAGCGTACCCCGCACTCCCCCACTGCGGCGCCCGGCGGCCGGCAGGGTCTCCGGCAGCACCAGCGCGGCCGCCGCCATGATGGCGGCGCCGGCGGCGGCGAGTACGACGAACACGCCGCGCCAGGACGTCCAGCCCAGCACCAGGCCGCCGATCGTGGGGGCGAGGATCGGGGCGACGCCGACGACCAGCATCAGGCGGGAGAAGAGGCGGGCCGCGGCGAGCCCGTCGAACAGGTCACGGACCATCGCCATCGCCACCACGGCGGCCGCGGCGGCGCCCAGGCCCTGCAGGATGCGCAGGGTGCCCAGCATCGCCAGGTTGGGCGCGAACACGCACAGGACCGACGCGAGCACGTGCACCGCGATGCCGCCCAGCAGCGGCAGCCGCCGGCCGACCGCGTCGGAGAGCGGGCCGATCAGCAACTGACCGAAGGCCAGACCGACCAGCGTCCCGGTCAACGTGAGCTGCACGGCCGCAGCTGTCGTCTGCAGGTCGGTGGTGATCGTCGGCAGAGACGGCAGGTACATGTCGATGGTCAGCGGCCCCAGCGCGGTGAGGAAGCCGAGCACGAGCACGATCCGGAAGCGGCGGGCTGGTTCGGTCACATTTCTCGACAAGTTGGCCCTTGACCTGGTTCTTCCGTACCCGCCGCTTTTGGTAACGGTGATCACACCGCTAGGCGGCCGACCGGTACCCTTCGCCGGACCCAGCCCCCGAAAGGTGCTCGCCGTCGTGCGCTCGTTCTTCGTGCTTGCCGTCGCCGTCCTGGTCGGCTTTCTGATCAGCCCCCTGCTGCGCGCCGACGCCGCCTGCACACCCACCCCCGCGGCGGCAGCCTCCGCACCGCCTTTGAAAGGCTGGAGCGACGAGCAGCTCGACAACGCCCGCGTCATCGTCGAGATCGGCAACGAGCGAGGGGTGCCGCCGCAGGCCCTGGTGATCGCGGTCGCGACCGCCCTGCAGGAGTCCCGGCTGCGCAACCTGCGCGGCGGCGACCGGGACTCGATCGGCCTGTTCCAGCAACGGCCCAGCCAGGGCTGGGGGACGCCGAAGCAGCTCTCCGACCCGGCTTATCAGACGCGGAAGTTCTACGACAAACTGCTCACGATCGAGGGCTGGCAGAAGATGCGGCTCACCGAGGCCGCTCAGGCGGTGCAGATCTCGGCCTACCCGGAGGCGTACGCGAAGCACACCCGCTCCGCCACCCGGCTGGTCGAGGCGCTGAATCTCCCTGCCTCCTGCACCGCCGGGGCCTGATGTCGAGAACAGCTCACCCTAGGACGGTGGCCCTGCGGATCTCGGTACGCAGGGCAGGCGCCCCGTCGACCGGCGCCGGGTCCTCCGCGGTCGGTGCGATGCCGCCGGCCGCGACCCGGTCCAGGGTCCGCAGGCCCCACGAGGTCACCCGCCCGAAGATCGAGTAGTTCGGGCGCAGCGCGGAGTCCCCGTACACCAGGAAGAACTGGCTGCCGTTGGTGTCCGGGCCGGCGTTGGCCATCGCCAGCACACCGCGGGCATAGACGCGGCGGGCGCCGGTCGGATCGGTCGGGGCCGGCGGCAGATCGGTGGGCAGCTCGTCGCGATAGCGGTAGCCGGGACCGCCCTCGCCGGTCCCGCTCGGGTCGCCGCACTGCAGCACCTTGAGCGTGGGGTACGCGGTGAGCCGGTGACAGATCGTCCGGTCGTAGAAGCGGTGCCGGGTCAGGTGCAGGAAGCTCTGCACCGTACAGGGCGCGGCGGCCCGGTCGAGCACCAGCGGGATCAGCCCGAGGTTGGTCCGCAGCACGGCCGTGACCGTGCCCCGGTCGGGTGTCCGCTTCGGGTCGCGCGGCAACGGCACCGGGCGGGCGGCGGGCTCGTCGGGCGTCGGCGTGTACTGGCAGGGCCCGGTGGTGGGCGAAGGCTCAGCGCGGGCCGGGTCCGGCGCGATGACGGTGAGCAGGGTGGCTGCGGCGATGACGGCGAGCGCACGGCGCCCCCACGGCCGATGGTGTTGGACCACGTCGTCCTCCCCAATAGATTTACGCCAATCTATCGGAGGATCGGGGCGTCCGTGACCACCCGGTTGCGGCCCTGCTCCTTGGCCGCGTACAGCGCGCGGTCGGCGCGCCGCAGCAGGTCGTCGGTGTTCGCGCCGGGGTCGAGCTGGGCGACACCCGCGCTGAAGGTGACCCGCAGCGGGCCGTGCGCGGTCGCGACCTCGATCCGCACGCAGCGCTGCCGCCACTGCTCGGCCAGGTCCGCCGCGGCTTCCGCGCCGACGCCGGGCAGGACGACCGCGAACTCCTCGCCGCCGTAACGGGCCACGGTCCCGGCGGCGCCGACCGCGTCGCTGAGCTCGTGGGCGAGCCGGATCAGCACCTCGTCGCCGACCGCGTGCCCGTAGGTGTCGTTGACCGCCTTGAAGTGGTCGACGTCGATCATCACGGCGGACAGCAGCCGGTCGGCCCGGCGCAGCACCGCGGTGAGGTGGCGACGGTTGTACACGCCGGTCAGGGCGTCGCGCACCGCCTGGTCGGTCAGCTCGGCGCGGAGGCGTTCCAGCTCGGTGACGTCACGCACGACGACGACCGAGCCGTCCTCGCCGCTCATCCGGACCACGCGTACGTCGTACACCGCGCCGTTGACCGCCGTGACCATCTGCTGCCCGGCGCCGGCGATGGCCGCCGCGAGCTGCGGGCCGATGAGCTCCTGCCACAGCCGGCCCACCGGCGCCCCGTCCGCGACGGACGGTATCGCGGCGAGCATCTCGACCGCGGCCGGGTTGGCGTCGAGGATCCGGCCGTCCGCGTCCAGCACCATCACGGCGTCGCTCAACGCGGCGATCACCTGCCCGTACGCCACCGGCATCCGCCGGGCGGACACGCTGTACCGCTCGGCCCACCACCACATCATGGCGGTGACCAGGAACAGGACGGGAGTCAGATCGACCTGGCGCTCGCCCGTGTCGGCGAAGAGGGTGAACAGGTTGCCGGCCGTGGGCACGAACGCGCCGATCAGGAAGATGACGAAGACCTGGCGGTGTCCGCGGACCGCCCGCCGCATCGCGCCCACCGCCCGCGCGGCGCCGATCGCGATCAGGGTGTAGCAGTACGCGGTGTGCAGCCAGTACAGCGGTCCGGGATGCGCGATGACACCGCCGTCCGGGGTGTGGCTGACCGCGTCGAAGAAGGCGTGATGCCACGGATCGGTAAGCACGGCCGCGACCAGCAGGACCGGATGCGCCAGCAGCAGCGCACGCCGGCGGCGCAGCGGAGACACTTGGCGACCGGTGAAGACCGTGGTGTGCCAGAAGAAGCCGGACACGACCATCGCCACGCCCGGGAACATCGCGTACGTGGCGGCGAGCGCGACGTCCGGCGACGTGACCCAGACCGCGACCGCCTGGGCCAGCGACCACAGCGTGCCGCCGGCGGTGATCAGTGCCAGCGATTTCGCCAGCGGCGCCGCCCGGCGACGCCAGGACAGCACGGCGTACAGCGCCGAGAGCAGTGCCGCGGCCAGGTACACCGAGGCCAGTGCCGCCCGCATTCGACTCTCCTTCGCATCCGCCGGATGCGGATCGGCCGAACGCGGGCGCACCTGAGAAGAACGTCAGCCGTGCCGGCCGGCCGGGCGGAAGTAGCGGTGGCTCGCCCAGTCCGCGACGTCGACGCCGATGGTCCGGGCGGCCGTGTCCGCCGTGCGGAAGTGGATGCCGAGCCAGATCCGGGCGTCCACGACGTCGGCCCGCAGGGCGGCGCCCCGGTCGTAGCGCCGGACCGTTCCGGGCACCGCCGTGGAGATCAGTTCGAGGTCCAGCCGGGGGCCGACCACGTGCTCCAGCGCGCGTGTGAACGCGGCGATCACCACGTTGTAGCCGCTCACGTAGTCCGGGTAGGGCGGCGCGGCCAGCAGCGGGACCCAGGCCGGATCGGCGGTGGTGGCGGGGTTGCCGTCGGTGTCCGCGAGGTGGATGGCGGTGATCGGCCGCCAGTAGGCGTGTTCCAGCTTGCTCTGCCAGGTGACGATGACCGCGTCGGCGATGGTCATCTGGACGGCCGCGAACATCCGGGCGGCCTCGGCGATGCCGAGACCGCGGTCGGCGGCCTGGTCGCGCAGCGCGGTGTGGACCTGCACGGCGGCGTTGCCGGAGAAGAACAGCGCGGTGTCGGTCTGCGCGGCGGTGCGGGCGGTCGAGTTGAGCGACCCCATCGCCTTCACCTCGGCGAAGTCGCGGGTGTAGCGACGCGAGGTGAGCGCGGGCGGGGCAGGCGGCGCGAATTGCGCGGCGCTGCGCGCCAGCAGCGGGGTCACCCCACCGAGCCAGGGCACTGCCATCGATGCGTACGCCGGCGGAGTCGGCCGCCACACGCCGGGCGCCGGGGCCCGGGTGTACTGCACGGGCGCGTTGCGGCCGTCATCGGCACGCAGGTCGATGATGTCCTGCGCCACCCGCTCGCCGTAGGCCACCCCGGCGGTTCTGGCAGCCCCGTCGGGCACCAGGGCCAGGGACTTCGCGAGGGCGTCGTCCAGCGTGCTTCGGGCGTACGGAGAATAGGTTGTCAAGATCTTGTGACCGGCTGCCGCCGCGGCTGCAGTCGCCGAAGCGCGGCGCGGCGCCGGACGGTGCCGGCCATGACGGACTCCTTTCTGCCGAGTCCGACGCTTCTCCGCCACCGCGCCCGGGCAACTCGGCCGGACGGGCGGAACCACTGATAGATTTTGGACTCGAGCCGGAGTCAGCGACGGGCCTCGACGCTCACCGGAGCGACCGCCGCGGTCAGCACCCGCTCGAAGTCCTCAAACAGCAGATCCCGGTCGAAGCGGTCACGGGCCAGCGCGGACGCCACTTCCCGCGCAGCGGTCGTGGCCGCGCGGTCGCGGACGAAGGCGGCCACCGCGGCGGCCGCACCCGCGTGGTCGTCCGGCGGCAGAATCAGACCGGCGCCGGTCGAGGCGATCAGTTCCGCGATCCAGCCGCCGTGGTTCACCGCGACCGGCCGGCCTGCGGCGAAGGCGTCGAAGAGCTTGTTCGACGCGTCGCTGCCCAGCTGCGGCAGATTGATGGTCAGGCCGGTGGCCAGGTCGCAGGCGGCGTAGAAGGCCACCACCTCGGTCTTGGCGACCGGGCCGAGTAGGAACAGGTTGCGGTCCAGCACGCCGAGATCGGCGGCCAGGCGGCGGATCGGTTCGCGCATCTTGCCGTCGCCGAGAATCACGATCCGTACGTCGGGGTCGGTCTCGGCCAGCCGGGCGGCCACCCGGACGAGGTAGTCGACCCCGTTGACCGCTCCGAGCGTTCCGGCGTACAGGACCATCGGCCGGTCCTGCAGCCACGGCGTGTCCCGGCGCAGCGCGGCGCCCGCCTCCGCCGCGCCGGGGCCGGCGAAGAGCGCCCGGTCGGAACCGTTCGGCACGACCGTGACCGGGACGCCGGGGAACCGGCCACGGATGCTGGCGGCCATGCCCTGCGACAGGGCGATGACGTGCGCCGACCTGCGGTAGGCCCACGCCTCGAGCCGCCCGGCGGCCCAGCGGGCGGCCGGCGAACGCAGCGCGCCCATGGCGATCGGCACCTCCGGCCACAGGTCCCGGACCTCGAACACCATCGGTACGCGCCGGCGCAGTGCCGCGTACACGGCCGGGATCGCCACGGTCAGCGGTGTGCTGGTCGCGAAGACGAGGTCGTGTTGCCGGCGCCCGGCCTCCACCGCCGCGTGGCCGACGAACCCGAGGAACGCCCAGATCCGGCGGCGGTAGGACATCGCGTTGTCGTACGGCACCGGCAGCCAATGCACCACGATGCCGGACTCGGTGCTGACCCGGGCCCGGCCACCGGACTGCTCGCTGGTGATCACGTGCACCTCGTGGCCGCGCTCGACCAGGCGCCGGGCGAACTCGTACGAGCGCGTTCCGCCGGGCATCCCGGGCGTCTTGAAGTACTGATGGATGTACGTGATGCGCACTGCTCCCCCGTAATCGCCTACGCCGCGGGAACGCCCTTGACGGTCCGTCCCGCGTCCACGTCCCGCACCACGCAGGCGCCGGCTCCCACCCGCGCCCGGTCGGCGACGGTCCGGCCCTGCAGCACCGCGGCGTTCGTGCCGATGAGCACCGCCCGGCCGATGCGGCAGTCGCCGGAGACCGCGGCCAGCGGATTCACCTGCACGCACTCGGCCAGCACCGAGTCGTGGCCGACCGTCGAGTTCTGATTGAGGTGCACGTGCCGGCCCAGTGTCACGTTGGTGGTGACCCGGGCGCCGGCGAACAGGACGACCCCGTCGGCCAGCTCGTTGTCCGGGCCGACGGTCGCCGCCGGGTGGACCAGCCGGGCCGCCGGCCGGCCGTGCGGCGCCAGCGCGGCGGCGACGTCGGAACGGATCCGCGGGTCGCCGATGCCGATGACGTACCGCGCGTCCAGCTGGGCCAGCAGGTCACCCGGTCCGAGCCAGGCGGCGCCGAGCCGTTCGAGGCGGCGCAGGTTGGCCTCCGCCGGAGCGTCGTCGAGGAAGCCGACGACCTTCCAGAGTTCGCCGCCGGCCTCATTGACGGCCGCGATGATCCCGAAGATCTCCCGGCCGTGGCCCCCGCACCCGACGATGACGATCGGTTCAGGCACCGTCCGGTCCCTTCCCGGCGCGCGGCGAGCCGGTGAACTGCGGCATCGTCGGATCGCCCGGGGCCGCGATGCCGTCGCGGCGCAGCAGGACCAGGACGGTGCGCGCGCAGATCCGGAGGTTCAGGGTCAGGGAGCGGTGTTCGACGTACCAGACGTCGAGCGCCAGCCGTTCCTCCCAGTTCACCGCGTTGCGACCGCTGACCTGCGCGAGCCCGGTGACGCCGGGGCGGACGAGATGCCGGCGGGCCTGCTCCGGCGTGTACAGATCGAGGTAGTGCATCAGCAGCGGCCGGGGGCCGACCAGGCTCATCTCGCCGCGCAGGACGTTCCACAGCGTCGGCAGCTCGTCGAGGCTGGTCGCCCGCAGCACCCGGCCCAGGGTGGTGAGCCGGTCGCCGTCGGCGATCAGGCCGCGCTGCTCGTCCACGTCGCGCATCGACCGGAACTTGACCAGCGTGAACGGCTTGCCGTGCCGGCCCGGTCGCTGCTGGCGGAACAGCACCGGCCGGCCGAGCCGGACCGCGACCACCGCGGCGACCGTGCCCAGCACCGGTGACAGCACGACCAGGCCGGTGCCGGCGACGACGACGTCGATTCCGCGCTGCACGGCGTCGGTGACGCGGGGCGAGAACCTCACCGGCGGCCGTCCAGGAACTGCGTGACGTCGTCGAGCACCTTGCGCACCTGGTCGTCGCTCAGCGCGGAGCCGCTGGGCAGCAGCAGACCGTCGCGGAACAGCCGCTCCGCGGTGCCGTTCACGACCGTCCGGGCGCCCGCGAAGACCGGCTGCAGGTGCATCGGCTTGAAGATCGGGCGGGTCTCCACGTTCCGCGCCGCCAGGTGCGCGGCCAGGTCACCGGCCTGCCAGCCGGCGCGCTGCGGGTCGACGACGATGCTGGTCAGCCAGCAGTTCGCCGCCGGGTCGTCGCCGCCGAGCAGGCGCACGCCGTCGACGTGGGCGAAGACCTTGGCGTACCCGTCACGCACGGCCCGGCGGCGTTCGATCATCTCGTCCAGCCGGTTCAGCTGGGCGCGTCCCAGCGCGGCCAGCAGGTTGCTGAGCCGGTAGTTGTAGCCGATCTCGTCGTGCTCGTAGTGCGCCACCGGCAGCCGCGCCTGGCCGGCCAGGTGCCGCGCCCGCCCGGCCAGCGCGGCGTCGGCGGTGAGCAGCATCCCGCCACCGGACGTCGTCATGATCTTGTTGCCGTTGAACGACAGCGTCGCGGCCCGGCCGAAGGATCCGGCCGGGCGGCCGCGGTGCCGGGCGCCGAGGGCTTCCGCAGCGTCCTCGATCACCGGTACGCCGTACCGCTCGCAGACCGGCAGGATCCGCTCGTAGTCGGCGCAGCACCCGAACAGGTCGACGGTCAGCACCACCCGCACCGGCGCACCCTCGGCCAGCAGCCCCGACAGCAGCTCCGGGTCGAGGTTCCCGGTGGCCGCCTCACAGTCGGCGAAGACCGGCGTGGCACCGGTGTAGACGACGGCGTTCGCCGTTGCCGCGAAGGTCATGGTCGGCACGACGACGACATCGCCGGGTCCGGCGCCGATGCCCAGCAGAGCCAGATGCAGCGCGGCGGTGCCCGAGCTGACGGCGACCGCGTACGGCACGCCCACCCGGCGGGCGATCTCCTGCTCGAACAGGTCCAGATCCGGGCCGGCCGGGGCGACCCAGCCCGACCGCAGAGCCGCCAGCACGTACTCCTGCTCGAGGGCGCCGACGTCGGGAGCGGACAGCAGAACGGTGTGACTGTTGGCCATCGTCTCCCCACACGACAAATCGGGTCAGCGGGGGGAATACTTCTCGTCTTTCATGCTAGCCCGGCGCGGCGGCCGATATCGGGGGTCCCGGCAATCGCAGCTCGTCGATATGGTGTCGATCGTGAAACTACGCATCGTGGCTGTATTCACCTCCCTGCTGGTGGCGATCACCCCCGCCACCGCCGCGCACGCCGCGGATGACCCGCTGCTGGACCAGCTGGCGGCCATCCCCGGACTGTCCGTCGTCTCCGAGACCCAGGGGACCGGCTACCGGTTCTTCGTCCTGACCTACCGCCAGCCCGCCGACCACCGGCACCCCAAAGCCGGAACGTACGAGCAGCGGCTCACCCTGCTGCACCGCTCCAGCGACTCGCCGGTGGTGCTCTCCACCAACGGCTACGGCCTGGCCGCCAGCCCCCGCCCGACGCAGACCGAGCCGACCGCCCTGCTCAACGCCAACCAGGTGTCGGTCGAGCACCGCTTCTTCACCCCGTCGCGCCCCGCGGACGCCGACTGGTCGGACCTGAACATCTGGCAGGAGGCGACCGACGAGCACCGGATCGTCACCGCGTTCAAGACGATCTACGACGGGCGCTGGATCCAGACCGGCGCGAGCAAGGGTGGCATGACGTCGGTCTACCACCGCCGGTTCTACCCGAACGACGTGGACGGCGTGGTCGCGTACGTGGCCCCGAACGACGTGATCAACCCGCTGGACACCGCTTACGACAAGTTCTTCGACACCGTCGGCACAGCGGAATGCCGTACGGCTCTCGACAACGTCCAGGCTGAGGCGCTGCGCCGGCGGGACCGGTTCGTGCCGCGGCTGGCGGCGGAGGCGGCCGAGCAGGGCTGGACCTTCAACCGCAGCATCGGCACCGCGGACCGCTCGTTCGAGATGACGGTTCTGGACTCGGTGTGGGCGTTCTGGCAGTACAGCTCCGAGGCCGACTGCGCGAGCGTGCCCACGGCCGCCACGGCGACCGACGACGAGATCTGGACCTGGATCGACACGGTGGCCGGCTGGAGTTTCTACACCGACCAGGCGCTGGAGTACTACTGGCCGTACTACTTCCAGGCCGCCTCCCAGCTGGGCTGGCCGAGCCTGCGCTTCGAGCACCTCCGCGGCCTGCGCAATCACCCGGGCCTCTACACGGCGAACTCGTCACTGCCCAAGGAACTGCGGCGTACGCACAACCCCGTACCGATGATCGATGTTGATCTTTGGGTTCGGACCGCCGCGCAGCGGATGCTCTTCGTCTACGGCGAGAACGACCCGTGGGGCGCCGAGCGGTTCCGGCCCAGCCGGCGCGACTCGGCCCTGTACGTCGCCCCGGGCGCCAACCACGGCGCGAACATCTCCCGGCTCGCTCCGGAGGACGCCGCCGAGGCCACGGCCACGCTGCGCCGCTGGGCCGGCGTGCAGTCCACCCTGTCGACCTTCACCACGGGCCTGCCGATCGACGACATGCTCGGTGATCACCGGCGCAACCTCGCCGGCCGGTAATTAGAAACAGTCTTCACAGATTCAAACCGCTGTATATAAGGTCGGGTCATGCGTACCCGACTGGCCGCTCTTCTCGCTTGTGTGCTGACCCTGACCGTCGCCTCGGCCCCGGCCGAGGCGACGCGTCCGGCAGTTTCCCTCGGTAGCGTCGTGCCCGCCCCGGTCGAGGTGCGACCGGACCGCTCCGCGTTCGAGCTGACCGCGCGTACGGTCATCGAAGCGCCCCGGTCCGCACAGGGCGTGGCCGAACGCCTCGCCGAAGCGCTGCGCCCGGCCACCGGCTACCGGCTTCCCGTGGTCGAGCGGGCCCGGGCCGGCACGCCGAAGATCTCCCTCACCCTCGGGCGCGAGTCCCGGCTCGGCGCGGAAGGCTACCGGCTACGCGTGCAGCGCACGGCGGTCACGCTGCGGGCCAACGGCAACGCCGGGCTCTTCGCCGGCACACAGACCCTGCGGCAGCTGCTGCCGCCGGCGATCGACGCGGGCACCCCGCAGCGCAGCCGGTGGGTGCTGCCCGGTGGTGAGATCACCGACTTCCCGCGGTTCGCCTACCGCGGGGCGATGCTCGACCTGGCCCGGCACTTCCACACGCCGGCCGAGATCAAACGGTACGTCGACGAGATCAGCCGCTTCAAGGTCAACCACCTGCACCTGCACCTCTCCGACGACCAGGGCTGGCGCATCCAGATCGACTCGTGGCCGCGGCTCACCACGGTCGGCGGCGCGCCGGGCACCAGGGTCGACGGGGCCGGCGGCGGCTTCCTGACCAAGGCGGACTACCGCGACCTGGTGCGCTACGCCGCCGACCGGTACGTGACGATCGTTCCGGAGATCGACATGCCGGGGCACGTCAACGCGGCCCAGGTGGCGTACCCGGAACTGACCTGCGACGGGGTCGCGCCGCCGCCGCGCACCGACATGGTGGTGGGCTACAGCTCGCTGTGCATCGGCAAGGAGGTCACCTACCGGTTCGTCGAGGACGTCATCCGGGAGCTGGCCGCGATCACGCCGGGGCGCTACCTGCACATCGGCGGGGACGAGGCGCATGCGACCAGCGATGCCGACTACGTCGCCTTCCAGCAGCGGGTCCTGCCGTTGGTGGCCAAGTACGGCAAGACGGCGTACGGGTGGAACGAGATCGCGCAGGCGCCGGCCGCCAACCGCGCGGTCGCCCAGTACTGGGGGCTGGAGACGCAGAACGCGACACTCGCGGCCGCGGTGGCCGCCGGCACGAAGGTGATCATGTCGCCGGCGAACCGGGCCTACCTCGACATGAAGTACGACCCCTCTACCCGGCTCGGGCTGAGCTGGGCGGCCTACATCGAGGTGCAGACGGCGTACGACTGGGACCCCGGCACCCACCTCAGCGATGTGCCGGAGAGTGCGGTGCTGGGGGTGGAGGCTCCGCTGTGGTCGGAGACCCTGCGTTCCCTCGACGACATCGAGTTCATGGCGTTTCCGCGGCTCGCCGCTATCGCCGAGCTCGGCTGGTCACCGGACCGCGACTGGGATTCCTTCCGGGCGCGGCTCGGCGCCTACGGGCCGCGGTGGGAGCAGCGGGGTGTCGGCTTCTACCGCTCCCCACAGATCAACTGGTCCCACTAGCCCCTGCCGCCGCCCCGCCCTGCCTACCCTAGCGTGCCTGAACGGCGGCTCGTCCGCACGAGCCGCCCACCAGACACCCAACAACCTGCCCGTAGCGTGCCTCAACGGCGGCCCGTCCGCACGAGCCGCCCACCAGACACCCAACAACCTGCCCGTAGCGTGCCCCAACGGCGGCCCGTCCGCACGAGCCGCCCACCAGACACCCAACAACCCCACCGAAGCGCGCCCCAACGGCGGCCCGTCCGCGCCAGCCGCCCACCAGACACCCAACAACCCCACCGAAGCGCGCCCCAACGGCGGCCCGTCCGCGCCAGCCGCCCACCAGACACCCAACAACCCCACCGAAGCGCGCCCCAACGGCGGCCCGTCCGCACGAGCCGCCCACCAGACACCCAACAACCCCACCGAAGCGCGCCCCAACGGCGGCCCGTCCGCGCCAGCCGCCCACCAGACACCCAACAACCCCACCGAAGCGCGCCCCAACGGCGGCCCGTCCGCACGAGCCGCCCACCAGACACCCAACAACCCCACCGAAGCGCGCCCCAACGGCGGCTCGGTCGCGCGAGCCGCCGACCAGACAGGTAACGCGATGGAGCGCCCGCGTCAGAGCGGCGAGGCGAAGTTCTGCGTCCAGTACAGCGTGCCCTCGGACGACTTCTTCACGCCCACCCCGATGTGCTTGTAGCCGCAGTTCAGGATGTTGGCCTTGTGACCGGGACTGTTCATCCAGCCGTCCATGACCGCCGCCGGCGTCGTGTAGCCCGCCGCCACGTTCTCGGCGACGCCGCCCCAGCGGTAGCCCTCGGCGGTGACCCGGTCACCCATGCTGGCCTCGCCGGGCAGCTGGTGCGACATGGTGTTCTTCTCGGCCTGCAGGTCGGAGTGCTTCTGCGCGGCCGCGTGCAGCCGCTTCTCGCCGGTGAGGGCGCCGCAGCCGGCGGCCTTGCGCTCCACGTTGACCAGCCGGATCACCTCGGTGACCCGGGCGGACTCACCGGTCGCGGCCGTGCTGCTCTTGGTAGGCGTGGCCGTCTTCGTGGTCTTCGCCGGCGTGGGCGAGGGCCGCTTCGACGGCTTGGTGGCGGTGCGCGTCGGGCGCGGCGTAGCGCTGGTCACCGAGGGCGACGGCTGGCTGCTCGGGCTGGCAGCCGGGCTCGGAGCGCCCGCGGACGGCTCGACTTCGGTGAGCAGAGGCTCGCCGGTCGGCGCCTCGTCGACGACCGCACCGGTCGCAGCCACGGGGGAAGCCTCCGGAGAGGATGAGGACTGCCCCACGGCGATCCCTGCGAAGCCGAGACCGATCGCGCCGAAGGCACAGGTGACGATCAGGCCAGTACGAATTCGGGGAGCGGTGGGCACGAACTTCACCTCGTTGACTGTTTCCGGTAGGGGCGGGACAACTATCCGCGCAAAGATCACCGGGAACGAGTTCCTAAGGAAGCCTTAAGACTCGGCTCACCGAAAAATAACGAGTATCGACATTCGCCGCTGGCCACCGTAGGGTGCACGGTCGAGTGGGAGCGCTCCCAACCTCTCGCTCGTTCCCCGACCCTACCGAAACTGGGGGTGTGCTCCATGCGCCGCGTCATCTCCACCCTGCTCGCCGGCGGAGCCCTGCTGACCGCCGCCGCCTGCGGCACCGCGCCGAACTCGGGCACCGACACCGCCGCCAGCGCGCCGGCGGCCGCTTCCCCAGCCGCAACCCCGGCGGTCGGCGCGGCCTGCGAGGCGCTCGCTCAGGCATACGGCAAGAACATGGCTCCGTACGCTCAATCGCTCACCACCCTCGTCAGCGACCGCACCACGATCGCCCAGGCCCAGCAGTCGCTCGCCGCCTTCGCCACCGCGGTCCAGGACGCCACCAAGTCGAGCGCCGACAAGCAGCTGCAGGCCGACGGCAAGAAGACCGCCGAGCAGATGCATGCCAAGTCCACCGACGCCAAGTTCTTCGGCGCGATCAAGACACCGGAGGACGTCAACAAGGCGATGGGCCCGACCCTCACCTCGTGGCTGTCCCCCCTCTCCGAACACTGCGACTGACCGATCCCCGACCCGGCTGGCGCTCAGTGTCGTCTTGCGGCCGCGCAGACAGCGCTGAGCGCCAGCCGAGTGTTCAGCGGGCGGCGACCCCGGCAGTGACAGCGCGCAGGATGTCGTCGACGCGCTCCTTGGCGTCGCCGAAGAGCATGGCGCAGTTGGAGCGGAAGAACAGCGGATTCTGTACGCCCGCATAGCCCGACGCCATGGACCGCTTGAAGACGATCACGTCGTCGGCCTCCCAGACGGTGAGCACGGGCATGCCGGCGATCGGGCTGGCCGGGTCCTCGGTGGCGGCCGGGTTCACGGTGTCGTTGGCGCCGATGACCAGCACCACCGACGTGCCCGCGAAGTCGTCGTTGATCTCGTCCATCTCGAGGACGATGTCGTACGGCACGCGGGCCTCGGCGAGCAGCACGTTCATGTGGCCGGGCAGGCGGCCGGCGACCGGGTGGATGCCGAAGCGGACCTTGACGCCGCGTTCGCGCAGCACCCGGGTGAGCTCGGCGACGCCGTGCTGCGCCTGGGCGACCGCCATCCCGTACCCCGGCGTGATGATCACCGACTCGGCGCTGGTCAGCAGCTCGGCGACACCCTCGGCGTTGATCTCGCGGTGGTCGCCGTAGTCCTTGTCGGCGGCCGGGCCGGCCTCGATGCCGAAGCCACCGGCGATGACCGACAGGAACGAGCGGTTCATCGCCTTGCACATGATGTACGACAGGTAGGCACCGGACGAGCCGACCAGCGCGCCGGTGACGATGAGCAGGTCGTTCTCGAGCAGGAAGCCGGCGGCCGCGGCGGCCCAGCCGGAGTAGCTGTTGAGCATCGAGACCACCACCGGCATGTCGCCGCCGCCGATCGAGGCGACCAGGTGCCAGCCGAGCAGCAGCGCGATCGCCGTGACCACGACCAGCAGCCACAGGCTCGGGTCGATCACGAACCAGGCGGTGAGCACGGCGAACGCGGCGAGCGCGCCGATGTTCAGGGCGTTCTTGCCGGGCAGCATGAGCGGGCTGGACTTGATCCGGGCGGACAGTTTGAGGAACGCGACGATCGACCCGGTGAAGGTGACCGCGCCGATGAAGACGCCGATGACCACCTCGGCACTGTGGATGCCGAGCATGTCCTGGCTGTCCAGCAGCGCCGCCTCGGCGCCGTCCAGGTGTGCTTCGACGTGCAGGTACCCGTTCCAGCCGACCAGCACGGCGGCCAGGCCGACGAAGCTGTGCAGCAGAGCGATGAGTTCCGGCATGCCGGTCATCTCGACCTTGCGGGCCCGGTACAGGCCGATCGCGGCGCCGATCACGGTGGCGACGGCGAGCAGGATCAGCCCGGTGGTGCTGATCTCGTTGGCGATCGCGAGGGTCACGGTGGCGGCCAGCGCGACCGCCATGCCGGCGATGCCGAAGGCGTTGCCGGCCTTCGCCGTCTCGTGCCTGGACAGGCCGGCCAACGCCAGGATGAAGAGCAGGGCGGCGACGAGGTAGGCCGCCTGGGCAGCGGTTTCGACGGTCATCGGATCAGCTCCTGGAGAACATGGCGAGCATGCGGCGGGTCACCGCGAAGCCACCGAAGATGTTGATGCTGGCCAGCAGGATCGCGACGAACGACAGCGCGGTCACGACGGTGTCGCCGTGGCCGATCTGGAGCAGGGCGCCGACGACGATGATTCCGGAGATCGCGTTGGTGACCGACATCAGCGGGGTGTGCAGGGCGTGGTGCACGTGCCCGATCACGTAGTAGCCGATGACGATGGCCAGGGCGAAGACGGTGAGGTGCCCGCGCAGAGCGGGTGGCGCGAGGGCGGTGAGCAGGAACAACGCGGCCGCACCGGCGCCGGCGAACACCAGCCCGCGGCCACGCTTCTTCGCGGCCGGAGCCGCGGCGGGGGCAGCCGCAGCAGCCGGGGCCGCGGCCGGCGCGACCGAGACCGACACCGGGGGCGGCGGCCAGGTCAGTTCCCCATCGCGTACGACAGTCATCGAGCGCTGCACGACGTCGTCGAAGTCCAGGACCAGCTGCCCGTCCTTCTCCGGCGTCATCAGCTTCATCAGGTTCACCAGGTTGGTGCCGTACAGCTGGGAGGCCTGTGCGGGCAGCCGGCCGGGGAGGTCGGTGTAGCCGATGATGGTGACGCCGTTCGCGGTGACCACCACCTCGCCGGCGACGGTGCCCTCGACGTTGCCACCGTTGGCGGCGGCCATGTCGACGATCACGCTGCCCGGTTTCATGGTCGCCACCATGGCTGCGGTGATCAGCCGGGGCGCGGGCTTCCCGGGGATCAGCGCGGTGGTGATGACGATGTCGACCTCGGCGGCCTGCGCGGCGTAGAGCCGGGCGGCCCGCTCGTTGTAGTCGTCGGACATCTCCTTGGCGTACCCCGTGGAGGACACCTCGACGTCGGCGGCCTCGACGGACAGGTACTCGCCGCCCAGCGACTTGACCTGGTCGGCCACCTCGGGGCGGGGGTCGGTGGCCCGTACGATCGCTCCGAGACTGCCGGCGGCGCCGATGGCGGCCAGGCCGGCGACGCCCGCGCCGGCGACCAGCACCTTGGCCGGCGCGACCTTGCCGGCGGCCGTGACCTGGCCGGTGAAGAACCGGCCGAACGCGTGGGCCGCCTCGACGACCGCGCGGTAACCGGCGATGTTGGCCATCGAGGAGAGCACGTCCAGCGACTGGGCGCGGGAGATGCGCGGCACCGCGTCCATCGACAGCGCCGTGATCGGGCGGCGGGCCAGCTCCTCGACGAACTCCGGGGCCAGCCGCGGGTTGAGCATGCCGATCAGCGTGGTGCCCTCGGCGAACTTGTCGAGCTGCTCCGCGGGCGGCGGGTTGATCGCGAAGACGATGTCGGCGGCCAGCGGGTCGCCGATGGTCGCCCCGGCATTCGCGTAGGCCTCGTCGGAGAACGAGGACTCCGACCCGGCGCCGGACTCCACCACGACGCCGTATCCCAACTTGACCAACTCCGCCACGGTGGCGGGTGTCGCCGCCACCCGCCGCTCACCCGGATCCGGGTCGCGCGGTACACCGATGATCATCAGTTGACTCCTCGGTTGAAGTTGATCCTGAAAACGTGTGACGCGGGCCACCGGTTCAACGATTACCGACGAATTGTTACCCGTCGGTAGCCAGAGGTTAGGTGGCCCGGCATCAGATTCCCAGAGTCCGGCGTACAGAAAAACACCGGAATTTCACGCTCAGGCTTCGAACCGCGCACCCTCGGTCAGGGCTTGGGGAACTCCTCGACCGGCTTGCCGTCCATGTAGTCGGCCAGCGTCTCGTACACCGCCGGGTTGACGATGCCGTGCGACATCCGGTCGGTGTGCGCGGCCCAGTCGGGGTTGGCCAGGTATCCGGCGACCACCAGGGACCGGGTGCCGACCACCAGCGCGGCGGTCTTGTCGTTGTCGGTGGTGCCGGTCTTGCCGAACACCGGGTGGCCGACCACGCTGCGCACCTGGGGCGCCGTCGAGCCGCCGCAGTTGCCGAGCTGCGCGCGGTCGCCGACCGGGCAGCGGGCCGCGTCGAGCGCCCGTCGGGCCACGTTCGCCGTGGTCGCCTGGGTGCAGTCGGGCCGGCCGGTCTCCAGCACGGTGCCGTCCTCGGCGGTGATGCTCTCGATCGGCGTCGGCGTGCAGTACTTACCGTCGGCGGCCAGCGTCGCGTACGCGTTCGCGATGTCCAGCGGCGTGGAGTCCGAGACGCCCAGCGTGAACGCTCCCCACTCGTGCGCCTGGTCCTCGTCGTTCGCCCGCTCGGCGTCCCCGGGCTCGCGGAACTGCACGCCGAACCGTTTCGCCACGTCCACTACGTTCTCCGCGCCGACCCGCTCCTGGAGCGGTACGAAATACGTGTTGACCGACCGCCCGAACGCCGTCCACATGTTGAACGTCCCGGACTCGCTCGCCGAGGCGTTGCTCGGGCAGTAGTAGCCGCCGCACCCCGCCGGGGCTGCCGAGTCGAGGTACTCCGACTTGTACCGCTGCGGCGAGTAGATCGCGGTGTCCAGCCCCATCCCGGCCTCCAGAGCGGCGACCATGGTGAACATCTTGAACACCGATCCGGCCTGATACCCGGTCAGGTTCGCGCTGCCGGTGATGATCGGGTTGGTGGTGTTCGGGTAGGTGCCGCGGATGCCCTTGCGCGCCTCGGCCGGGTTCGACGAGAGCTCGTTCTGCGGATCGTCCGCGTTGTCGATCTTGAACTTGCGGTTCGCGGCCAGCGCGCGGACGGCGCCGGTGCCCGGCTCGACCGCGGCCAGCATCAGCGCGTTCGGGTTGCTGTCCTTCTGCCGCTCGGTGATCTCCTTGCGGGCCGCGGACTGGGCGTCGACGTCGAGGGTGGTGACGATCCGGTAGCCGCCGCTCTTGAGCTGGCGCTCCCGCTCGTACGACGTCTCGCCGAACGCGTCCTGGCTCAGCCACCACCGGTAGAAGTAGTCGCAGAAGAAACCCCAGTGGTTCTTCGCCACCGACACGCAGCCGCTGGTCGGACGGTTCGTCGTGCGGACCACCGCCACCTTCTTGGCCGCGGCGGCCTCGGCGGCGGTGATCTGCCCGAGCTCCAGCATGTTGCCGATGATGTAGTCGCGCCGGTCCAGCGCCTGCGGATAGCCGCTCTTCGTCGTCGGGTCGAACGCGGTCGGCGCCTTCACCATGCCGGCCAGCAGGGCGGACTCGGCCACCGACAGCTCCGCCGGCGACTTGCCGAAATACACCTGGCTGGCGGCATTGATCCCGTACGCCCCGTTGCCGAACGGCGCCATGTTCAGATAACGCTCCAGGATCTGCTGCTTGGTGAGCTGCTTCTCCACCTGGATCGCGTACTTCATCTCGGAGAGCTTGCGTTCCGCGGTGTCCTCGGTGGCGGCCACCACCTCCTGCGGGCTGGTCGTCGAGTAGGCCAGCGCCATCCGCACATACTGCATGGTCAGCGTGGAGGCGCCCTGCTGCGCGCCGCCCTGGTTGTTGTTGACGAACGCCCGGGCGACGCCCTTGAGGTCGACGCCGTGGTGGGAGTAGAACTGGTGATCCTCGGCCGCCACGATGGCGTCCTGCATGTGCTGCGAGATCTTGTTCAGCGGGACGTCACTGCGAAACTCGTCATACATGACCGCGATCTGGGTCCGGCCGTCGGCGGCGTAGACCCGGGACACCTGCGGCGACGACTGCTCGATCAGCTCGGTCGGCAGCTCACCCAGCTCCTCCGAGCCGGCCTTGGCCGCCAGCCCGGACATCGCCACGGCCGGGAAGGACGCAGCCGCGACCACCAGCCCGGCCAGCATGCCGCACACGGTCAGCACACCCGCGCTGCGAAGGATCCGACGTTCCCGAAACGGTTTGCGCGCAGTCACCCGACCCAGGCTAACCAGCATGATCTGCACCCTGCAGCCCAAGGGAAAAACGTCACAACCGGCAACCGATCACCCGGTGCGCAACCTGTGAGCCCGCTGGCAATCACGCGCGTCGAGGTCCACGATGGTGGATGACTTGCGGGAGGTCGCCATGGCCGGATTCGTCATCATCGGGGCCTCGCTGACCGGCGCCAGGGCGGCCGGCGAGTTGCGGGCCGCGGGCTTCGCAGGGCCGGTCACGCTGATCGGTGCGGAGAACGAGCGGCCGTACGAGCGTCCGCCGCTGTCCAAGCAGTATCTGCTCGGGACCGATCCCCGGGACAAGGCGTTCGTGCACGACGCCGGCTGGTACGCCGACCACGACGTGGACCTGCGCCTAGGCGTGCGGGCCACCGGCATCGCCCCGGCCGCTCACACCGTCACGCTCGAGGACGGGGAGCCGCTGGGTTACGACCGGCTGCTGCTGGCGACCGGGTCACGCGTACGCCGCCTCGATGTGCCCGGCGCGGATCGTCCGAACGTACGCTATCTGCGCTTCTTGCCCGATGCCGACCGCTTGGTCACCGACCTGCCCGCGGCCCGCCGGGTCGTGGTGATCGGCGCCGGATGGATCGGCCTGGAGGTGGCCGCGGCCGCCCGCCATCACGGCGCCGAGGTGACCGTGGTGGAGATGGACCGGGCGCCGCTGCGCCGGGTGCTGGGCGATGAGGTCGCCGCGGTCTTCGCCGGGCTGCACCGCGCGCATGACGTCACGTTCCGGTTCGAGACCGGCGTGCGGGAGATCCGGGACACCGGGGTGGTCCTCGACGACGGCTCCGAGCTGCCCGCCGACCTGGTGATGATCGGTGTCGGCGTCACCCCCGCGACCGAGCTGGCCGAGCGCGCCGGGCTGATGGTGGACAACGGCGTGGCGGTCGGCGCCGACCTGCGCACCAGCGATCCGGACATCTTCGCCGCCGGCGATGTGGCCGCTTTTGATCACCCGCTGCTGGGCCGGCGGATCCGGGTGGAGCACTGGTCGAACGCGCTCGACGGCGGTCCGGCGGCGGCCCGCTCCATGCTCGGCGAGACGGTCAGCTACGAGAAGGTGCCGTATTTCTTCACCGACCAGTACGACCGTGGCATGGAGTACGCAGGCTGGGTCGCGACCGGCGGTTACGAGCGGGTGGTGTTCCGCGGCGACCCGGCCGGGCCGTTCCTGGCGTTCTGGGTGACCGGCGGCCGGGTGCTGGCCGGCATGAACATGGACGTCTGGGACGTGCAGGACGACATCCAGGCGCTGGTCCGCGCTGGGTGGGCGGGCCGCGCGGTCGATGAGAAGGCCCTGGCCGACCCGGACGTGCCGCTCACCGAACTGGTCTGAGCGTCCGCTACTGATCACCGATCCCCGTCGCTGCGACAGCGGCGGGATCGATGCTGTCCGAGCGTTGACGAACCAGTGACACATCTGAAACATTGAATGCCCCTTGCCGCAAAAACTCGGCAGGACTACGAAATTTTGCGTTGCACGGTTCGGAATATCTCGCCACCGTCACCCGCATCCCCCAGGACGGACACCATGAAGCTCGGTAGACGGCTGATCGGGGTGGCCCTCGCAGCCGCCCTGATCACCCTCGGCATCTCTCCCCCGGCCGCCCACGCCGCCGGCGGCCCCAACCTGGCCGCCGGCAAACCCACCTCGGCCAGCGGCGCCCTCGGCGCCCAGCCCGCCTCTGCCGTCACCGACGGCAACCAGCAGAGCTACTGGGAAAGCCCGAACAACGTGTTCCCGCAGTGGGTCCAGGTCGACCTGGGCAGCTCCGTGGCGGTCGACCAGGTCGTCCTCAAGCTGCCGCCGGCCACCGCGTGGGCCACCCGCACGCAGACGCTGAGCGTGCAGGGCAGCACGAACGGGTCCAGTTTCAGCACCCTGTCCGCCTCGGCCGGGCGGGTGTTCAACCCGGCCACCGCCAACACCGTGACGATCAACTTCGCCGCGGCGACGGTCCGCTATGTGCGGGTGCACATCACCGCCAACACCGGCTGGCCGGCCGGGCAGCTCGCCGAGCTCGAGGTGTACGGCGTGGCCGGCCCGGTCGACCCCGACCCGGATCCGCCGGCCGGCGCCAACCTGGCCGCGAGCAAGCCGATCGAGGCCTCGTCGAGCGTGCACACGTTCGTCGCCGGCAACGCCAACGACGCCAGCCCGACCAGCTACTGGGAGTCCAACGGCTTCCCGTCGACACTCACCGTGAAGCTCGGCTCCGACGCCGACGTCACCGGGGTCGTCGTCAAGCTCAACCCGGACCCGGTGTGGGGCGCACGCACGCAGAACATCCAGGTCCTCGGCCGGGCCGGCAGCGCCACCGGGTTCACCGAGCTCAAGGCCCGCGCCGACTACGCCTTCAACCCGTCGGGCAACCAGAACTCGGTCACCATTCCGGTGAGCGGGCGGGCTTCGGACGTACGCCTGCAGTTCTTCAGCAACACCGGCGCTCCCGGCGGCCAGGTCGCTGACCTGCAGGTCGTCGGCGCCTGGGCGCCGAACCCGGACCTGGTGGTGACCGCGGCCACCTGGACACCCGCCGCCCCCAGCGAGACCAGCGCGATCACCCTGAGCGCCGTGGTGAAGAACAACGGCACCGCCGCAGCCGCCGCTACCAAGGTCGACTTCCGGCTCGGCGGCACCCTCGCCGGCAGCGCGGACGTGCCGGCGCTCGCCGCTGGAGCCTTGGCCACCGTCTCGGCCAACGTCGGCGCCAAGGCGCAGGGCAGCTACACCGTCTCGGTCGTGGCCGACCCGGCGAACACCGTCGCCGAGCAGAACAACGACAACAACACCTACACGGCGTCGTCCGCGCTGGTAGTGGCTCAGGCGCCCGGTCCCGACCTGCAGGTCACCGCGATCAACACGAACCCCGCTAACCCCGCGGTAGGCGCGACGGTCAGCTTCAGCGTCGCCGTCACCAACCGGGGTACGAGCAGCGCACCCGCCAGCACCACCCGGCTCGTGGTCGGCAGCACCACCCTGACCGGGCCGACCCCGTCGATAGCCGCCGGTGCGACCGCGACCGTCGCCATCAGCGGCACCTGGACGGCCACCAGCGGCGGCGCCACCGCCACCGCGACGGCTGACTCAGCCGGTGTGGTGACCGAGACCAACGAGTCCAACAACGGTTTCTCGAAGGCCATCGTGGTCGGGCGTGGCGCCGCCGTGCCGTACACCGAGTACGAGGCGGAGGCCGCCCGTTACCAGGGCACACTCGTGCAGACCGACCCGCTGCGCACCTTCGGCCACACCAACTTCGGCAGCGAGTCCTCCGGCCGGCAGTCGGTGCGGCTGAACAGCACCGGGCAGTTCGTCGAGTTCACCTCCACGAACCAGGCGAACTCGATCGTCGTCCGCAACTCCATCCCGGACTCCGCCTCCGGCGGCGGCCAGGAAGCGACGATCAGCCTGTACGTCAACGACGTCTTCAACCGCAAGCTCACCCTGTCGTCGCGCAACAGCTGGCTGTACGGCACCACCGACGACACCGAGTCGCTGTCCAACTCGCCCGGACCCGACGCCCGCCGGCTCTTCGACGAGTCACACGCTCTGCTGTCGCAGGCGTACCCGGCCGGCACCCGCTTCAAGTTGCAGCGCGACGCCGGCGACTCCGCGGCGTTCTACATCATCGACCTGATCGACCTGGAGCAGGTCGCGCCGGCCGCCGCCCAGCCCGCCGGCTGCACCTCGATCACCCAGTACGGCGCGGTCCCGAACGACGGGCTCGACGACACGGCCGCCATCCAGCGGGCGGTCACCGACGACGAGAACGGCGTGATCAGCTGCGTGTGGATCCCGGCCGGCCAGTGGCGGCAGGAGCAGAAGATCCTCTCGCCGGACCCGAACCGCGGCCAGTTCAACCAGAAGGGCATCCGCAACGTCGTCATCCGCGGCGCCGGCATGTGGCACTCGCAGCTCTACTCCAACACCCAGCCGCACCAGGTGACCGGCAACATCAACCACCCGCACGAGGGCAACGTCGGCTTCGACATCGACGACAACACCCAGATCTCCGACATCGCGATCTTCGGCAACACGCAGAACCGGGCCAACCGCGGGCACGGCCTGAACGGGCGGTTCGGGAAGAACACGAAGATCAGCAACGTGTGGATCGAGCACGTCAACGTCGGCGCCTGGGTCGGCCGCGACTACTCCGACACCCCGGCCTACTGGAACCCAGGCGACGGCCTCGAGTTCACCGGCATGCGGATCCGCAACACCTTCGCCGACGGGATCAACTTCTCCAACGGCACGCGCAACTCACGGGTGTTCAACTCGTCGTTCCGCACGACCGGTGACGACGCGCTGGCGATCTGGGCCAACCCGTACGTCAAGGACCAGAACGTCGACATCAACCACAACGACCACTTCCTGAACAACACCATCCAGCTGCCCTGGCGGGCCAACGGCATCGCCATCTACGGCGGCTACAACAACTCGGCCCAGAACAACCTGGTCTCCGACACCGCCAACTACCCGGGCATCATGCTGGCCACCGACCACAGCCCACTGCCCTTCTCCGGCACGACGCTGCTGGCCAACAACGGCCTTTACCGTACGGGCGGCGCGTTCTGGAACGAGGACCAGGAGTTCGGGGCGATCACACTGTTCCCGTCGACGAAGGACATCGTCGGGGTGACCATCCGCGACACCGACATCATCGACTCGACGTACGACGGCATCCAGTTCAAGAACGGCGGCGGCAACATGCCGAACGTTCAGATCACCAACGTGAAGATCGACAAGTCGAACAACGGGGCCGGCATCCTGGCGATGAGCGGGGCCCGCGGCAACGCGACCCTGTCCAACGTCACGATCACCAACTCGGCCGACGGCAACATCGTCACCCAGCCGGGCTCGCAGTTCGTCATCAGCGGTAACTGATCCGCAGGGGGACGTGCCGCCCGGCACGTCCCCCTCTTCTCTCGCCCCACCGATGAGTTTGGGATGCTGCGCTGGTCCACCTTTCGAACACATCGCGAAGCGAAGGGACACCACCATGGCGAAGGTCATCTCCACCCTGTTCATCTCGGCCGACGGCGTCGCCGAGATCGACCCCGACTGGCACTTCCCCTACTTCGACGAGAACATGGGCAACGCCGTCGGCGAGGACTACAAGACCTCTGACGTGCTGCTCATCGGCCGCGAGACGTACGACAGCTTCGCCGGCGCCTGGCCCGACCGCGAGGCAGCCGGCGGCGACGACGCGCCGTTCGCCAAGGAGCTCGGCGACATGCGCAAGGTCGTCGTCTCCCGCCAGGCGCTCGAGTTCACCTGGCGCAACTCCGAGGTGATCAAGGACGACCTGATCTCGTCGGTGACCGCGCTCAAGGCCGATGCCGGGATCAAGGGCATCCTCATCCCCGGTTCGATCGCCGTGGTGCAGCAGCTGCTCGCCGCCGGCCTGGTCGACGAACTGCGGCTGTACGTCCACCCGGTCGCGGCCCGCAAGGGCAAGAAGCTGTTCGACGAGGGCGACAGCGCGTACCACCTGAAGGTCGCCTCGACCGAGGCCTATCCGACCGGCGTGATCCGGGTGATCTACACCCCGGCCGAGCCGCCGGCGCCGGTCGGTTACGACGACGTCAAGGACCAGGTGCCCACCGGCGAATAGCGGGCCGGCCCGGCTTTTCCGGCTTTTCATCTCCTCCGGCGGCTGTTCCGGCGGCCGAGACCCAGGTAGGCGGCGCCGCCGATCGGGATGACCAGCCAGAAGGAGAGCAGCCGGTAGCCGAGCACCACGGCTGCCGCTGCCGTCTCCGGGGTGCCGGCGGCCAGCAGGCCGGCGAGCAGGCCGGCCTCGATGAGCCCGATCCCACCCGGGGTGAGCGGCACCTGCCGGACGAGCTGAACCCCCAGATAGATCGTCGCGGTCCGCGACCAGCTCAGCGGGACTCCGCAGGCCTGCGCGACGGCGACCAGGCAGATCAGGTCGAGAAGCCAGTTCAGTACGGCGTACCCGATGGCCCATGCCCGATCACCGGCCGTAACCGCGCGGGCCGCCTCGACTGCCTGCCGGATGCGTCCCTGGCGCACCCCCGGGATGCGCCGGGCGACCAGCCGGCCGGCAGCGCCATGCTGATCGCCGACCGGCTGTAGGTGATCGCCAGCATCTCCCGGCCCGCCACCCGCACGCCGAGCGCCGCAAGCAGCACCCGCTGCTGCTGCGCAAACGCCACCTGGGACAGAACCTGCGCCGCGAGCGCGACCACCAGCCAGCCGGGCTCCATCTCGCGGACAACCGCGAGGACGTCAGCCACCTCAGGAACACGCCCGCGCAGCCCCCCACCGCACCAGCCGCGGCGCCC
Source organism: Actinoplanes sp. NBC_00393 (assembly GCF_036053395.1). Lineage (NCBI taxonomy): Bacteria > Bacillati > Actinomycetota > Actinomycetes > Micromonosporales > Micromonosporaceae > Actinoplanes > Actinoplanes sp. NBC_00393. Next base: position 11,136,352 of record NZ_CP107942.1, on the reverse strand, counting down.
GCAACCAGCCCGATCCCCAACCAGCGGCGTACGCCCGAAGCCCGTGCCCCCTCACCCACAACCGATCCGGGGCCGACGTGTGCGTTGATGGTGCGCATCAGCCCTCCTTCGGCTCGGCGGACGGTGGTGCTTCCTTCACGGCTCGGCGGACGGTGTGCTTCCTCTAAGGGGCTTTCGGCGTCGGGGGGTTTCGCCATCGGTCCCGAGTCGGCGGCCGCCCCCGCCCGCCTCGATCGCGAGATGTGCCGGATGGGCCGGGTCGCGGTGCAGGCGCACACCCAGGCCGCCCTCTCTTCGATCCCGCCGGACCCGCCCCGGCTGGCAGGGCATAGCGCGCGGCGGCCGGCGCTCTGCGGCGGGAGACCTTCCGAATAAACCGCCACACCCGCAGCGGGTGTACCTACACCCGCCACGGGTGTGCCGGCATTCGGGAACCCCTACGAGCCGCGTGCTTGGCCACGCCGCTCCGGACGCGCTGGTGGTCAGGCGACGACCGCTGGGACCGGCTCCGCGGCGGTGATGTCGGCCGGGGCCGCGCGGCGGGACTTGCGGAGGCCGCTCAGCAGGCACAGGGTGGTGCCCAGGGCGAGCCAGGCCAGCAGCACGATCAGCGGCTGAATGGCGCCGGCGCCGTCGAAGAAGGCGGTCGAGCGCAGCAGCGTCCCGGCGGCGCCCGGTGGAAGAAGCTGGCCCAGGGCGCCGGACCAGCCGGGCAGCATCTGCGGTGCGGTGGCCATGCCGGACAGCGGGTTGCCGACCAGCATCATGACGGCCGCGCCCAGGCCGAAGCCGGGAAGGCCGAGCAGCGACTCGAGACCCAGCAGGGTGAGCGAGATGGCGGCGGTGGAGAGCGCGACCACGCCGGCGTTGAGCCAGTAGTCACCGCCCAGCGACCCGAACCAGAACTGCAGGATCGCGGCGATCGCCAGCCCACCGGTGACCGCGAAGGCGAACGCCCCGGCGATCCGGCGGCCGGTGCCCCGCACCCGGTTGGTCAGCAGGAGCGCCGCAAGCAGCCCACCGATGATCAGCGGCAACGATCCAGCGGCCAGCCCAGCGCCGCGCGGGTCGTCAGCCGGCAGCGCGGCGACATCCCGCACGGTGACCGCCGGACCCTGCGCACCGGCAGCACCCGGCGCGGCCTGCGTGCCAGCGGCGCCGGGGCTGTCGGACCTGCCGGCGGTGCCGGCGTTGCCGGTGGCACCCTGTGGGCCCGGGGCGGCCTGGGCCAGGCCGGTGGCCACCTGCTGCAAGGCCTGGGCGACCGAGGCGCTGGCGGCGGAGGCGATGAGGACCTGCGGCTTGCCGGTGCTGAGGTCGATCGCGCCGTACACCTCGCGGTCGAGGATCGCGGCCTCGGCGGCGGCGCTGTCCGCGACCAGGGTGACGTCGAAGGCGCCGGGCATGCGCTGCTCCAGAGCCGCGGTGACCTGCCCGGTTGCGGCGGCCGGGCCGGCCACGGCGATCGGCACGTCGTGCACCGAGGAACGCACGGCCGGCCAGGCGAAGGCGGTCAGCAGCACGCTGATGATCACCGTCAGCAGGCCGACCACCGCGGCCACTTCGGGCCAGGACGACTTGGATGCGGCCATGTCTACTCCCCCAAAATAAAACGGTTGTTCGTTTTAACCAGCGTGCGCCGCCGCGCGGGACGTTGTCAAGAACGAACGTTCGCTTTTAAGCTGAGAGCCATGCCACGCGTTTCCTCCGAGCACCGCGCCAACCGCCGCGCCGAGATCCTCGCTGCGGCGACGGCCTGCTTCGCCAAGGAGGGGTTCCACGCCACCTCGATGGCCGACATCATCCGCACGTCCGGGATGTCGGCCGGGGCGGTGTACAGCTACTTCCGCAGCAAGGAGGAGATCATCGGCTCGGTCGCCGAAACCGTCATCGGCACGGCGGACGAGGTGTTCGTCCGCCTGCTGGCCGACAACGCCACCCCGTCACCCGCCGAAGCGGTGACAAACATGGTGAACGGCGTCGTCGGGCGCGCCATGAACGACCCGGTCACCGGTCAGGACCTGACCCGCATCGCCCTGCAAGTCTGGGCCGAGGCGCTGCGCAACCCCGAGCTGCGCGAGCGGGTCGGCGGCGCGTTCCACCGGCTGCGCGGGCACTGCGCCGAGGTGGCCCGCCGCTGGCAGGCGGCCGGCAACCTGCCGCCGGACGCCGTGCCGGAGGACGTCGGCGCCGCCATGCTGAGCCTGGTGCAGGGCTTTATCCTGCAGCACCAGATCCTCGGCACCGCTACCACGCCGGCCGACTACGCGGCCGGCGCCACCATGCTGCTCTCCTCCGGGGCGCCGGACCGCACGTGACTCAGAGGTGCCGGACCACGCGTGACCCAGGGATACCGGACCCCGCGTGACCCAGCGATACCGGACCCCGCGTGACCCAGCGGTGCCGGACCCCGCGTGACCCAGCGGTGCCGAACCCCGCGTGACTCAGGCCGGGAGGTCGCGGAAGCCGCCGACCACCAGGGACACGCGGGCCGGGACGTCGGCGAGACCGGCGTCGTTCAGCGCCTGGCGCAGCGTCGAGGGGTCGGCGCTCGGTGGCGGCCCGACCGCCGCCACCTGCAGCACCCCCTGCTGCATCGTGACGTCGACGACGCTCCAGGACTGGGACTGGGCCCAGCGTTCGGCTACCGGCTGCGCGGTGGAGACGATCGACTGGTCGCGGATCACCTGGGCGCTGCTGATCGTCAACGGGATCGCGACCAGGACCACGACCAGCCCGATGACGGCCAGGGTCAGCGGGCGCAGCCGGCCCACCGGCCGGCCCACCGCCTCCGCCGCCGCGCGGACCCGGTAGCCGATCAGCACGGCCGTGGCGGTCGCGACGATCGCGGCGACGTTCGTGGCGAACAGCAGCAACGCGCCCGCGGACTGACCGGGAGCACCCGATTCCAGGGTCAGGCCCACCACGGCCAGCGGCGGCACCAGCGAGATCGCGATGGCCACCCCGGGCAGGGTGTCCGAGACGTCCGAGCGCACCAGCGCGAAGGCGCCGACCGCGCCGGTGGCGAGCGCGGCGACCAGGTCGATGAGCTCGGGGTGCACGCGGGAGGCTACCTGGGAGTTGGTGTCCGCCACGATCGGGCCGGGCACGAGCAGCCCGAGGACGTAACCGATCACGATGACGACCACGGCGCCGGCGACGACGAGCAGGACGCTTCCCACGATGTGCCGCCGCTCGGCGAGGACCAGACCGAAGCCGGTGCCCAGGATCGGCGTCATCAACGGGGCGACGATCATCGCGCCGATCACCGTGGCGTCCGAGTCGGCCACCACTCCGGCGGTCGCGATGACCGCGGCGAGCACCAGGAGCACCCAGAACGCGGTGCGCTGACGGCGGGTGTCGAGGAAGAGCCGGCCGACCATCCGGTCGAGGTCGGCGTCCGTCACGCGCGTACGGATCAGGGTCATCTCGGGTGACCACCTGCGACAGTGGGCATGGCTGCGAGCCTGCCCGGCGCTCGCCGGACTGTCCTCACCCGCGCGGGATGACGTCGGCGATACTGGCCGGGTGGAGAGCCGGCCCGAGGTACGCCTCGCCCGCACCGACGACGGTGTGACGCTGGGCTATCAGGTCTTCGGCCAGGGTCCGGTGCTGGTCTGGATGCCCTCGCTGAGCAACATCGTGGCGCAGTGGCGGATCCCGGCGTTCCGCGCCGCCTATCTCGGCCTGGCCCGGAATCTGACCGTGGTGCTCTACGACGGCCGCGGCACCGGCAGCTCCGACCGGCGGATCGACCTGGACGACCTCGGCGTCGACGCCCACCTGCGGGATCTCCGGGCGGTGCTGGACGCCGCCGGCATTCAGCGCGCGTCGCTGCTGGGCTACTACCACTCGGTGACGACAGCGATCGCGTTCGCGGCGCGCGAGCCGAGCCGGGTGGAGCGGATGGTCCTGTTCGGTGGCTCGCCGCGGCTGCGCGAGGCCATGGGGCCGGCTCAGACGCAGGCGCTGCTGTCGCTGGTCGACCAGGACTGGTCGCTGTTCGCCGACGCCGCCGCGACGGCCTGGCTGGGCTGGGACTCGGCGCCGTCAGGGCGGTGGACCGCGGAGGCGTTCCGGACCGCGACGACCGCGCCGGTGGCCAGGGCCTGGTTCGACGCGGCCCGGCACATCGATGTCACCGGCGAGCTCGCGCGGGTGCGTGCGCCCACCCTGGTTCTGCATCGGCAGGGTGAGCAGCAGATACCGGTCGAGGTGTTCCGGCGGATGACCGACGGGCTGCCGGACGCCCGGCTCGTGGAGCGGCCCGGATCGACGCCCACCCTGTTCGTCGAGGACGCGGCGACCGATCTGCGGCTGGTCACCGACTTCGTGACGACCGGGCGGGTGCACCGCCCGGCGCTGGACAGCACCGGGCTCACTCCCCGCGAGCAGGAGGTGCTGCAACTGCTGGCGGCCGGCGACTCGAACACCGAGATCGCCCGGCGGCTGGGCATCGCGGTGCACACCGTGGAGCGCCACCTGGCCAATCTCTACCGCAAGATCGGCGCGCGCGGCCGCACCGACGCGGTGGCGTACGCCCTGCGCGGCACCCCGGGATAGCGGAATTCCGCCATAGCCGCACCGGACGCCGGCGGTGGACGATCGACCGCATGACTGCACCGGCGAACACCTCATGGCGGATGGCCCGCGCCACCGCCCCCGCTGTCCGCGTGCTGGCCGGCCGGCGCTGGTTCCCGATCTGGGCCGTGGTGCACCATCGCGGCCGCAAGAGCGGGCGCGCGCTGGCCGTACCGATCGCGGTGACCGCCACCCCGGACACCTTCGTGATCAACCTGCCCTGGGGCGCCGGCACCAACTGGGTGCGCAACGTGCAGGCCGCGGGCGGCTGCACCATCCGCTGGCGGGGCGTCGACCACCCGGTGGATCAACCCCGGATCATCGGTACGACCGAAGCCCGCCCCTACTACTCACGGCTCACCTGGCGGCTGGCGCAGACCCTGTTCCCGGCGGACGCCTGGCTCCTGCTGCACCGCGTCACTTCCGGGTGATCGGCACGCAGTTGCCGGTCCGGTAGCCGGAGTCGTCGTCCTGCACCAGACCGTGCCCGGCGAGCGCGATCCGGGCGCACACCTTCGCCGAGTCGCCGATCGCCCGGACGAACCGGTCCTCGCCGGTGCCCAGCACGGACGGTTCGTCGTCCTCGACGTACCACTCGCCCTGCTCGCTCTTGGCCGCGTGCGAGCCCATCGCGTGGTCCGGCGGGTACTCGCCGTCGCCGCCGTACACGTGCAGGTGGTAGCCGCCGTTCACATCCGGTTTCGAGCCGGCGTAGTCGACCTCGTAGGCGACGGTCAGCTTGCCGTCGGCGATCACCGCGGAGGTGAGGCAGACCCACCGCTTGTTCGCCTTGATCTCGTCGGTGCACTGCTCGTCGGCCGGCGCCTGGCTCACGGCGACGCTCGGCGCGGTGCTCGCCCCGGCGCCGGTGAGCTGCTTGCCGCTGTCGTCGCGGCCGCCGTACTGGGCGTAGGCGACGCCGGCGGCGCCGAGCATGACGGCCAGCGCGAGTGCGGTGCCGGCGAGGATGCGCTTCTTCTTGCGCGAGCCCCCGGCAGGCCGGGCGGTGGGCGCGGGCCGCGGCGGCGGGCCCGAGGGCACCGAAGCCACCCCGGAGGCGACCGGCGCAACCGAGACCGGCCGGGCCGGCGGCGGAACCGGCCGCGGAATGGACTGCGCGGGAGGCGGCGAGACGACCGCTGTTCGATCCGTTACCGGAGCCGGGGGCGGGGGCGGCGGGGCTGCCGGAACCGATGCTGCGGCGCGGAACGGCGCCGTGCCGGCGGCCGGCTGCTGCTGTTGCTCCGGCGTGCCGCTGGCCAGCCAGGCCGCGCCGAGCGCCACCGCGTGCTTCGGGTGCGCGTCGACCGCCACCGGCCGGCCGAACTCGGCGGTCACCATCTGCGCCACGATCGGCATCCGGGAGGAGCCGCCGACCAGCAGGATCGAGTGCAGCTGCTCCGGGGCGCAGTCGGCGGACCGGATCGCGCGTTTCAGCGCCTCGACCGAGCCGTAGAGCGCGGGCCGGACCATGGCCTCCAGTTCGGAGCGGGTCAGGCGTACCTCGGTGACGACGTTCGGCAGCAGCACCGGGATCGAGGTGTCGGTGTCCGAGGAGAGCGCCTCCTTGGCCTCGACACACTCCTCGCGCAGCCGGGCGACCGCGGCGATCGCGGCCGAGTCCTCCTCGTCGAGCTCGGCGAGCTTGCTGCCGAGCGCGGTCCGCACGTGGTTGAAGACCGCGGCGTCGAAGTCGATGCCGCCGAGCCGTTCGATGCCTTCCGGACGGCCCAGGATGTCGAAGCCGATGCCGGTCTTGCGCAGCACCGCAGCGTCGAACGTCCCGCCACCCAGGTCGTAGACGGCGACGATCGCGCCGGGCTCGATGCGCTGCTGCTGCGCGTAGCTGACCGCGGCCGCCTCCGGCTCGGTCGTGTAGGTCACCGGTCCGGCCAGGTCGGCCATCCGCACGGCCTGGCGCATCAGGTCGGTCTTGTAGGGACCCCAGTTGGCCGGGTAGGACACGCAGGTCGCCGACGGCGGGCCGCCTTCGCGGCCGATCACCTGGTCGGCCACCGCACGCAGCATGCGCGCCGCCAGGGCTTCCGCCGATTGGGGTACGCCACCCAGCAGGATCGGCGTGGTGTCCCCCATCCGCCGCTTGAACTCGCGGGCGACCCGGTTCGGTTCGGTCAGTCCGCGCCGGTTGGCGGCCTCACCGGTCAGGAACGTCTCGTCGTCGCGCAGCAGCACCACCGACGGGATGGCGGCGCCGCGGCTGCCGAGCGGGACGATCTCGGCGTGGCCGTCGCGCCAGGTGGCGGCGGCGGTGAAGGTGGTCCCCAGGTCTATGCCGAGTGCGTACATCGGATTCGCTCCGTAGGTAGTCGTCGTTGAAGGGGGGTCCTGCGGGGGAATTCCCCGAGACGATCCGGGGCTCGGCGCTCATAAGGTAGGTACATGGAACCCGCCCGTCCCCTCCGCGATGTGTTCGCCGACCTCACCGGCGCCGGAAACGCCACCGGCGACCCGGCCGACCTGCTGCGCGACCAGGGCCACGCCCTGCCGGACGACCTGGTCGCCGAGGCGGTGGTCAGTTACGCGGACACCGCGCCCGCCGAGGTGGCCGAGCACCTGGCGCCGTACGTGACGGCGCACAGCGTGGTCGGCGCGGCGGACGGGACCGGCGACGAGACGGGCTGGCTGGAGTTGCTGGCCACCGCACCGGCCGGCGCCGAGCCCGGCGACATCGACGAGCTCACGCCGGTGACCGGCGGGTTCGACGACACCGACCCCGGCACTCCCCTGGACTTCGGCACCGGAACCGACGCCGAACCGGCGGTGGAGACCACCGAGGTGGACCTGCCCGGCGGCGACGACATCACGGAGACCGACGAATTCCTCGAGCTCGAGCTCGGCGCCGACCCGATCGCGCTGGACATCGCGGCGGACGAGGAATGGGTGGACGGCGACGGGGACGACGACGAGCCGGACACCGAGACCCTGGGCTGAGCTCATCGCGACTGCCCCAGACCGGCGAGCAGCCCCTCGCAGGAGCGCACCGCCACCCGGGCCGCGACGGCCATCTCGTACGTGGTCATCGGATTCTCCGCGCGCCGCTGCCAGCGGGTCAGCGCCTGCCCGGCGGCCGCCGACAACTCGGCGCCGGACGCGTCCGGCGGGAGCTGCAACCGGTCGCCGGCCGAGCTGCCCGAACCGCCGATCAGATGCTCCAGATCGGTCACCACGTCCGGTTTGCCG